>SKJX01000155.1 GCA_007121785.1 Nitriliruptoraceae bacterium
CCGGGCCCTGGTCCTGGATGGCGCGGAGCGCGTCGGCGTACTCGGGTTGGCGCAACGTCTCCCCCGGTTCGATCGGCTGCCCGTCGGGGAAGAGCCCCGGAACCAGGTGGATCGGCAACCGCCCACCCGCTGCTGTCAACCGGTCGTACAGGTACTCGTCCACCTCGAACCCGTCCTCGGCGTGCCGGGCCGCCGGTTCGATCAGGTCGGCGATCTCGATGCTGCCGTGTCCGTCGTGGACGTGCTGCATGCCGGCGACGAAGCCGGGCACGCCGACGTCGGCAGCCGGGACCTCACCGCTGGGTGGCGCGATCTCGCGGTAGTCGTAGGCGACCGGCTCGGTCCCGGGCTCGTGGAGCACCAGCGCGCCACCACCACCGGGACCGGAGCCGAAAGGTTCCACGACCCCCAGCGCGTAGGAGACCGCCACGGCCGCGTCCACCGCGTTGCCGCCGGCGTCCAGGACGGTCATGCCGACCTCGACCGCCAGCGGGTGGCCAGCGCTGACGCCGTAGCTGCCGGTCTCCTCTTCGGCGTCCTCGTCGGCCTCGGCCGAGTCGGCGCCATCGGCCGACCCCGCTCCCTCGCCGTCCGCGCGGGGGCGCAGCTCGAGCGGGTCGCGGTCGTCCGGGTCACCCGACGGGGCCTCGTCGCCCACAGCCGCGTCCTGGTCGAGCAGTTCGGCACGCTGTTCGGCCAGCCGGGGACGCTCGTGCAGGGTGACCACGACGAGGCCGACGATCACCAGGACCGACAGGACGTAGTTCAGCCAACGGTCGGTCACGGCTGCGCCCCTTCGAGCACGTGGCCATGGTCGAGTTCCGCGACCAACGCGGTGCCGTCCCGCTCCCAGTCGAGTTCGTCACCACGCAGCCGCTGGAAGATGCGAGCTCGCCGGTAGGCATCCAACGGGCCGTCCAGCCGCTGGGGGCTGGCCTCCCGTAGGTAGACCGGGAGCAGCTCCACCCGGGCGGTGCCGTCGGCACCCAGGTGGTAGCGGGCGATCGCCGACTCGCGGGTTCGCGACCAGCCCTGGTCGAACACGAAGTTGCCAAGGCTGTAGAAGACCAAGGTGTCGTCGATGCGTTCCACCGGCATCAGCACGTGGGGATGGTGGCCGACGACGATGTCCGCGCCAGCCTCCGCCGCGAACCTGGCGAGCTCACGCTGATCGGCGTTGGGTGAGAGGTCGTACTCCTCACCCCAGTGGAAGTGCGCGATGACCAGATCGGCCTCTTGGTCGGCCTGCTGGATCAGGGGCCCGAAGGTGCCGGGATCCGCCTGGAGGACCCCACCCTGGAAGGACCGCGCGATGAACCCCTCCACGAACGCGTCGGTGAACGACAGCGTCGCAACGGTCAGGTCACCGTGCTCCTGATAGTCGGTACGAACCGCCTCATCGAGGTCGACGCCGGCACCGGCGTGGGCGATACCGACATCATCGAGGGCTTCGATCGTGTCCCGTAGCCCCGGGATGCCGTGGTCCATCGCATGGTTGTTCGCCAGGCTGACCGTCGTGAACCCCGCGCCGGCCAGCGCGGCCGCGGCCTCGCTGCCGCTGGACAGGTGGATGAGCTTGTCGGCCTCGGGCAGGTCGTCTTCGTCGCTGATGACCTGCTCGAGGTTGGCGCTGACGTAGTCACCCTCGAGCCAGGGTTCCACGTCGTGCAACAGCGCATCGTGCCCGTGCCGTTCGATGACCCGCTCGACGTGCCGGCCGAACATCACGTCACCGACCATCGCGGCGGAGAACACCGCATCGTCGTCGCCGATCGGACCGTCAGCGACCGCCGGTGCCGTCTCGATCTGCGTCGACAGCTGTCCGCCGAGCACCGCAGCGAGCGCGATGGCACCCCCGATGGTCGCGTGCCGGGCCGCCCGACGGCGGTCGCGGCGCAGCCGGCGTTGCAGCCGGCCCCGCAGGCCGACCGGCGCATCGGCGTGAGCGGTGACGTCGGTCACCAGGCCACCAGCCCGACCGCGAACACCACGAGGAAGGTCACGCCAGACAGCAGCACCGTGGAGAACACCGTGTGGGGCACGCCCTGCCGGTGGATCGCGTTGGCGATCAGCCCCGGCACGATCACTCCGATGCCACGGAACTCGTACACCTCGAACGGCATCGCCGGGTAGAGCGCATCGAAGATCAGCTTGCACACGATCCCGACGCTCAGCATCGCGACGAAGCGCCGCCGGCCGTAGAGGATCGCCACCCGCGAGATCCCCCGGTCGACGATCAGGAACGTCAGGAAGCTCAGCAGGAAGATCAACGTGACGAAGATCACCTGGTCGAACACCAGCGCGAGGTAGCCCGGCACGACCAGGCCAGCCGGGATCACACCGGTGCGTTCGGCGTAGATCAGGCTGACGACCACGCCGATCACCAGGGAGAGGTACAGCTCGGTCCCGAACATCTACGAGGTCTTCCGCTGGGGCGCGTTCGCGACATCCCACGCTTCGAGTTCGGCGACCAGCTCGGCCCCACCGCCGTGGAGGTTGCCCACGCCCAGCACGACCCGCCCGTGCAGTCGGTCGTTGAGGTGGTCCATCACGGTGGCGGTGTCCGCGTCGGTCAGATCGATCACGGTGTCCGCGTCGATGGCCCCCGCATCCACCTGCTTGTGGACCGCCCGCGTCGCTGAACCCGTCACGACCAGGGTCTCGATCGGCAGGTGCGGGAGGACGTCGCGAGCGAACAACTTCGTCCGCGCGATGCGGTCCTCGCGGCAGTTCATGATGACCAGGAGCCCGTCGGCGGGTGCACCCTGCCCGACGACGTGGTCCCACACCGCCAGCGTGGCGGTGGGATCGTTGGCTGGGAAGGCGTTGACCAACAGCGCCGGGTCGTCCGGGTCGCCGATCTCGCGCAGCCGGGTGGCGTACGGGTCGGCGGGGGCGTCGCGCATCCCGCGCAACGCGACGGTGTCATCGATCCCGAACTCCCGGGTCACGGCCAGCACCTGTGCGAGATGCTCGGGAAGGACCAGGTGCTCGAACCCCACGAGCTGCTCGGGGGTGACCGCATCGGCGTCGCTGACGACCAGGGTCGCGTCGCGGGCGTCGGCGACCGCCCGGAAGGTCCCGGTGTGCCGGTCGGCCGGTACGACCACGACACCGCCGGACGGGATCGAGTCGGCCAGCACCTCGGCGACGTCGTCGACCGTGGGGCCCATCTCCTCGAGGTGGTCGGCCCAGGCGTTGGTGATGACCAGCACGTTGATGTCGAGGAGCTCCCGGTGGAAGGTCAGCTGGTACTCGGGCGTGACGGCCATGCACTCGGCGACGACCGTGTCGGCCTGCTCGGCGGTGGCGCGGCGGACCAGGTGCCGCTGCTCCCCGATGTTGGGACCCTCCGGGCGTCGGTGGATGTCCTCGGTGGTGCCGTCCCACCCGAGCACGAGCTGGGCGGCCGTGCCCGTGGTCTTGCCGATCGGTCGACGGCCGCCGGCCGCGAGGGCGCCGGTCAGCAGGCGGGTCACGGTCGACTTGCCCCGGCTGCCGTTGACGCTGATCCGCACCGGTATCCGTGCGAGCCGTCGCCGGTGGCGGGACCGCTCCACGACGGCCGCCAGCAACAGCAGCAGCGCCGCTCCTGCCGACACCAGCAGGACGAGGTCGTCGGAGCTTCCGAGTTCGATGGCTGGCCTCCCCCTGCCTCCGTCCCCGGTCACGGCGGCTCGTGTTCAGACGACCGTAAGCCCGGCCACCCGCGCCTGCGGCCTGGCTTGGTCCGCTGCCCGTACGGCTGACCACCTAGCCGGCTGGCCGACCGGCGACGGTCGAACGGCGGTGGCCGCACCTGCCGATCAGGCCGGTGCAGTACGGCCGAACCCCGTCACCGGTCCGATCGGTGGACCGACAGGGTGCGGCAATCAGGCCAGGTCAGGCTCGTCGAGGTGGTGGATGAGCACGCTCCGCGCAGCGCCGTGCAGTTCGACGGCACCAGCCCAGCCACCGGTCCCGGCGCTGACGGGTTCCCCGATGGACACCCCGATCGAGCCGCGTCGCAGCAGTCGACGACCGACCGGCAACACCTCCCGGGTGCCGCGAAGCGCGATCGGCACCACGGGGACGCCCGCGTTCGCAGCGGTGAGGAACGCCCCCATCCGGAACGGTTCCAGGCCCGGTGTCGGCGAGCGGCGACCCTCCGGGAAGAACGCGACGTGCTGTCCGGAACCCACCAACTCCGCGAACGCCCGGCTCTCCTCCACCCGCTCGGCCCGGTCACCCGGCTGCAGCAACCGGGTCCCCAGCCGTTGAACGAACCGGTGCACCAGCGGGCGCTTGGCCAGCCCACCGGCACCGACGAACACGGGCGGCTCGGGCAGCGCCAGCGCCAGCACCAGCGGGTCGATGAAGCTCGCGTGGTTGGCCACCACGACGAACGACCCTTCGGTAGGCAGCGACTCGGTCCCACTGACCGAGATGCGGATGCCCGCCAGACCCAGCAACAGGCGGCCGGCGCGGCGCACGATCGCCCAGCGCCGGGCCAACCCTGGCACCACCGCCACCAGCGGCCAGACGATCACGGCCGTCAGCAGGAACAGCACGTGGACGTACGCGCCGTACACCCCGCCGGTGAGCTTGCCGCCGATCTCGCGCGCCCGCGACGGCAGGCTGGTGAGCGTCAACCGGGCCACCTGCCACCACACGGCCGGACGGGCGTCCCCGAGCTGGCCACGCTCGTAGCGTGTCCGGGCATCGTTGCGCCGGACCTTGCCGCTGGAGGTCTTCGGCACCGCACCTGGGCCGGCCAGCACCACCTCGTCGGGCGGTCCAGCAACCACGTCGATCACGGCCTGGTTGACCTCGCGGCGCAGCCGTTCGCGCTCGTCCGGGTCGCTGACCCGGGTCTCAGCCAGCACCACCAGCCGTTCGGTGCCCGAGTCCGGGTCGACGGTCGGGAACACGGCCACGCAACCCTTGCGGACGTCGTCGAGGTCGCCGACCGCCTCCTCGAGCTCGCTCGGGTGCAGGTTGCGGCCGCCCCGGATGATCACGTCCTTGACCCGACCGGTGAGGTACAGCTCGCCGTCGGCGAGGTAGCCCAGGTCGCCCGAATCCAGCCAGTCGCCGTCGAACAACCGCGCGGTCGCCTCCGGGTTGCGGAGGTAGCCGGCGGTCGCCGACGGGCCCCGGAACTCCACGCGGCCCTCCTGCCGCTCCCCCAGCGCGGTGCCGTGGTCGTCGGCGATGCGGACCTCGTGGCCGGGCAAGGCACGACCGCAGGCGACGAGCCGGACGGGCGCCGGGTCGTCGTCGGCCGCGGGGGTCGCTCGACCGGACGTGGCCAACGGCTCGCGCGCGATCCGGTCGATGACCGGACCACGACCCAGCCGCGGGATCGTCAGCGCCACGGCGGTCTCGGCGAGGCCGTACACCGGGGTCATCGCTCCCGGCCGCAGTCCGACGTGGGCGAACCGCTCGATGAACCCGGTCACGGTCTCCGGGCTGACCGGCTCGGCACCGTTGAAACCGATGCGCCAGCTGGACAGATCGACCTGATCGAGGTCGCCATCGTCGATCCGGCGCCGGCACAGCTCGAAGCCGAAGTTGGGCCCGCCGGACAGCGTGCCGCCGTACGTCGAGACGGCCTGCAGCCACCGGGCTGGGCGGGCGAGGAACGCCACCGGTGACATCACGTTGAACGGCAACCCGAAGTAGAGGCTGAGCAGCCAGGAGCCGATCAACCCCATGTCGTGGTACAGCGGCAACCAACTGACGAGCACGTCCGTCTCGTCGATGTCGCCGGCCTGGCCCATCGCCCGGATGTTGGCCAGCAGGTTGGCGTGGCTGAGCACCACCCCTTTCGGGTCGCCCGTGCTGCCCGAGGTGTACTGCAGCAGCGCGGTGGCGTGGGTGTCGGGCATCGTCGGGTGCAGCGGGGCGGCGTGGATCTGCAGATCCGCGACGGTCACCACGTGCTGGAGCGTCGCGACGTTGGGGGCGACCAGCCGTGCCAGGGGGCGTGCCTCGGGCACGGTGATCAGCATCGCGGCCCGCGCGTTGTCCAAGAGCCGCGTCTGACGGCGCAGGTGCTCTTCCAGGGCGGACGGTTTCGCCGGCGGGTAGATCGGCACCGGCACGCACCCGGCCAGCAGGATCCCGAAGTAGGCCAGGAAGTACTCGCGGCTGGTCGGCAGCATGATCCCGACCGAGGCTCCTGGCGCCACCGCACGTTGGCGCACGCCGGCCGCGACCACCCCGGCCTCGTGCCACAGCTGGCCGTAGGTGAGCTGCTCGTCCGCACCGCCGTCGACGAGCAGGCGGATGTGGGTGCGGTCCGGCTGCTGATCGGCGTGCCACGCCAGCACCTCGACGAGGCTGCCCGCCTCCCCCGGGGCGACACCACCCGCCGCGCCCGTCGACACCAGCGGCGTCCGCGGCCGATCGGTTCCGCGGGTCGTGGCCAGCGGGGCGGTCGCCAGTTCGTCCAGGACGTCACGGGGGGTCTCGACACGCACCAGCGTCTCGTCGGACAGCGACGCACCGAACGTCTCCTCGACGCGGACCAGCAGCTCGGCGACCGCGAGGCTGTCCAGACCGAGGTCGGCGTCGAACCGCGAGTCCAGCCGCACCGCCGGTGTGACCGCGGAGGGACGCGCGTCGGCGACGACCGCCCGGACGACGTCGAGCATCGACGCGGCCCGATCGTTGCCCATCGACGCGGCCCGATCGTCGCCCATCGACGCGGACCGGCCGTCGGGGGCCGACGAGGCCCGGTCGTCATGAGCGGATGCGAGGTCGCGTTCGTCGCTCACCGTCGCACCTCCCGGACGGGGCACCCACCGTAGCGACCCGACGCTCCATCGCGACCCGTCCCCGGGGGCGTCGCCGATGCCGGCCACCGGTTCGCACGGTTCCCCCGGCTCCCCGTGGGGTGGGCGGCCCAGCCCTCCGTAGCGTCACGGACTCGACGGGGCTCGCCAGCGGCCGACCGCTGCTGCACCGCACCCCAACCGCACCCGCTCGAAAGGCTGCCGCGTGCTGCGCCGATCCATCGCCACGTTCCTGACCTCCGCCCTGACCCTGTCGCTGATGGCCTTGCCCGCGACGGCCGAGGACGAGGGCCGGACCGCCTGCCCGGACGGAGCACCGGCGACCGACTTCGAGGACGTCGATGACGCCAACGTCCACGCGGCGGCGATCCGCTGCGCGACCTCGCTCGAGGCGATCCGCGGCACCAGCGACACGACCTTCGATCCGGCTGATGACGTCACCCGCGGCCAGGTCGCCTCGCTGCTCGCCCGCACGCTGGACGAGGCCAACGTGCCGCTGCCCCCGACGGCCGGGCAGCCCACCTTCGACGACGCCGGCGACACCCACGGCGACGCGATCCACCGCCTCGCCGCTGCGGACATCGTGGCCGGGCTGGACGCCGACACCTTCGCGCCGAACGACCCCGTCACCCGCGAGCAACTCGCCTCCCTGCTGGTCCGGACCTGGGAGTTCGTGCTCGGGGACACGGTCGCGGCCGAGCCGGCCGGGTTCGACGACGTCCCCGAAGGCAGCACCCACGAGGCGGCCATCGACGCCACCGTCGGGGTCGGACTGCTCGTCGGCCGCGACGCCGACACCTTCGCCCCGCGCGCAACGACCCGCCGTGACCAGGCCGCCACCGCCATCGTGCGGCTGCTCGACCGCGCCCCGTCGACGCTGGTCGGCGAGGTCTGGTCGCTCGACCAGGGCACGGACCTGATCCACGTCTACGACGGCCAGGACGGCGACGAACTGTCCACGATCGACCTGTCGCCGGCCGCGCTGCAAGCGGACGGGTTCGAGGATGCACCGACCGGCGACGCCACCGTCCCGCACATGATCGAGTTCGACTCCCAGGAGCGCTACGCGTTCATCGCCGCGACCGCCGGCGCCTCCACGATCGTGATCGACGCCCGGACCAAGGAGGTCGTCGACGTGCTGGCGACCGGTCCAGGCAGCCACATGGCCGCCGTCACCCCGGATGACTCGGCCGCGTGGGTCGCCGCGATCGGAGGTGAGCAGATGATCGAGATCCTGCTGGACCTCGACGCGGACGAGCCGACGTTCCAGATCGGGCGTCGACTTGACGTCGCTGAACTGCTCGCGCCCATCGAAGCCGAGAACGACTGGGAGTACCCCTCCTACGGCGCGGTGTGCCACCAGTTCTCCACCGACTCCGCCGAGGCGTGGGTCACCCTCGGCCCGGGGTGGGCCGACGGCGGGGTGTTCGTCCTGGATCTGGCCTCCGGTACCGCCACCCACGGGTGGGACCCTGACGAGGTCAAGGCCAACTGCGGCGTGTCGGTCTCCGACGACCAGGCGATCGTCAACTGGAGCGGCGAGGTCGTCGAGGGCGCCAACACCAACGGCGAGTGGTACGTCTTCGACCCCGACACCAAGGAGCCGATCGGTGAGCCCCGCGACGCTCGCGGCCACGATGCCCACGGCATCCGCCTGAGCCCCGACGGCAGCGTCTACTGGATGGTCAACCGGGCGAGCGACAACGCGATCGTCGTCGACGCGCAGACCCTCGAGGTCATCGCGGAGTACGACGACGTCTCCGACACCCCGGACATCCTCGACTTCAACGCCGACGGGTCACTGGTCTACATCAGCCAGCGGGGCCCGACCCCGATCTCCGGCGCCCCGCACGCCGCGTCCGGGGACGCCCCCGGCGTCCTCATCGTCGATGCTCAGACCGGGGAGACCGTCGACCTCCTCGCACCGCCGGAAGCCACCAACGACGACGGCGAGGTGATCAACGACATTCACGGCGTCGCCTTCCGCATCCGCGGCAGCGGCCAGTAGAAGACCACCCCGGAGCGGGCGCCGCATCGCCGACGCTCCCGCTGGGCCGCCCCGGAGCTCGCCTCCGGGGCGGCCCAGCGGCCGTACCTACCGACGATGCCGGTCGCTGAGCACGGTCAACGGTCGTCGGGCAGGTCCAGGGACCGCTCGGTGCAGCGCGCGTAGACGTGGTCCCAGGGACGGAGGCGTTCGAAGGCAGCGCTGGCGGCGAACACATCGGCGTCGCGGTGACGGTCCCCGATGATCTGCATGCCGACCGGCAGGCCGTCGGTCATCCCCGCCGGGATGCTGGCCGCTGGGTTCCCGGAGAAGTTGGTGAAGTACGTCATGCACCAACCGATGAGCTCCTCCACCTCGACGCCGTCGATGACGGTCGGCCCCACCGTCTCACCCGGCGTGGAGGCGTTCGCCACCGGCATCGCCGCCAGGGTCGGTGTCACCAGGAGGTCGTAGGTCGCGAACACCGACGCGACCGCCTCGAACACGGTCGTGCGCATCAGATAGTCATCGAGGATGTCCGTCATCGTCTGCTCGTACGCGTGCGAGACCCAGCCGCGGTACTTCATGGGGAAGTCGTCCGCGTGGTCCCCCATCAGGTCGAGACCGTTGGCCTTGAAGTTCTCGAGCGCGGCGACGTTGACGAGCATGATGTGGCGGCTCCAGAGCTCCGCGAGCTCCAGATGGTCGTAGGGCAGATCGAACTCGATCTCCTCGACGTGGGCGCCCGCCTCCTCGAACGCCAGGACCGCTTCATCGACCACCGCTGCGACACGACGGTCCACCGGGAACACCCCGAAGTCCTTGCTGTAGGCGATCCGTTTGCCCTCGATCGACGTCGAGAGCGCCGCGGTGAGGTCCACGTCACCGTCCAAGCTGAACGGGTCGCGACGGTCGAACCCTGCGAGCGCGTTGACGGTCACCGCCGCGTCCTCGACGTTCCGGGTCAGCGGGCCCTCGTAGAGGAACGGCATGGTGTTGCCGAACAGGTTCGGTCGGACCACGCTCGGGATGCGGCCGAACGACGGTTGGTACCCGAACAGCGAGCACCAGGCCGCCGGTATCCGGATCGATCCTCCGCCGTCGCTGCCCTCGGCCAACGGCAGCAGGCCGTCAGCCACGGCGGCCGCGCTGCCACCGGACGACCCTCCGGGGTTCCGTGTCACATCGAACGGGTTGCGCGTCGCACCGAACAACGGGTTGTCGCAGGTGCCTCGGAAGCCCATCACCGGCGAGTTGGTCTTGCCGACGAGGATCGCGCCCGCCTGCTCCGCCCGTTCGGCGAACACGCAGTGGGTCTCCAGCGAGAAGTCCTTCAGCGCACGGATCCCACCCAGGGTCGCCGGCCAGCCGGGCTTGAAATCGAAGAGGTCCTTGAGTGCGACCGGGACCCCGTGCAAGGGACCGAGGTCGTCCCCGCGGATGATCGCGTCGGCGGCATCGGCCGCACCCTGTCGTGCCTCGTCGAACGCCAGGTGGACGAACGCGTTCAGGCTCGGGTTGCGGTGCTCGATCCGATGGATGAACGCATCCATCACCTCGACCGGCGACAGGTCGCGCTGCCGCATGCGTTGCGCCAGTTCGGTCATCCCCACGTAGGCGAGTTCGT
This sequence comes from Nitriliruptoraceae bacterium, assembly GCA_007121785.1. Taxonomy (GTDB): domain Bacteria; phylum Actinomycetota; class Nitriliruptoria; order Nitriliruptorales; family Nitriliruptoraceae; genus SKTG01. Next base: position 10,394 of record SKJX01000155.1, read on the forward strand.
CGCTCCCGCTCATCTCTGCTCCTCCGACCGACGGTGACCTTCGGCGGGACCAGCATGCCGGACCGATCGTCGGCGTGGGCCGTGGATGCGACGGACGACGTGGCCCTCGACCGTCGCGGTGGGGTCGCCTCGACGCCCTCGCTACCGATCCGCCCGGCCCCAGCCGTCGATGACCGCGCTGAGGTCGCTCGACCCGGGTTGCGGTGGACGGCCCGGCTCCGTCTCGACCGAGCGCGACAGCCGCGGCGCTGGCGCCGCTTGGACGACCCCGTCGACCTCCCCGAGCGTGCCGCGTTCGGCCAGGTGCGGGTTCGACCGCGCCTCCTCGAAGGTCAGGACGGGGGTGACGCACGCGTCGGTCCCGGCGAAGACCTCCGCCCACTCGTCGCGGCTGCGGGTCACGAAGGTGGCCGTGAACCGCTCGCGGAGCGTCGGCCAGCCGGTGGGGTCGTACGGTTCGGGCAGATCCGCATCGGCCAGGCCGAGCCCGTCCAGCAGCTGTGCGTAGAACGGCGGCTCCAGGGCACCGACGGCCACGTACCGTCCGTCCGCACACGCATAGGTGTCGTAGAACGGCGCACCGGAGTCCAGCAGGTTGGACGCCGGTCGGTCGGTCCACAGTCCCTGGCTGCGCATGCCCCACACTGGCTGCGCGAGGCTGGCGACCCCGTCGACGATCGCGGCGTCGACCTCCTGGCCCCGATCGGAACGCGTCCGATCGTGCAGGGCCGCCAGGATGCCGACAACGAGGTAGAGCGAACCGCCGCCATAGTCACCGACGAGGTTCAGGGGGATGGTGGGGCGAGCGTCGTCGGTGCGGATCGCGTGCAGCACACCGGTGATCGACAGGTAGTTGATGTCGTGTCCGGCCTGCTGGCTCCACGGGCCGTCCGCGCCCCACCCGGTCATCCGGCCGTAGATGAGCTGCGGGTTACGGTCGGCCAGGACCTCCGGCCCCAACCCGAGCCGGTCGGTAACCCCCGGTCGGAACCCGTCGATGAGCACATCGGCGTGGTCGAGCATGGTCCGCACCTGGTCGAGTTGCGTCGGCTCCCGCAGGTCGACCGTCACCGAGCGGCGGCCCCGCAGCACCGGATCTCGCGCCGGATCGCCGACCTCCAGCCCGCCCCCGGGCCGTTCCAGTCGGACCACGTCCGCGCCGAGGTCAGCCAGCAGCATCCCCGCATGCGGCCCCGGACCGATCCCTCCGAGCTCGACCACCCGGATGTCCACCAGCGGTCCCGACATCCCTCACTCCTCGCATCCCGGGCCGTGGCCGGCTCGGTCCGACCGGCCGGATCATCCGTCCCTATCTCTCGTGCGCCAGGCTACTCCTGCCGGCCGCTCGCGAGGAGCCGCCATGCATGAAGCCGTCATCGTCGACAACGTCATCACCGGCTGCGTCAGCCCCGCGGGCGAACAGACCTTCAACATCGGCCGCAACGAGGCCCTCGGCGCCGGCTTCCCCGAGTCCGCGCAGGCCTCCACGATCGACCGCCAGTTCGGCTCGAGCCAGCAGGCCACCCACGTCGCCGCCTAGGCGTCGCACAACGGTGACTTCCACGCCGAGGTTGTGGCGGTCAAGACGACCCACGGCGACGGAAGCCCGTGGAAGCCAACGTGGACGGGACCGTGCGCGACGGCACCCCGGCCGACCTGGACGGCTTCCGCAAGGTCGTCGAGGTGAACCTGATCGGGTCGTTCAACGTCATCCGGCTGGATCCCGCGCAGGTGGTCCGGCACGAGCCGGAGGGCGAGGAGTGGGGCGTGATCGTCAACACCGCGTCAGCGGCCGCGTTCGACGGGCAGATCGGCCAGGCGGCCTACGTGGCG
>SKJX01000079.1 GCA_007121785.1 Nitriliruptoraceae bacterium
GGTGGCGCTGGATCAGCGTGTACTCCAGGTGGAGCGCCTCCACCTCGGAGTCGACCACGATCCAGTCGACGGACGCCGCGGCCTCGAGCATGGCCCGCGTCCGGGCCGCGATCCCCGACCAGGCCTGGAAGTAGCTCGCCAGCCGAGCCCGGAGGGACTTGGCCTTTCCGACGTAGACGACGCGCCCGTGCCCGTCACGGAACAGGTAGCACCCCGGGGCATCCGGGATCGATCCCGGTTCGGGTCGGAAGGCGAGCGCAGGGTTCGACACGCGGTCGAGCGTAACGGGTGCCCACGCGGCCTACGCTCGCACGGCAGACGCCACGGAGCCTCCCCGTGGCGTGCTCGCAGGAGGTCGACCGGTGACAGCTCCGTGGCCCACAAGCTCGACGGCGTCCGCGCCGTCCACGTCCATCCTGGCCCAGGACGACCAGGTCGCCCGGGTCTGCGGCGAGGGGATCGAAGCCGACTGGCTGTGCGCGATCGTGCTCGAACGCACCGGTGACGAGGTGCTCGCCCGGGCGGCGAGCATCGCCAACAACGTGCTCGCCGTCCTGCTGATCCTGGCGGGCGCCTACCTGTTGACCCGCCTACTCGGCCGGTTCGTACTGCGCTTCAGCGCACGGATGGAACAACGGATCGAGGAACGACTGGACCGTGCGATCGAGCGCGGTGCGATGTCGGACACTCAACGGTTCCGAACCCGGCGATTCCAGCGTCTGCAGGCCATCTCCGGGGTGATGCGCGGTGCGCTCAGCTTCGCCGTGTGGGTCGCCGCGTTCCTGCTGATCCTGGCCCGCATCGGTCTCCCCCTGCAACCGGTGCTCGCCGGTGCGGGCCTGATCGGTGTGCTCGTCGGCTTCGGTGCGCAACAGCTGGTGCGCGACATCCTGGCGGGCATCGCGATGCTGATCGAGGACCAGTACGGGGTCGGTGACTGGATCGAGGTCGACGGCAAGCTCGGGCAGGTCGAACGGGTGGGCCTGCGTTCGACCGCCTTCCGTGACGTCGACGGCGTGGTGCACCACGTCCTCAACGGCTACGTGCAGCGTGTGGGCAACCTCTCGCAGGGGTGGGCCCGTGCCACGTTCGACGTGCCGATGGCGTTGGACACCGACGTGCCCGCCGCCCGGGAGATCATCTGGCGGGTCGCGGAGGATCTGACCGAGGACCCGATCTGGGGGTCGGATGCGATCGGTCCTCCCGAGATCTGGGGCGTCCAACACTGGGGGGCCGACGGCATCACCATCCGGGTCGCGATCCCGACCAAGCCGCTGCGCAACTGGGACCTGGTACGGCAGCTCCGGGAACGCCTCAAGGCGGCGTTCGACCAGGAGGGCATCCGCATGCCGAGCAGTCTGGTCGACGTCGGTGGGCTGCACCACGGCTTCGCCCTGCTGACCCGCGAGGTGACATCGGACAGCCAGGACCTGGGACGCCAGCAGCGGGATACCGCCGGAAGCGACCGGGCCGACGCCGCACCGAGCGAGCCGCAACGCGACCAGACCGCGGAGCTCCGGCTGCAACGGGGTCCCGAGGCCCGGCCGGAGTGACCGTCGAGGTGGTCAGGTCGGCAGGAGCTCCCGCAGGAACTTGCCCGTGTAGCTCTCCGGGACGTCCGCGACGTCCTCGGGCGTGCCGACCGCGACGATGCGACCACCCCCGACGCCGCCTTCCGGGCCGAGATCGATCAGGTGGTCGGCCGTCTTGATCACGTCGAGGTTGTGCTCGATCACGATCACCGTGTTGCCCTTGTCGACCAAGCGGTGCAGCACGTCGAGCAACCGGCGGATGTCCTCGAAGTGCAGGCCCGTGGTCGGCTCATCCAGGATGTAGACCGTCTGCCCGGTCGCGCGCTTCTTCAGTTCGCTGGCCAGCTTCACCCGCTGCGCCTCACCACCGGAGAGCGTGGTCGCCGGCTGGCCCAGACGGACGTAGCCGAGGCCGACGTCGAACAGCGTCTGGAGGTGCCCCGCGATCGCGGGGATGTTGGCGAAGAACTCGAGCGCCTCCTCGACCGGCATCTCCAGCACCTCGGAGATCGTCCGTCCCTTGTAGCGGACCTCGAGGGTCTCGCGGTCGTAGCGGCGGCCCTTGCAGACCTCGCAGGGCACGAAGACGTCCGGGAGGAAGTGCATCTCGATCCGCAGGGTGCCGTCGCCCCGGCACGCCTCGCACCGTCCACCCTTGACGTTGAACGAGAAGCGTCCCGGCTGGTACCCGCGGACCTTGGCTTCCGGCGTGGTGGCGAACAGCTTGCGGATGTGGTCGAACACGCCGGTGTAGGTGGCCGGGTTCGACCGGGGGGTCCGGCCGATCGGCGACTGATCGACGACGACGGCCTTGTCGACGTGGCCCACCCCGGTGATCCGCTTGTGGCCGCCTGGGAGCTCGCGCGAGCCGTAGACCTCGCGCATCAGCACCTTGGCGAGGATGTCGTTGACCAGGGAGGACTTGCCGGAACCGGACACCCCGGTCACGCACATGAAGGTGCCCAGCGGGAAGTCGACGTCCACGTCACGGAGGTTGTTCGCGGTGCCCGCGATGACGGAGATCGACTCCCCCGAGCCTTCGCGCCGGGACGGCGGGATCGGGATCGTGCGCTCGCCGGCGAGGTAGGCGCCGGTCACCGACCGCCGCGTCATCCGGCGCAGTTGCTCCACCGATCCGGAGTGGACGATCTCGCCCCCGTGTTCACCTGCGCCCGGGCCGATGTCCACCACGTGGTCCGAGGCCGCGATCGTGGCTTCGTCGTGCTCGACGACGATCAGGGTGTTGCCCAGGTCGCGCAGACGGTGGAGGGTGTCGATCAACCGCTCGTTGTCGCGCTGGTGCAACCCGATCGAGGGCTCGTCGAGCACGTAGAGCACTCCGACGAGCCCGGCACCGATCTGCGTGGCCAACCGGATCCGCTGGGCTTCGCCGCCGGAGAGGGTCGCGGCGGCCCGGTCGAGGCCCAGGTACTCCAGGCCGACGTCCAACAGGAACGTCAGCCTGGCCTGGATCTCCTTGAGCACCCGGGCGCCGATCATCGCCTCGCGGTCGGTGAGATCGAGCCCGTCGACGAAGCGTGCGGCGTCGGCCACCGACTTCGCGGTCAACTCCGCGATGCTGACCCCGCCAACGGTCACCGCCAGGACGATCGGCTTGAGGCGCTTGCCATCGCACGTCGGGCAGGGCACCTGCCGCATGTACTGCTCGGCGTTGGCGCGGACGTGATCCGATTCGGTCTCCGCGTGGCGGCGCTTCAGCGACGGGATCACACCCTCGATGCGGGCACGGTACGAACGCTTGCGGCCGTAGCGGTTGGTGTAGGACACGTGGACGCGGTCGTCGAGCCCGTGGAGCACCGCCTGCCGGACCGCCTCCGGCAGCTGCGACCAGGCCGTCGTCGGGTCGGCTCCGAGGTGCTGCACGGTGGCACGCAGCAACTGGCGGTAGTAGTTCGACTGGATGCCGGTGCCCCACGGCAGGATGACGCCGTCCTCCACCGAGGCGTCCGGATCGCCGACCACCAGGTCCGGATCGACCATCAGCTGGGTCCCGAGCCCGGAGCACGTCTCGCAGGCGCCGTAAGGCGAGTTGAACGAGAAGTTCCGGGGGGCCAGCTGTTCGAAGCTCAGGCCGCAGTCGGTGCAGGCGAGGTGCTCGGAGAAGGTCAACTCCTCGGCCTGCGGCACCGGCTCGCCGGCCTCCTCGGCTTCGGCGACCGCCTCCCTGGTCGGGAGGACCTGGATCATCGCGATCCCGTCCGCCAAGGACAGCGCGGTCTCGATCGAGTCGGACAGGCGCCGGCGGATGTCCTCCTTCTGCACGAGCCGGTCGACGACGACCTCGACGGTGTGCTTGCGGTTCTTGTCGAGCTTGCCGACCTCCTCCAGCGGCAACACCTCGCCGTCGACGCGGACGCGCGAGAACCCCTCCGTCGACAGCTGCTGGAACAACGCGGCCTGTTCGCCCTTGCGACCCCGGACGACCGGTGCGAGCACCTGGAATCGGGTCCCTGCCGGGAGTTCGTGGACCTGGTCGACGATCTGCTCGGCCGTCTGCCGCGCGATCGGTTGCCCACAGTTGGGGCAGTGCGGCTGCCCGATCCGTGCGTACAACAGCCGGAGGTAGTCGTAGATCTCGGTGATCGTGCCGACCGTCGACCGGGGGTTGCGCGACGTCGACTTCTGGTCGATGGAGATCGCCGGAGACAGCCCGTCGATGAAGTCGACGTCCGGCTTGTCCATCTGTCCGAGGAACTGCCGGGCGTACGCCGACAGCGACTCCACGTAGCGGCGCTGCCCTTCGGCGTAGATCGTGTCGAAGGCCAGGCTCGACTTGCCCGAGCCGGACAGGCCGGTGAACACGATCATGGCGTCGCGCGGCAGCTCGAGGTCGACGTCCTTGAGGTTGTGCTCGCGCGCGCCCTTGATCGTGATCTGCTCACGTTGCCGCGTGGCCACGGGAGGTCCTCCGGACGGCTCGGGGGAGGCGGTCGAGATCGGTGCGGCAGCGCTGACGGCGACCGGACGAGGCGGTGGAGCGTACCCCGGGCAGGGTAGCGACCTGGCGCCCACGAGCGAACGTCTGTTCGCTTGTGGGCGATCCCCTTCACTGGCCTACGCTCGGACGCTGACGACGACCGAGGAGTGGCTGGTGCGTCTGGCCGTGTTCAGTACCCGCCCGTACGACGAGCGCTTCCTGCGTGCTGCCAACGAGCGGTACGGACATGACCTGACGTTCCTCGAAGCCAAGCTCGATCCGACGACCGCACCCCTGGCCGAGGGCCACGACGCGGTGTGCCCGTTCGTGAACGACGACCTCTCCGCGGGCGTCATCGAGCGGCTGGCCGAAGCCGGGGTGCGCCTGCTCACGCTGCGATCCGCGGGGTTCAACAACGTGGACCTGGAAGCGGCACGCGAGCACGGGATCACGGTGACCCGCGTCCCCGCGTACTCCCCGTACGCGATCGCCGAGCACACCGTCGCGCTGATGCTCGCCGTCGAGCGCCGGCTCCACCGCGCGTACAACCGGGTCCGTGACGGCAACTTCGCACTGGAGGGCCTGCTGGGCTTCGACCTGCGCAACAAGCGCGTCGGCATCATCGGCACGGGCCGGATCGGGCAGATCGTCGCTCGCATCCTGCGCGGCTTCGGCTGCTCGCTACGTGCGTACGACCCGTTCCCCAACGACGAGGTGCGCGACTACGGCGTGCGGTACGTCGATCTCGACACGATGTTCGCCGAGTGCGACGTGATCACGTTGCACTGTCCGCTGACGCCGGAGACCCATCACCTGATCGACGCGGCCGCGCTGGCGAAGATGCGGCCCGGCGTGATGATCGTCAACACCTCGCGTGGTGCGCTGATCGACACCCGTGCGGTGATCGAGGGGCTCAAGGACGGACACGTCGGCAACCTCGCCCTCGACGTCTACGAGGAGGAGGGGGACCTGTTCTTCGAGGACCTCTCCGACCAGGTCATCCAGGACGACGTCTTCTCGCGCCTGCTGACCTTCCCCAACGTGTTGATCACCGCGCACCAGGCGTTCTTCACCCAGGAGGCGCTCACCAACATCGCCGACACCACCCTGGGCAACACCACCGCGTTCGAGCGCGGCGAACCGTCCGGCAACGAGATCGTCCCCGAAGAGGTCCGAGGCGACGCCTGACAGGCAGAGGAGCGTCGGACCCGGACCACGACCGCGAGGAGATGCCGTGACCGAGACCTACACCGGACACGTGGAACCGGATGGACCGTGGCAGGAGCGCACGGACGGGGACGTGTCCGTCCGCAAGCTGTCCGTCGAAGCGATGGACAACAACGTCTACGTGGTCGCTTGCGCACGGACGGGTGCCGCGCTGCTGATCGACTGCGCCGCCCGTCCCGACCGTCTGGCCGAGGCGGTGGCTGACCGCCGGCCGATCGCTGCGGTGCAGACCCACGGGCACTGGGACCACGTCCGCGCCTGGGAGGACGTCCGCGACCGTCTCGGTCTGGAGGTCTGGGGGCACGACGGAGACGCGGCGCTGTTCCCGCGGCCGGTCGACCGGTCCCTGGCCGACGGCGAACGGCTCCAGGTCGGCGACGTCGAGGTGGAGGTGATCCACCTCCCCGGCCACACGGAAGGGTCGCTGCTGTACCTGGTGTACGGCGACGAGCGGCCGCACCTGTTCAGCGGCGACACCCTGTTCCCGGGCGGCCCCGGCAACACCTTCGGCAGCGAGGAGAACCACCGCCGGATCATGGATGGCCTGGAGTCACGCGTCTTCGGCCGCCTCCCCGACGAGACCTGGGTGTATCCGGGCCACGGGGACGACACGACCGTCGGGACCGAACGACCTCACCTCGCCGAGTGGCGCGAACGCGGCTGGTGAACGGTGTCAGCGCTCGCTCAGAGGAAAGGCGGGGCGCTGGCGATCCCGATGCTGATCAGCACGAGCACGAACGCGATCAGCAGGCCCCGGGCCGCGGTCCGGTGCGCGTCGACCGCCATCTGCTGCTTGCGGGCACGCCCCAGCAGGGCGTGGCCCACCCCCAACGCCGCCAAGCCGACGATCGGGTGGATGTAGGCGATCTCCGGGCGCGCGTCCCAACTCGCACTCAGCGCGTACAGCACGATGCCGAGAAGCACCTGGATGTCCAACAGGACCATCGCCACCGCGTAGAGGCCGGAGGTGAACTCCCGCGCGTCCTTCGCACGCCCGAGCCCCACCATCGCCGCGATCAGGACGATCAGCGAGACGGCGTAGCCGAGCCACGGGTGGACGGCCTGGAGGAACGCGGTCACAGTTCGTTGCCTCGCTGCTCGGGGACGGAGGGTCGAAGACGCGCCACCCGTGATGCTAGCTCCCCTGGCACTCCACCCCGGGCACCTGCCACGCCCCCGCAGTCAGGACGACGGCAGGCTCAGCGGGTGAGGGTCCGTTGCAGGGTCAACGTCCCGAGGACGAGCAGCACCGCCGCGAAGCCCCCGAGCGCCAGGACCTGCGGGAGGACGTCGCCCAGGCCGGCGTCGCGTCGGACGATCTCCGCCATGGCCTCGTTCGCCCACGCGTGCGGGGTGATCCTCGCGACCAACCGGATCCCGTCCGGGAGGAGTTCCAGGGGGACCATCGAACCGCCGAGCGCGGCGAACCCGATCCCCAGACCGACCCCGACGCCCGAGGCCTGGTTGTCGTTGCGCATGGCGGCGCCGATGAGCATCCCGGCCGCCGCGGAGACGAGGCTGAAGAGCAGGATCACGACCCCGGTCGCCAGCGGGTCACCCCAGTCGACCTGGAACAGCACCACCGTGGCAACCACGATGTAGAGCGCCTGGACGAGCGCGATCAGGAGCCGGCCGGCCGTCAGGCCACCGACGATCTGCCGCATCGGGGTCGGCGACGCCAGCATCCGATGGGCGACGCCGTACTGGCGGAGCTGGATCAACGCGGCGCTGCTCGCCAGCGACGTCAGGAACGTGAACAGGAACAGCTGGCTGGACGCCCCGAGGTCGAACGGTCCGAGCCCGGCGAACTGCTCCCCGATCTCGTCGGTGCCGACGGTCTCCGCCCGCACGCTGACGCCATCGAGCTCCTCCTGGAGGTCCAGCGCCAGCGTCCGCAGGGCGGCCCGGTCACCGCCTTCCAGCTGGTCGTCGACCAGCGCGGCCGCCTGACCGGCCTGTCGCTGCTGGGCGACCGCAGCAGACACGACGGCACGCACGCTGGCGGCGGTGCTGTCGGGACGGCCGATGAACGCGACCTCGGTCGGGGCGACCTCCACGACCCGGGCGCCGTAGTCGTCAGGCAGGACCACCCCGGCGCTGAGGACCCCGCGGGAGACCTCGTCACGGAGTCGGTCCGCATCCTCCACCTCGACGATGCGGAAGCCGCCCGCATCCTCGATCGTCTCGAGCAACCGCTCGGCCGGCTCGTCATCGGGTGCCACCGCACCCACCTCGACACCTCCCCCGCCACCGAACTGCGCGCCGATCAGCAGCACCAGCAGCAGTGGGAACACGAACACGAAGAACAGGTTCGACCGGTCGCGCAGGAGGCGCGTCAGCTCGATCCTGGCGATCGTCCAGATCCGCTTCATGCCAGCCCCCTGCGCTGGAGCACGACCGCCGGCACGGCCGTCACGACCGCGACGACCAGGATCGCGACGGTGGCGGGGAGCACCGCGGCGAGCTCACCGCTGGCGACGAGCTCGCTCAGTCCCTGGAGGAACCAGCCGTGCGGCGAGGCGGCCGTCGCCACCTCGATGAGCCAGCCCTCCCCCGGGATCGGGAAGAACGCGCCTCCGAACAGCCCGAGGATGATGGCGACGATCGACTGGAAGTTCTCCGCCTGTTCGACGGTCCGCGCGAAGGTGCCGACCAGCGCCATCACGCCCATGGCCGCGAGCACCAAAGCGCTGATGAGCATCGCCACCCCGGCGGGATGCCCCCAGTCGGCACCGAGCAGCAGCGACGAGGCGACCGCCAGCACGGCCATCGACGCCAACCCCACGATCAGCGATCCGAGCGACTTGCCCAGCTGGATCGCACCGGGCGGGATCGGTGCGGCGAGCAGCCGCGGCATCGTGCCCTGGCTTCGTTCCTCGAGCATGCCGATGACACCGGTGCCGACCACGAAGAAGACGAAGAAGGACGCCATGCCCGCAGCGAGGTAGCTGATGTTGTCGAGTTGGTCCTCCCCGCCGGTGACCAGGTCCTCGACGGCGATCACGTCGGACCGTTGCTGTGACGCGGCCGCCAGCGCCTCGATGCGCTCCGGCGAAGGGGCTCCGCCACGCGCCTGTGCATCCACGGCGACCGCGAGGGTGATCTGTTCGAGCTCGGTGACGAAGCCGTCTGCGACACCGCGCGCGACCTCCCCGGCGATGCCGGCCCCGGCCGCCACGAGCACCTCGAGCTCCGCCGTCTCACCTGCCGCGACCGCGCCACTGAAACCCTCCGGCACGATCCACGTGGCGTCGAGCTCCCCGTCCTCGACCTGCCGCCGGGCGTCCTTCGCATCGTCGACGTCGACGAGCGTGAGCAGGCCGTCGTCGACCAGCGCTGGCAGGACGCCGTCAACGAAGGCGCTGGCGACCTCGCCACCGTCCTCGTCGACCACGCCCGCGGTGAGCTCGAGGTCCTCGGTGTCGGGGAAGACGAACGAGAACAGCACGGTGAGCCCCAACGGGACCACCACCGCGAACAGCAACATGCTGCGGTCACGCGACCGCAGTCGGAGGTCCTTGCCCAGGATCGTCAACGCCGCCCGCATGCGCCCTCGCCTCTCAGTCACGTAGCGCTGCACCGGTGAGGTGCAGGAAGACGTCCTCGAGGTCGGGCTCACGCACCTCGACACCCATCACGGCCACGCCGATCTCCGCGACCGCACCGAGCAAGCGCGGCAGTCGTTGGGCCGCACCGTCGAGCAGGCAGACGACCGCCTGATCCTCGACATCGACCGACCCGAGGTCGTCGAGCTGGCGGATGGCTGCTGCGGCCTGCGGCGCGTCCCCGGCGACGTCCAGCCGGACGAGGTCCTGCTCGCCGATCGTGGCGACCAGTTCGCGCCGGGTCCCCTCGGCGGCCATGCGCCCCTTGTCCACGATGGCGATCCGGTCACACAACCGCTCGGCCTCCTCCATGTAGTGGGTCGTGTAGAGCACGGCCAGGCCGTCGGTCGCCAGCGACTCGACCGATTCGAGGATCGCGTTGCGCGACTGGGGGTCGACGCCGACGGTCGGCTCGTCGAGGATCAGCAGCTCCGGTTCGTGGAGCAGGCCGATGCCGATGTTGAGCCGACGCTTCATCCCTCCGGAGTACTCACCAGCCCGGTCGGACGCACGGTCGGTCAGCCCGATGACCTCCAGGACGGCGTCGATCCGAGCGTCGAGCTCCTTCTGTGGTAGCGCGTAGAGCCGGCCGAAGAACCGGAGGTTCTCGCGGGCGCTGAGGTCGGGGTAGATGGCGACCTCCTGGGGCACCAGACCGACGGCCGCCTTGGCGGTGGTGGCCCGCGGGTGCATCCGTTCTCCAGCGACGAAGACCTCACCGGCGTCGGGAGGGAGCAGCCCCGCAACCATGGAGATGGAGGTGGTCTTGCCCGCACCGTTCGGCCCGAGCAGGCCGTAGGTCTCGCCTCGATCGATCGTGAACGAGATGTCCGCGACCGCCTGGAGGTCGCCGAAGGCCTTCCAGAGGTGATCGCACCTGAGTACCTGGGTCACCGCGCTCTCCGTGGTCCAGCGCCGATCGGGCAGGACACGCCGATCGGATCGAGTCCCACGCTACGGGCAGCGGTCGTGGTCAGCATCCTCCTCGGGGAGGATGGTGATGCCGTGCCCGGGTCGCACGCCGTCCGGGCGACAGCGGACGGGCTCAGACGCCGGCGGCCTCCATCGATGCGAGCTCACGCTTGAGGTCGCTGACCTCGTCGCGCAGCCTGGCGGCGTACTCGAAACGCAGGTCGCCCGCGGCTTCGTGCATCTCCTCCTCGAGCCGTTGGATCAGGGCCCGGAGGTCCTCTTGCGGGAGCTCGCCCGGCTCGCTGGTGGCCGCCGCTGCCGCACTCGCCGGCGTGTCATAGGGGCGGTAGTCCTCGCCCTGCTCCTCCGCTCGCACGGCGGCGATGATGTCGCCGACGCGCTTGCGGATCGTCTGCGGGTCGATGCCGTGTTCCTGGTTGTACGCGAGCTGCTTCTCCCGTCGCCGGGAGGTCTCATCCAGCGCCTTGCGCATGCCGTCGGTGACGTGATCGGCGTACATCACGACGCGCCCGTCCACGTTCCGTGCCGCGCGACCGATCGTCTGGATCAGCGAGGTCGGCGAGCGAAGGAACCCCTCCTTGTCGGCGTCGAGGATCGCAACGAGGGACACCTCCGGCAGATCGAGGCCTTCACGCAGGAGGTTGATGCCAACCAGCACGTCGAACTCGCCGAGCCGCAGGCCCCGGAGGATGTCGACGCGCTCCACGGTGTTGATATCGGAGTGGAGGTAGCGAACCCGCACCCCGTTCTCCGTGAGGTAGTCCGTGAGGTCCTCGGCCATCTTCTTGGTGAGGGTGGTCACCAGGACCCGCTGCTGCGATGCCACCCGCTCCCGGATGCGCTCCATCAGATCGTCGATCTGCCCCGTCGTCGGCTGCAGCACGACCTCCGGGTCGACCAGCCCGGTCGGCCGGATGATCTGTTCGGTGATGGTGTCCGACTCGCGCCGCTCGTACGGGCCGGGGGTGGCGGAGACGAACAACCGCTGACCGACGCGCTCGAGGAACTCGTCGAAGGTCAGCGGCCGGTTGTCCCGAGCCGATGGCAGCCGGAACCCGTGCTCGATCAGGCTGTCCTTGCGTGAGCGGTCCCCTTCGTACATCCCGCCGACCTGCGGGATCGTCACGTGGGACTCGTCGACGAACAGCACGAAGTCGTCGGGGAAGTAGTCCAGCAGGGTGTACGGCGCCTGACCGGGCTCCCGACCGTCGAAGTGCCGCGAGTAGTTCTCGATGCCGTTGCACGAACCGACCTCGCGGATCATCTCCAGGTCGTGGTTGGTCCGCATCCGCAGCCGCTGCGCCTCGAGCAGCTTGCCGTCTCGCTCGTAGTCGGCCAGGACCTGGTCGAGTTCGGTCTGGATCGATCCCAAGGCACGCTCGAGCGCCTCCTGCGAGGACACGTAGTGCGACGCGGGGAAGATCGCCGCCTGCTCGATCGGCTTGCTGACCTCCCCGGTCAACGGATCGACCCGGGTGATGCGGTCGACCTCGTCGCCGAAGAACTCCACGCGGATGGCCCGCTCGTCATCAGCCGGGAACACCTCGAGGGTGTCGCCGCGGACCCGGAAGGTGCCCCGGACCAGGTTGAGGTCGTTGCGGGAGTACTGCAGGTCGACCAGCTTGCGCATCGAGCTCTCGAGGCCGGCCTCCTGACCGTCACGTAGAGCCAGCACGTGGTCCTCGTACTCGAACGGCGATCCGAGCCCGTAGATGCACGACACCGAGGCGACGACCACCACGTCCCGACGGCTGAGCAGCGCCATGGTGGCGCGGTGCCGCAGTCGGTCGATCTCGTCGTTGATCGACGAGTCCTTCTCGATGTAGGTGTCCGTCTGCGCGATGTAGGCCTCGGGCTGGTAGTAGTCGTAGTAGGAGACGAAGTACTCGACGGCGTTGTCCGGCA
>SKJX01000052.1 GCA_007121785.1 Nitriliruptoraceae bacterium
AGCAGCGCGAGTACGTGATCAAGGAGTCGCGTCGGTTCTTCCCGACCCCGCTCGGCGAGGTCGTCACCTCGTTCCTCAAGGCCCACTTCCACGAGATCGTCGACGTCGGGTTCACCGCCCGGATGGAGGACACCCTCGACGAGATCGCCATGGGCGACGAGGACTGGAGCGCCACCGTCAGCCGGTTCCTCGACGAGGTCGACGAGTGGGTGCGTGAACGCAAGCCCGAACGCCCCCGGCTGCCGCTGATCGAACCGGCCGACTGTCCCGAGTGCGGCTCGCCGATGGAGCGGGTGTTCTCCGGCAAGTCCAAGCAGTGGTTCGCCTCCTGCAGCCGGTGGCCGGACTGCAGCGGCACCCTGCCGCTCAACGACGACGGTTCGGTCGGCGAGCCCGAACCGGAGCCCGAGCCGGACGAGGACGTCCGCTGCGCGGAGTGCGGCCAGCCGATGCTGCTGCGCAAGGGGCGGTTCGGCCGGTTCTACGGCTGCGTCGACTACCCCAAGTGCAAGGGCATCCGCAACCTCCAGGCGCGGCTGATGTACCGCAACGCGGACGACGAGGTGGTGCCGTTCCGTTCCCCGACCGATCCGGAGCACAGCTTCCTGGAGCGGCGAACCTCGCGGTACGGCAAGCCGTTCGTCGGCTCGACCGGCTACCCCAAGGACGAGTTCGCGGTCTGGTCGCTACCGATCGCCACCCCGTGTCCGGAGTGCGGCGCCCCACTGCGTCCCCCGCCGCGCAACCGTAAGGAACCGGTCGCGATCTGCACGCACCCGGAGATCAACCACGTCTTCGAACTTGACGACTTCGAGGTCCCCACCGTGGCGACCTGGACGGTGGTCGAAGGTGTGGAGAAGTACGATCCTCAGCTCGGGGGCGAACCGATCGAGACCGAGGAGGTCCCTCCGCCGATCAGCCTGACCCCGGCGGGTTCGCAGGCGCCCCCCGCCAAGAAGAAGGCCAGCAAGAAGTCGACCAAGAAGGCGTCGAAGAAGACCGCCAAGAAGTCGACCAAGAAGGCGTCGAAGAAGACCGCGAAGAAGGCGTCGAAGAAGACCGCCAAGAAGTCGGCGACGTCCACGGCCAAGCGCTCCGGCGACAAGCAGACGGCCAAGAAGGCGTCGACCCGCAAGACCGCCTGACCCTGGAGCCGACCAGGGCCTCGGCGGCGGATGGCGTGATCCCGGCTGAGCACGCCGGCGCGGCGGCGGTTGCACCCCGGGCGGACGAGCATGGACGGTACGGTTCCGGGATGGACCAGGATGTGAGCGGGAATCACCCCGAACAGGAGGCGACGAACCCCGTCGTCGGCTTCCGCAACGTCTACGGGCCGTTGCTGCGCAACCACCCGTTCCGCAACCTCATGCTGTCCACGTTCATCTCGGCGATGGGCGACTGGATCGGGTTCCTGGCGATCATCGCGCTGACGTCGCAGATCATGGGGCCGACGCGCGCAGCCGCGTTCGCCGTCTCCGGGGTGATGATGGCCCGGGTGCTGCCGAGCCTGCTGATCGGGCCGGTCGCCGGGGTGTTCGTCGACCGCTGGGATCGCAAGCGGGTGATGATGATCACCCACCTCGGGCGCGGCACGGTGATGGCGCTGATCCCGCTCACCAACGAGGTCCTCACCCTTGTGCTCGCCACGCTGGTGATCGAGGCGATGTCGGCGTTGTTCGCGCCCGCCAAGGACTCGGTGCTGCCCAGCCTGGTGCAGCCCAACCGCCTGGTGGCGGCCAACCAGCTCAACCTGCTCACCACCTACGGCACCCTGCCGCTGGGCGCGTCGATGTACGCGGTGCTGGTGCTGCTCGCGGAGGCGGTCGCGCCGACCGGCGGGTTCCTGGCCGACCGTCCGGTCGCATTGGCGATCTGGTTCAACTCGCTGACGTTCTTCATCGCCGCGCCGCTGATCGCCACCTTGAAGGTCCGGGCCACCGCGCGTCGTCCCCACGACCCCACCTCGACGACGGGGCCGTGGCAGCAACTGGTCGAAGGCTTCCACTTCGTCGGCACGCAACCGGTGATCCGTGCGTTCATCCTCGGGGTCATGGTGGCGGCGGCTGCGGCCGGGGTGGTCATCACCGTCGGCGAGTTCTTCGCGCGGGTGCTGCGGGCCGGCTCGTTCGGCTACGGCGTGCTGGTCGCCATCGTCGGGATCGGCCTGGTCGGTGGGTTGGTGTTGGCGCAGCCGATCACCCGCCGGATCCAGCCGGAGCGCCTGTTCGCGCCGGGGATCGGGATCGCCGGCGCGGCGCTGTTCTTCGTCGCGTTGATGCCGTCGCTGCTGGCGACCGTGCCGTTCGCGCTGATCATGGGCGCGGGTGCCGGGCTGTGCTTCATCGTCGGCTACACGGTGTTGCAGACCCGCGCGGACGACCACATCCGCGGGCGCACGTTCGGGGCGTTCAACTCCGGGATCCGGTTGGCGATCTTCGGTGCGGCCGTCGCCGTGCCGGCCGTGATCGGTGTGATCGGCCGCGAGACCCCGGTCGATGAAGGCCGCTACACCGGCTTCCTGCCCTATGCCCTCGGTGGCGTGCGCATCACGCTGCTCGCGGCGGGGCTGCTCGCCGTGGTGGGGGCGGTGCTCGTGGGGCGGGCGCTCGCCGCGGCGATGGGCCGAGAGGATCAGCCGGAGGCCGAGCTCGAGCTCGGCGACGCCGAGGTCCGCCCGGACGGGGTCGCCAACGGCCTGTTCGTCACCTTCGAGGGCGGCGACGGAAGCGGGAAGTCCACCCAGATCCGGTTGCTCCGCACCGCCTTGGAGCGGCTCGGCCGTGACGTGGTGGTCACACGTGAGCCCGGCGGGACCGAGCTCGGCGAGCGGGTCCGTGAGCTGCTGCTCGATCCGGCGTCGGCGATGGACGCCCGCACGGAGGCGCTGCTGTACGCCGCCGCCCGCGCGCAGCACATCGACGAGGTGATCGTCCCCTCGCTCGAGCGCGGCCAGGTGGTGCTCTGCGACCGGTACGTGGACTCCTCCATCGCCTACCAGGGGGCGGGTCGGGCGCTCGGCGAGGAACCGGTCGAGCAGGTCAACCGGTGGGCCACGCGCAACGTGGTCCCGGACCTGACGATCCTGCTGGACCTCGATGCCGACCAGGGGCTCGGCCGTGCCGCCAGCGCCGAGGGCCCCGACCGGCTCGAAGCCGCCGGCGTCGACTTCCACAACACCGTGCGGGACGCGTACCTCCGTCGCGCGGAGGCCGACCCGGACCGCTACCTCGTGCTGGACGCGACCCGGCCGGTCGAGGAACTGCATGCGGAGATCCGCGCGCGCACGCTCGGCGCCGCCGGCCTGCCGGC
>SKJX01000144.1 GCA_007121785.1 Nitriliruptoraceae bacterium
CCCTGGACGCGGCCTTCCGCGTTCCAGCGAGACTCGCCATGGCGCACCAGGACGAGGCGCTTCACGGGTCGAGGTCCTCCCGATCCTGTTCACGGGTGAGCGCCCCCGCGGCCGGCATCGCGGGATCCAGGAGTTCCCCCGTGACACGGTCGCGTCGCGGCACGTCCGCCCAGAGACGGTCGAGTTCGTAGAAGTCGCGCTGCTCGTCGGAGAACAGGTGGCAGACGAGGTCGCCGTAGTCGAGTAGGACCCAGCCAGACACCGGGGTGCCCTCGCGCCGCAACGGCTTGCGGTCATGGTCGCGGAGGCGTTCCTCGATCCGCTCGGCCGCCGCCTTCAGCTGGCGATCGCTCGCGGTCGTACCGACCAGGAACAGGTCGACGACCGCGAGGAGATCCGCCACATCGAGGATCTCCAGGTCGGTCGCACGCACGTCGTCGGCCGCGTCGGCGGCGGCGACCGCCAGCGTGACGGCATCATCGGTAGCGGGCACAGCCTCGTCCTGATCGGTGAGCGTCCCGTGCAGGGAACCACAGCGACACCTGGGGCGTGCACACCCTCCGCTCACGTGTGATCGTCGGCTTCCGGAGCGAGGTCCTCGCCGACCACGATGGTCAGATCGATCGGGGCGTCCACCGCCCCGGAGCGCTCGATCGTCCCGGCCCCCAGCACCTCCTGGACCTCGCGTGCAGCATCGCGGGCCTCGTCACCGTCCCCGTGGATCAGGATCCGCGTCTGCTCGTAGGTGAACCGGTCGGCGTTGCCCGTCAGCAGCGGCCGGAACCCGGCCGCTTCCAGCTGTGCCCCGATGCGTGGCCCGATGCCAGGGACCCCGTTGCCGTTGAGGATCCGCAGGCGCCGACCGGACGCCTCGGTGGCGTCCTGCCATGCGGCCAGCCGATCGAGGAGGGGGGCGGCCCGGTCCTCGTCGAGCCGGTAGCGCTCGGGTTCGTCCTCGCCGCCGGTCGCCCGGACGGGCAGGGTGAGGGTCGTCGGCGGCTCGTCCCGGTCGGCTGCCAGACGGGTCAGGAGCGCATGCAACCGGTCGAGGTCCAGACCGTCGTCGAACCCCGCGACCGCGCCCTCCAGGGCCCGCTCGGACGTCGCCGGATCCTCGTCGACCGACGCGATCACCCCGTCGAGCACCGCCTGGGTGCGAGGAAGGACGTCCAGCTGACTTGCCCCGGGGACGTCCAGGGTCAGGTACTGATGCACCTCGCGACCGTCGAGCCGCTGCTCACCCGAGTCGAAGCGGACCCTGCTGCCGGACGTCGTCGCTCCCTCGATGGGCCGACGTACGTCGACCTCGAAGCCCTCGAGCTCGGCACCGAGCGCCTCCCAGCCCGCGGGTGGGATCGTCGCACCGCCGTCCGGGTCGAGTCCGAGCACGGCCCTCACCGCACGGAGCACCATCGGGCTGCCCTCGCTGCGGTAGGCCTCGGCGAGCGTCGTCGATCCGCCGTCGTCGAGATCCACGGTGAGCGATGGCGGGAGCAGCACGACCGTGCCCGTCGAGGTTCCAGCGGCGTCAGCGAGCACCACCACCGACTGCAGCCCGGCGCCGGGCTCGTCCCCGATGTCCGACCGGTCGTCCACCGACGGGAGGACCAGCACCGCGGCCGTGAGCTCCACCTCGTCGTCGAGGTGGTCGATGGCCTCCCCGGCGTCGGAGCCGGCGGGTGGATCGTCGGTCGGTCGCTCGAGTACCGACCGCACGGACGCGACCAGGTCGTCGCCTCCACCCGCGACCGCGACCGCTACGCCGCCGGCGACCAACAGGACCACGGCGACCACCAGGGACCGACGTCGTCGCTGCCGCCGGCGCTGCGCCAAGCGGGCCTGCTGGCGGCGACCCGATGATCCGCCGTCGGCCCGTCGGGCACGCGGCGCCGGACCGTCGGAGCTCGATGCCCTCGTGCGCCGCTCAGCCATCGCCGTTGCCGTAGAGCCCGTGAGCGCGGACGTAGTCATCCACGGCGACGGGGACCAGGTACCGGGTCGCGCGGCCGCTGGCGAACCGCTCCCGGAGCTGCGTCGACGACACCTCCAACTGCGGGATCTCGAGGTGCTCGATCGGGCCGGGCAGCGTGGCCGGATCCGGCGGACGGTGGCCGGGCCGCGTGACGACCACGAACGTGGCCAGCGCGAACGCCTCCTCCACACGCTCCCACGAAGGCAGGCCCTCCGCAGCGTCCTCGCCGAGCACGAAGTACCAACTCGTGTCCGGCGCGTCATGACGGAGCGCTGCGAGGGTGTCCGCGGTGTAGGTCGGCCCTTCCCGGCCAACCTCGCGGTCGTCGACCCCGAGGTGCGGGTCGTCGGCCACCGCCGCCGTGGTCATCCCCACCCGATGCTCCGGCGGCGAGGTGGTGGACTTCATCCACGGATCGCCAGCGACCAGCAGCCGGACCTCGTCCAGGCCCAGCTCCACGCGAGCGCACTCGGCCACCACGAGGTGTCCGAGATGTGGAGGGTCGAAGGTGCCCCCGAGGAGGCCGACGCGCGGTGCCATCGTCGGACAGGCTACCTGGGGGCGGTCCGCGCGCCGCTCGCCACGCCTTCCGCGCAGGCGAGCCGACGAACCCGGCCGTACCGACCGCTGCCTTCGGTCTGCTGACCAGCCCTGGCTACCGTCAGCGCGCTCCCGCAGCTGGCGGGCCAACGGTGCCGATCGACAGCGAGGAAACTGACGTGGCTGATCCGACCAAGATCCTGCTCGACGAGTCCGAGCTACCGACCCACTGGTACAACGTCGTCGCCGACCTGCCGACGCCGCCACCGCCGCCGTTGCACCCGGGGACCCACGAGCCGATCGGCCCCGAGGCGCTCGCGCCGCTGTTCCCGATGGCCCTGATCGAGCAGGAGGTCTCCGGTGAGCGCTACCTGCCGATCCCGGAGGAGGTGCGCGAGGTCTACCGGCTGTGGCGCCCGTCCCCGCTCTACCGGGCCTCGCGCTTGGAGAAGGCGTTGGACACCCCGGCGCGCATCTACTTCAAGTACGAGGGGGTGTCGCCGGCCGGTTCCCACAAGCCGAACACGGCCGTCCCCCAGGCGTACTACAACGCGGCTGAAGGGGTCCGGCGACTGACGACCGAGACCGGCGCGGGGCAGTGGGGTTCAGCGCTCGCCTTCGCGGCTGCTCAGTTCGGACTGGACTGCGAGGTCTGGCAGGTCGCCGCCTCGTTCGTCCAGAAGCCCTACCGCGCGTCGATGATGCGGACCTGGGGCGCCATCGTGCACTCCTCACCGTCGGAGCTGACCGAGGCCGGCCGCGCGGTCCTGGCCGAGGACCCGGATTCGCCCGGGTCGCTGGGGATCGCGATCTCCGAAGCGGTCGAGGCAGCGATGGCCGACGAGGAGACCAAGTACGCCCTCGGCAGCGTCCTCAACCACGTCCTGCTCCACCAGACCGTGATCGGCGAGGAAGCCCTCGCACAGCTCGCGAAGGTCGGCGACACCCCCGACCTGATCGTCGGCTGCACGGGTGGTGGTTCGAACTTCGCCGGGCTGTTCTTCCCGTTCCTTCGCGAGAAGCTGGCGGGCCGGATCGACCCCCACATCCTGGCGGTGGAGCCGGCGGCGTGCCCGTCGTTGACCAAGGGCGAGTACCGATACGACTTCGGGGACGTCGCCGGCATGACCCCGCTGATGAAGATGCACACGCTCGGCCACGACTTCATCCCGGATCCGATCCACGCCGGCGGCCTGCGCTACCACGGCATGTCACCGCTGATCAGCCACCTCTACCAGCTCGGGATGTTCGAGGCGGAGGCGATCGATCAGACCGCGTGCTTCGAGGCAGCGCTGACCTTCGCCAGGACCCAGGGCATCGTCCCGGCGCCGGAACCGACCCATGCGCTGGCTGCGGCGGTCCGCGAGGCGGAGGCCTGCAAGGAGACCGGCGAGGAGAAGGTGATCCTCACGGCGTTGTGCGGCCACGGCCACTTCGACATGGCGGCCTACGACGCGTACCTGGCGGGTGAGCTCAGCGACCTGGACTACTCGCAGGAGCGTGTCGCCGACGCCATGAGCCGGGTCCCGGTCGTCGAAGACTGACGCACGGGCCAAGCGACCGACCGAAGCACGCAGGTCCAACGGCCGACCACCGGAGCCCTACGCGATGCGCTCGACGACCTGCGTGCTCTCGCTCCGGGCCTACCGGCCCTACGCGATGCGCTCGACGAACCTGGCGAGCTGCTTGAGGTTGCGCACCTCCACCATCTGGGCGGTGTAGCGCGCGTAGCTCGACGCGATCGAGTCGCCGGTGTCCCAGAACTGGATCGGTTCGGGGTTGAGCCAGTAGACGCTGCGGGCTCGCCGCTGGAGGTCGTCGAGCACCCAGGCATTGGCCTGCCGGTAGTTGTTCCGAGCGTCGCCGAGGATCAGCACGGTGGTGCGCGGGGTGATGTCGGTGGCGTGCTCGGCGTGGAAACGTTCGAACGAGTGCCCGTAGTCGGAGTGCCCGTCGAGCCACACCAGCTCGGCTTCCGACATCATCCGTCGGATCGCATCGCTGGTGTCGGAGGCTTCGAACAGCGAGGTGACCTCGTCCAGGGTGTCGATGAAGGCGAACGAGCGGACCTTGGAGAACTGTTCCTGCAGGGCGTGCACGAACATCAGCGTGAAGCGGGCGAACGAGGCGACCGACCCGGACACGTCGCAGACGACGAACACCTCCGGCTTGTGGGGTCGGCGCGGCCGGAACGACGGTTCGAACGGGACGCCGCCGGTGGACAGCGACCGACGGACCGTGCGGCGGACGTCCAGGCGGCCGTCCTTGCCGTGCTTGCGCTTCACGGCGACCCGGGTGGCGAGCTTGCGGGCGAGCGGACGGACCTGTGCGCGTAGCTGCGCCTGATCCTCGGCGGTGAGCCGGAAGAGATCCAGCTCCTCGACCGGCGGGCGGGCCATCCGGTCGGCGACCTGGTCCACGCCTCGCTGCGCGGCGGAACGCCGCCGGATCTCGGCTTCGACCTCCTGCTGGAAGGTCCGCAGCCGGGCCTCGAACTCGTCGCGGTAGAGGCGCTCCTGCAGCGGGGTGAGGTCGTTGTCGCCCTCATCCTGGGTGCGTTGCAGCAGGTCCTTGAGCAGCTGTTGGATGTCGACGGCGCGGAACACCCGGTACTGGAAGTAGGAGGTGCCGCCGTCGCGACCCTCGACGCGTCCGAACTCCTCCACCGCCAACCGGGCCATCTGCCGGATGGTGTCGTCACCGCCCTGCATGAGGGTGTCGAGGAGGTCGGCGAGGTAGTCGTCCTGGTCGAGCTCCTCGGCCGGCTCGTCGGTCACATCGGGCGTGTCGTCCTCCGCAGCCGGACGCGCGGGGAAGTACAGCTCGAACAGGTCGTCGAACACCCGTCGGTGGCTCTGCGAGGTGACGATGACGGCCGCCAACGCTTCCCGCAGTTGCTCGCGTTCGAGCAGGTGGAGGTGGGGCAGGGCCCGGAAAGCATCGATCGCTTCGGACTGGGTGGCGCCGACCCCGGCTCGACGCAACGCCGCGATGAAGTCCAGCACGCGCTGCAGGACCCCCGCCAGCGGCGGTGGGTCCTCCTTGAGCACCCGTGTGACCTGCTCGGACATCGCACGCTCCTGCCTCGACCTGGCACCGTACCCCCGTCGGCGATCCCCCATCGATCAGCGCCTCAGCACCGCGTTCCGACCCCTCGGATCTCCAGCGTCCGAGGCGTCAGGGGTCAACGGCTCTCCCACCCACGGCGACCTCCCCCCTCCGGCTGCGCCGTCGCTGCCTGGGCGGCTGCACCGCATCACCGTCTACCCACCGTCAGATCGCTGCGATCCACGAGCACGTTCCTCACACACCTCTGCTCGAAGCCGCTGTGCGCACCGACAGCCGTGACGCCGGCACCGTGCGCGGCAAGGTCGCGCTGGCCTCGCGCAGCCACCACAACGATCGTGGGTACATGGCGTGCTGTATCCGACAGCTACACATGTACAGTTGACCCATGACGACCAACGCCTGCGAGATCGATCTTGACGGGCTCAGCCGGTTGGGTAGCGCGCTGGCCGATGGCACCCGACGACGGTTGCTGGTCGCGTTGGCGCGAGGACCGGGTTACCCAGCCGAGTTGGCCGTGGAGCTCGGCGAGACCAGACAGAACATCTCCAACCACCTCGCCTGCCTGCGTGGATGCGGGCTGGTCCTCGGCGCACCGGAGGGCCGACGGATGCGCTACGAGCTCGTGGATCGACGCCTGGGCGACGCGCTGCGCGACCTGGTCGAGCTCACCCTGGCCATCGACCCCGACCACCCGCACCGACCCGAGCTCGGCGAGGCGTGAGCGTCGGATCGCCGCGGCTGAGCCGCCCCGAAGCGGTACGTCGGGTGGGGCTGTACAACAACCTGACCATCGGCTGGAACGTCGTCGAGGGCGTGGTCGCCATCGGAGCGGGGATCGTCGCCGGCTCGATCAGCTTGATCGCCTTCGGGCTCGACTCCGGGGTGGAGGTCTCGACCTCGCTGGTGCTGGCCTGGCGGCTCGCCCAGGAACGACGCGACGGGTGCATGGCGGGCGCTGACCGGCGAGCGGTCCGTTGGATCGCGGTGTGCTTCGCGGTCCTCGCGCTGTACGTCGGCTACGAGGCCGTCGACCAACTCGCCGACCAGCGCGCCCCGGATGTCAGCCTCGTGGGCATCGTGCTCGCCGCCGTCTCGGTGGTGGTCATGCCGCTGCTCGCCCACGCGAAGAAGCGGCTCGCTCCGACGCTCGGATCACAGGCGGTGGTCTCCGAGTCCCGCCAGACCGAGTTGTGCGCCTGGCTCTCCGCCGTGGTCCTCATCGGGCTCGGCCTCAACGCCACGCTCGGGTGGTGGTGGGCCGACCCCGTCGCCGCACTGGTCCTGGCCGGCTTCGCCGGCTACGAGGCGATCCGGACGTGGCGAGCCGACAGCCTCGCCGACACCTGCTGCACCTGAACGCCCGCATCCCAACGATGCACGACCGCTGCACCGCAGGGCCCTGGTGCGCGGCGGCCCGCGCGACCGTGGACGGGCCGGTCGAGCGGGTAGGGCCGGGTGCGTCGGCGTCGGATCCACCGCGACCGCAGCCGCATGGACCCCATGCTTGCCAGGCTGGACGAAGTCGTGGGCCACCGCAAGGTCCGGTGTCGACCCGCGAAGCAGACCGAAGCGGGAGGGTTCCCACGCGGTGGGGCCATTACGCTGATGGACCCCGTGGAGCAGGCCGTGAGGGGCAACGAGGAGATCGTGATGGTGTTGACCCTCCGGCAGGTCGGCGCGATCGTGGCCTACCTGGCCGTGATCGTCGTGCCGCTGCTGGTCGCTGTCGTGCCACCCCGGCCGGCAGGGCGTGGCGCGGCCGTCGAGGTCGGGGTCGCCGTGGGCTTCGTCGCGTTCGCGATGCTCGGCGCCCAGTTCCTGCTGACCGCCCGGTTCCCCCGCCTGGCGGCACCGTTCGGACTCGACTGGCTGCTGAAGGTGCATCGTGTCGCGGGTGTGCTGGCGGTGCTCGCTGTGTTGGCCCACGTGGGGATTCTCGTCGCCATCGATCCGGCGTTTCGGGCGTTCCTCGATCCGTTCGACGATCTTGCTCGTGCGGGGGCGTTGTGGATGCTGCTGGGGGCCTCGTTCGGCCTGGTGGTGCTCACCGTGTGGCGCCGTCAGCTCGGGATCGCCTACCAGTGGTGGCGCCTGTCGCACGGTCTGCTGGCGCTGTTGGTCATGATGATCGCGGTCGTGCACGTGTTCCAGGTCGAGCACTACTCGGCGGTCGGCTGGAAGATGGCCTTCTGGGGGGTCTACGGCGCCGGCGCGGCGGGGTTGCTGCTCTGGACGCGGGGGGTGCGCCCGATACGCAGCCTGCGTCGCCCGTGGTCGGTGGTGGAGGTCCGCGAGGAGTGCCCGCAGGTCTGGACCCTCAGCATCGAGCCGGACGGGCACGAGGGGATGGCGTTGCAGGCCGGCCAGTTCGCCTGGCTCGCCCTCGATCAGCCGCCGTGGCACATCGACGTCCACCCGTACTCGTTCTCCTCCAGCGAGCTGGAGGCCGAACGCAGCGGACGGGTCTCGTTCACGATCAAGGAGCTCGGCGACTTCACATCCCGGATCGGGGACGTCCCTCTGGGGACTCGGGCCTACCTCGACGGCCCGTACGGCAACTTCGTGCTCGCGGCGGACGCCGCCGCCGCGGTGTTCATCGTCGGTGGGATCGGGGTGACGCCGGCGCTGTCGATCCTGCGCACGATGCGTGACCGCGGCGACGAGCGACCCGCGTGGTTGGTCTACGGCGCGCCTCGGCCCGAGGAGCTCATCGCCCGTGACGAGCTGGAACAGATGAGCGAGCAAGGCGCGCTGGAGGTGACGTTCGTCGTCGAGGAGCCGGACGACACCTGGTCCGGCGAGCGCGGCGTCATCACCCACGACCTTCTGCGACGTTCGCTTCCCGACCTCAGTGACGCGGGTGTCGAGGTGTTCTGCTGCGGGCCGGACCCGATGATGGATGCGGTGATCCCAGCGCTGCGCCAGTTCGGCGCGGATGCCCACCGGATCCGGGCGGAACGCTTCGATCTGGCCTGAGCATGCACACCGTGGGGAGTCGGCCAAGAAGGAGCTGGAGTCCCTTCGCGGCAGGCCCGGCGCCGACCGACGATCGAACTCACCGGCGCTCTCACGGCGACCTCGGGGCGCGCAAGGGCGATCAGCCCGCCTACCGTGCCGCGGCGACCGAGGGCGGTTGTGCCTCGTTCAGTCGGAGCTCGCACGGATCTGCGTGCGGGAGTTCTCGAGCGACCTCGCGGTACGGGCGCGGTAGGTGCCATCGGTCGCCGTGTCCGGCACCAACATCGACAAGGAGGAACGTGCTCAGGGGTTCCTCAAGGCTCTTGCCTCACCGAGCTTGCGAGGTTCCGGTCCGCCGCCGATTCTGGACGAGCGCCGCCGAACCGACGCCACGACCGGCCCGTCCGCCACACGACGTTCAGGCGCCTTCGTCCGCTCCATCACCACGGGAGTTGGTGTTGACCTCGTGGTCCGCGACGATCTCCTGGGCGAGGTCACGCAAACGGCGGTTCTGGTCCTGTGAGCGCTGGCGCAGCATCTCGAAGGCGGCGTCCGCGTTCACATCCTCGCGGGCCATGAGCACACCCTTGGCCTGCCCGATGAGGTCGCGGGCTCCGATCGCCGCATGCAGTTGCTCGCTCAACGTGTGCTGGGCCCGCAGACGGTTGGCACTCATGACATAGCCGGCACCCATCGACGTGATGATCTCGGCGGCGTCCACATCCTCGTGCGACCAGCGGGACGGAGCCTCTCGGTAGAAGTTGATGACCCCGATGGTCTGCCCGAAGGCGTTCATCGGCACACCCAGCACCGAACACAACCCCAGCGAGGTCACTCGTTGGGCGTAGTCCGGCCAGCGTTGGTCCGTGCCGAGATCGTCGACCGTGACGATCCGGTTGGTCGTGTACGCCTCGAAGCAGGCCCCCGCCTTGAGCTTGGCCTGATGCTGCTCGGCTTCGACCACCCGTTGCTCCGACGCGGCCACGAACTCCAGGTCGCCCTCTTCGCTGGCCAGCATGACACCGGCACCAGCAGCCTCGACCACCTGGGTGGCATGGCCCATGAGCCGATGGAGCAGTTCATCCAGATCGAACGGGTTGACGATGCTGCCGGTGAACTCCCGGATCACGCCGACGAGGTCATCTCGGCCCATGGCAAGTCCGATGCTCAGCTACCACCGCGTCGCGACGGGTCGGTCCAGCTCTGCGCGAGATCATCAGGCCATCCGAACTCCCACGAGACCCGCGGCCTGCGGCGCCCGCTGACCGTAGGGCACCCGGGCCCGGGCCGCCAGGAGAGCCGCTCGCGTGAGGGCGGTGCCAAACCCTCGCCCGCGACAGGAGGGACGAGTTGCGACGCTGTAGACGCCCGCCAACCGCACGCTCGGCGTCGCGACGAGCATGGCTGTCGCCACCGGTTCGGCCGACCGGTACCCGATGAAGACGGTGAACGACGGGAGGGTGAGACGGTTGGGCCCGAGCTCGCGTCGGACGAGGTCTGGATCGGCCTCGAACGCTTCGGCGAAGCGCCGCTCGACGGCTGCAGCAGGTCCACCACCGTGCGGATGGCCGTGGTCTCCCGGCGGTCCGTCGGGTCCGAGAGCCCTCTTGTTGGGGGGAACGGTGGACCCACCTGACGCCGTACCCTCGGAGGATGCTGCTGCGAACCCTCCTTCTGCGCCTCTACCGCCTGCCGGTGCGCTCGGTCCAACTGACGCCGGCTGACCTCGATCTGGAGGCGCACGACGTCGAGTTCGCGACCGTCGACGGGGCGCGGTTGCGTGGCTGGTTCCTGCCGGCCGACGGGGCGGACGACGGCGGGGCACACCCGGTCGTGGCGGTCATGCACGGCTGGGCCAGCGCCGCCGAGGACCTGCTGCCGGCGGCACCGGCCGTGATCGGGGCAGGCGTGTCGATGCTGTTCGTCGACGCCCGTGGTCACGGCCGCAGCGACGCGGCGGAGTTCATGTCGATGCCTCGGTTCGCCGAGGACCTCGACGCAGCGGTCGCGTGGCTGCGCGAGCGGCCCGACGTGGATGCGGCCCGCATCGCGCTGGTCGGGCACTCGGTCGGGGCGGGAGCCGCGCTGCTGGTCGCCTCCCGGGACCCACGCATCGCCGCGGTCGTGAGCATCGCCTCGATGGCCCACCCCCGTGAGATGATCGGTCGTTCCTTCCGTAGCTACCGCGCCCCGCAGGCGCTCGTCCGCGCGGCGCTGCGGACGATCGAGCGCACCATCGGGCACCGCTTCGACGACTTCGCGCCGCTGCACACCATCGCGCGGATCGACGCGCCGGTGCTCGTCCTGCACGGCCTCGATGACCACACGGTCCCGGCCGATGACGCGGAGCGGCTGGCCCAGAGCGGCCCGTCGGCGACGGTCCGGCTCGTCCCGGGCGCCGACCACCGCAGCCTCGACGGCTTCCTCCCGATCCTTCCTGAGGTCGTCGCGCACCTGCACGACGCCCTGATGCACACACCGGCCGACCGGGACGTCTGACCGGCCGGTGCCTCGTCGCACCCCAGGCGAAGCCCGGGGCCGGGGACGGTTCCTTGCGAAGGCACCACGGCCCATCACGGCTGCGGGTGCTCGAGAACGAGGTCGGACACCTGCGCGAGGGCTTCGTCGTCCCGATCCAGCGCGAGCGCGGGGCTGCTCGGCGAAGCGCCACAGCGGCGATGAGGCAGTCGATGCTGGATCGAACGGTGAGCCCCTTCGTGCGGGCGGAGCGGTAGAGCTGCGCGGCATCTTCCCAGTCCTGCAGACCTTGCACCGCGACCATCGGCCCGCGCAGGAGCAGGGCGCGCAGTTCCTCGACCCACGCGGAGGTATCGACCAGGACCGTCACGCGGAGTCCGCAGGTGCGTCATCACGCATCCGGTCGAGGCCATCCGCCCACCCGGCACCCTCGAGGGCGAGCGCCGCCTGATCGGACAACGTCGGCCTGGAGCCTACGGCGGGGCCAACGGTCAGGCAGCGTCGAGCACGACGCAGGTCAGCTCGTGCTTGTTCTGCGACAGGTGGAACAGCTGCACGCCGGGCAGCGCAGCGAACCGTGCGGCCGCATCGTGATCGGTCGTGCCCTGGAACTTGACCGTGCAGACGAGGTTGCGGACCCGGCCGGAGTCGAGCCACCGCGCCACCAACTCCAGCAGCCGGTCCGGGTAGGCGATGATGTCGCTGCACCACCAGTCGACCGGACCGACGTCGGCCGGGTCGAGGCCGAACGCCGAGCCTCGCTGCCAGGTCACGTTGGCGAGCTCGTCCACCTCGGGAGCGAGCGGAGCCCGGTCGACGGCGGTGACCTCGGCTCCCAAGCGGGCCAGCAGCCACGTCCAGCCGCCGGGTGCCGCGCCGAGATCGAGGCAGCGCTCCCCCGGTCCGGGTTGGCGACGCAGCCGCGCGAACGTCTCCCACAGCTTCAGGTACGCGCGGCTCGGCGGCCCGTCGTGATTCTCGACGAAACGCGGTACGCCGTTCGGGAAGGGACTCGAGCACTCCTGAGCGGCGAACACGAGGTCGCGCTCGAGCAGCGTCCAGGACCCGAGCGGCGCGTCGGGCGCCACCTCGCCGAGCTCAAGTGGCCGTGCGGAGACGTGGGGGAGCTTGTCGGCGACCAGCTGCGCCCGCCCCCGGTGTTCGGGGGCGTACAACGCCCAGTTCCGCTGTCGGCGACGGAGCGCCTTCGCGGCGTCACCGATCGAGCTCACCGCGATCCGCTCCGCATCCCACCAGATGTTCGCCGCCCAGGCGGCGTGGACCGGCTGGCTCTCGCTGATCCGGAGCCGACCGTGGTGGAGACCCACCGCGACGCCGGCTCGGGCGAGCTCCTCGTCGAGCGCTCGCTCGAAGCCCTCGGCGGCCAGGTAGGCGGTCGTCATCCCAGCATCACCGGCCCGACCCGTTCCCCGGTGAGCGGCCCTCGCCGGCGCAAGGGGTGGGGATGCGAGGTCCGCCCCCATCGTCGACCGGCCCCAGGGGGCCGAGGATCCCAAACCACATGCTGCTCACCACCCGGTCCCGACGAGCCAAGCACGACCGTCGGTCCTGCGCTACCAGCGGCGGACCGCCCGCCAGCTGGTCAGCGTTTCGTGACGTCGATGCGATGGCGGGATCCAACGCGCTCCGCCTCGCTCGGCAAGTAGGTTCCCCGGGATGGCCGAGACGTTCGCGCCGCTGAGGAGCACCGAGGGCTTCGGCTGGCAGCTGGCGGCAGCGGTGATCCTCGGCGGGTCGGCCTGGTGGCTCGGGCAACCCACCGGATCCTGGCTTGGCTTGCCGGCTCGAACGTGGATGGCCGCAGCGATCTTGGCCCCTGTGGTCCACCAACTGGTTGCCGGTGCGGGGTGGCGGGCAGAGCTGTTCGGTCGGTGGTTCACCCGCCGCTTCGGTCGAGGTGGCCTGCGAGCCTTCGGTGCCATCTTCTTGCCCCTGTTCGTGCTTCGCCCCGTCGTCGTGCTCGGGGTGGCGGTGTCGGATGCAGGCTCGTCGTGGGCGCCGGGGACGACGTCCTTCGCCGCGGCCCTGGTGCTCGCCGCACCAGCGGTGTGGACCTTCGTGTCGGTGGCCCGCTACTTCGGCATGCGCCGCGCCCTCGGCGTCGATCACTTCGACCGGGAGTTCAGCGAACCGTTCGTACGCCGGGGTGCCTTCGCGATCGCGCCGAACGCGATGTACGTCTTCGGCTTCCTGGCACTCTGGGCCATCGCCGTCGCCGCTGGCTCGCGGGCGGCGCTGACGGCTGCGGCCTTCCAACACGCCTTCATCTGGGCGCACTACCGCTGGATCGAACAGCCCGACATGCAGGTCATCTACGAAGGTCGCCCCCTGGCGTCAGAGGCGCCGTGAGCCGGGTACGCGCACCAACGTCGCGGCCAGAGCCGAGGCGCGACGGCGCCCACCACCTCGACGTTCTCGGGGTCCTCGTCGGCACTCGCGCGGATGCCGGCGTGGACCTCACCGATCAGCGATGCGGTCAGCTCGGCGAGGGCTCGAGGGTCTCTACGTTGGTGGTCATGCGGTCGTCAGCGCCGGTTGCGTTCGCCTCGCCGGGTCGTGCGCTCAGTCCGCGAACGTGACCGCGACCGCATCGTCCTCACCGTCCGACGCACCGAACAGCAGCGTGACCCCCTGGTCGTGGTGCAGTGCCGCGCGACCATCCAGCACCATGCTGGCCACGTGGGACCCGTCCGGCTCGAGC
Source organism: Nitriliruptoraceae bacterium (assembly GCA_007121785.1). Lineage (GTDB taxonomy): Bacteria > Actinomycetota > Nitriliruptoria > Nitriliruptorales > Nitriliruptoraceae > SKTG01. Next base: position 13,740 of record SKJX01000144.1, read on the forward strand.
AGCACCACGGTCCCCGGGCCGACGGCGACCACGACGTCGCCATGCGGTGCCAGCGAGGTGACGCCCCCGTCGGTGGTCACAGGGAACGCCTCGCCATCGTCGCGGTCCAGCGACCCGATCGCGCTCATGCCGGCCGCGTCGTCGACGGCGCCGACCCACGCCCGCTCGCCGTCGGTGACCACGTCGCCGAGCGTCGGTCCGGTCTCCGGGTCGAGGGTGTGGTGCCAGAGCACCTCGCCATCGTCGACGGCGACACCGATGACCTCCGTGGGTCCCACCGATCCCTGCTCGGATGCTTCCGGGACCGCAGCCAGGACGGCGATCTCGTCGCCCACCGTCCGGACCTCGATCGCCGTGGGGACGTCGGCGGCGAGCACGTCGCGCAGGTCGTCCCGGTCGAGCTGCCACCGTGGCTCGCCCGAGTCGCGCGCGAGGGCCGTCACCGCCTCGACGTCCACGATCTCGTCCATGCGCGGGTCGTCCCGTTCGGGCGCGTCCGGATCGGTCCAGGCGCCGAGGACGACCACGTCCTCGCCGAGCCCGCCGGTCAGCCGCTCCCCCAGCACACCGGCCGGTGCGGTGTCGAGCTGCAGGCGGGTCGCCCACACCTGACCGGCGACGGGGTCTCGCAGCTGGATGTCCGGGTCGCTGCCGTCCTCGTCGATACGCAGCAGCAGCAGCTCGCCACCGCCGGCGTCGAGGTGGAATGCCAGGGGCGTGCCGACGGTCGCGGTGTCCTGGCAGGTCTGACCCTCGAGCAGCGCGTCCGGGTCGGACGTCACCGCGGTGTCCAGCGGCTGGAGCGCGTCGACCTGGCCCGTGATCGGGTTCTCGATCATCAGCGAGTACAGCGCGTCGCCGCTGCCGACGGGGACACCCTCGTCCAGCTCGACGGCCGCGCGGACCTGGCTGCCGGTGTCGTCGAGCAGCGTGACCTGCGAGCCCAGCGCCGCGAGGCCGGCGTCGGTCACGGCCAGGTCGGTCGCGGCCGGTGTCTGCGCGATCCCGGTGATCGGGCCGAGATCATCGGCCAGGGTGGTCAGATCGTCCGCCATCGCCTCGAGCTCGGTGTCGCTGGCATCGGGGAACGCGTCGGCGAGCACACCGGGCACGTCCGTTCCCGCGCTGCCGGCATCCACCGGGCTCGGCGCGATCGCGTCGCAGGCCGAGCCGGTGAACACCGCGGAGGTGACGACCCCGACCAGGATCAGGGCGACCATGGCCACCCCGGCGATGATCAGCGTGCGGCGGTCGGCCGCCATCGGGTCCTCGCCGCCGGTCACGGCCAGGTGATCGCGAGCATCAGCCATGGAGGGTCAGTTCATCTCCGGGCGCGGCGGGAGCTTGAGGTGGCCGGTGGCCTTCTCCACGTCCTGCTGGTACTTCAGCAGCACGTTCATGGTGCCCTTCGCGACCTCCTCGTCGACGGACGCGAACCCGAGCTCCAGCAGCGTGCGCGCCCAGTCGAGCGTCTCGGAGATCGACGGCGGCTTCTTCAGCTCCAGCTGCCGCAGGCTGCGGACGATGCGCACGAGCTGATCGGCGAGCTGCTCCGGTGCTTCCGGCACCCGCGAGAGCACGATCTGCTTCTCGCGTTCGACCGTCGGGTAGTCGAGGTAGAGGTACAGGCAGCGTCGCTTCAGCGCCTCGGACAGCTCCCGGGTGTTGTTGGAGGTGAGGATCACGAACGGGTGGTGGTCACCGGTGACGGTGCCGAGCTCCGGGATCGTCACCTGGAAGTCGGACAGGATCTCCAGCAGCAGCGCTTCGAACTCGAAGTCGACCTTGTCGACCTCGTCGACCAGCAGCACCGTGTCGCGGGGGTTGCGCAACGCGCGCAGCAGCGGCCGCTCCAGCAGGTAGTCCTCGCCGAACAGGTCGTCCTCGACCTCGTCCCAGGCCTCGCCCCCTTCGGCGTCGCCACCGCGGGCGTGGGTGATGCGCAGCAGCTGCTTCTTGTAGTTCCACTCGTACAGCGCCTTGGCCTCGTCCAGCCCTTCGTAGCACTGCAGCCGGACCAGTTCCGCGCCGCGAGCGTCGGCCACGGCCTTGGCCAGCTCGGTCTTGCCGACGCCGGCGGGGCCCTCGACCAGGATGGGCTTGCGCAGCCGGTCGGCGAGGTAGACCACCGTCTCGATCGCCGGGTCGACGAGGTAGCCGGCCGCCTCCAGCCGGGTCCGGGCGTCCTCGACGCTGACGAAGCTCTCGACCGGATCGGGGCCGGGGGCGGCGGCGGGCTCGGTCACGGCAGCTCCTGGCAGCGATCGGCACGGGTGACGGGCGGAGCGGCACGACGACGGTCGGCCACACCGAGCGGGCTGGCGCGACCGAACGGTCGACACCACCGGGCGCCCACCGTGCGGAACGGCCGGCGACCCCCGGAGGCTACGACACCCGGGAGGAGCCGGGCGAACCGCGGGCGCCTTCGGTCCGCCAGACGTGACCGGCGACCGCAGCGGTGACGATCGGCAGCAGCTCGACGGGCAGGTCGTGGCCCATCTCCTCGAGCTCCAACAGCTGCGCACGCGGGATCGCCTCGGCCGTCGCCCGACCGCCGGAGACGTCCACGAGCGCGTCCTGGGTCCCGTGGATCACCAGCGTCGGGACAGCCAGCTGCGCCAGGAGGGGCGTGCGGTCCTCGTCGCTGACGATGGCCAGCAGTTGGCGGGTGGTGCCCTCGGGCCGGTGCGCACGGTCGTAGGAGGCCGTCAGCCGGGCCCGGACCCGATCCTCGTCGAACAGGGTCGGGCTGTTGGTGACGCGGGCCCGAGCCACGCCGGCCTCGATCACCTCGTCGCGGGTCTCGGGGGTCGGCTGCGCCATGGCGGCCAACGCCTCCGGCCACGGCCCCCCAACCGCCTCGGCACCGGTCGTCGACATCAGCGACACCAGGCTGGCGGTGCGCTGCGGCCACCCGATCGCCAGGTGCTGGGCGACCATCCCCCCCATCGATCGTCCCACCACGTGCGCCGCGGGGACGTCGAGGTGGTCGAGCACGGCCACAGCGTCGGCCGCGAGGTCGCGCAGGCGGTAGGGGGCCGCGAACGGCTCACCACGCAACCACCGTTCCAGGTCGCTCACGTCGCCCGGACGCTCGTCCATCGAGGTGGAGCGTCCGCAGTCGCGGTTGTCCATCGTCACGAGCCGGCAACCGGCGGCGCGAAGGCCGTCGAGCAGCTCCTGCGGCCACTCGGTGCGCTGGGACCCGAGCCCGGACAGCAGCAGCACCAGCGGCGCGTCGGCCGGAACCCCGACGGTCGGCGGGAGGACCGCGGCCTCCAGCTCCACCTCGTCGGTGGCGATGCGGTGCACCTCGACGGTCTCGGTCACCTCAGTCACCCTCAGGACGCGTGGCGCAGCAGCCCGTCGAGCACCAGCTCGGCGGTGGCCAGGTTGGTCGCCAGCGGGACGCCGTAGACGTCGCAGAGCTTGAGCAGCGCCTGGATGTCGGGTTCGTGTGGGTGCGCGGTCATCGGATCGCGCAGGAACAGCACCCCGCCGATGCCACCGTCGATCAGCCGGGAACCGATCTGCACGTCGCCGCCGACCGGGCCGGAGCGCATCCGCGTCACCTCGAGCCCGGTCGCGTCCGTGACGCGCCCACCCGTGGTCCCGGTCGCGACCAGCGAGAACCGGGCGAGATCCTCACGTCGCCGCTGGGCGAACGCGACCAGCTCGTCCTTGCGGGCGTCGTGGGCGATCAGCGCGAGCTCGACCATCGCGGCCTCCGGGTGAGCGCCGACGTCCCGGTCGGCGTCGGCGGTGGACGCGGAAACGGTAGTGGCCCCGGGCTACCGTGACGGTGCCCGACGAGGAGCGACACGTGCGTGCCATCCGGATCGAGTCCACCGGCGGACCCGAGGTGCTGAAGGTCCAGGACGTCGACCCACCCGCGCCCGAAGCCGATCAGGTCCTCGTGGAGGTGGCCGCCGCCGGGGTCAACTTCATCGACACCTACCACCGCAACGGCATCTACCCGCTGGATCTGCCGACCGGTCTCGGCATGGAAGGTGCCGGGACGGTGATCGCCGTCGGCGACGACGTCAGTCACCGACGTGTCGGAGACCGCGTCGCCTGGCTCGATGCGCTCGGATCCTACGCGGAGCAGCACGCCGTTGACGCTCACCGCACCGTCCTCGTCCCCGAGAAGGTTGAGCTGGAGACGGCCGCCGCTGCCGTCCTCCAGGGCACGACCGCGCACTTCCTGAGCCACTCCACCTTCCCGCTGCGTTCGGACCACACGGCGTTGGTCTACGCCGCAGCCGGAGGGGTCGGCCGCCTCCTGGTGCAGTTCGCCAAGCGCCGTGGAGCACGGGTGTTGGCGTGCGTCTCGACGAAGGAGAAGGCGGACGATGTCCGCAGCCTCGGTGCCGACGAGGTCATCCTCTACCGCGATGTGGACGTCGCCGCCGCCGTCGCTGAACTCTCCGACGGGCAAGGTGTCGACGTGGTGTACGACTCCGTCGGGCGCGACACCTTCCAGACGTCGCTTCGAACACTGCGGCCGCGCGGCACCCTCGTGGTCTTCGGTCAGGCGTCAGGGAGCATCGATCCGATCGACGTTCAGACCTTGAACCACCACGGTTCGTTGTTCCTCACGCGGCCCGCCATCGGGCACTACGTGGCATCCACGGACGAACTCGACTGGCGGGCATCGACGGTGTTCGAGCTCCTTGGGCAGGGAGCGCTCGATCTGAGGGTTCACGCCCGCTACGGCCTAGACGGTGCCGCGGCGGCGCAACGCGATCTGACATCCGGCACGACGAGCGGAAAGTTGCTGCTCTTGCCGAGTAGGTAGCGGGCGGCCGCCGCTCAGCTGGTCGGTCTGCGATCAGCTGCTGCGTACATCGCGGCGACCGCGCCGGAGAGCTCATCGTCCGGTAACGCTGTGACCTCGCTACCGACGGCGACGGCGTACGCACCGGCGTCGAACCACGGCCCCACGTTCCCGGGTCCGATGCCGCCGGATGGCACCCACCGCACCTCCGGGAAGGGACCGGAGAGCCGACCGAGGTGCTCGGGACCGTCGTGCGACGGGAACAGCTTGAGCGTGCGCAGACCGAGGGCGAGCGCAGCCATGACCTCCCCGGGCGTGGCCACCCCTGGCAGCACCGCTTGGCTCGAGGCCATCGCCGCGTCGATCGTCGGTCGGTGGAAACCTGGCGTGACCAGGAAGCGTGCCCCAGCCTCGACCGCGGCGACCGCGTCGTCGGGCGAGACCACGGTCCCCATGCCGACGACGGCATCGGTACGAGACTGCAACTCCTGCAGGACCGTCGCTGCCTCCGGGACGGTCCACGTCACCTCGAGCACGACGGCCCCGGCCGCGGCCAGCGAGAGCCCGCGGTCGATCACCTCCGCGGCGTCTCCGCCTCGCAGGACGAACGCCACCCCGGACGACAGCAAGGACGCGATGTCGACCATCAGTGCTGCCCGGTGGAGATCGATGAGCCATCGGCCGACCTCACCTCGACGAAGCCAAGCTTCGCTGAGGTCGCCGCGACCGCATCGAGGAGTTCCCGCGCGAGCGACGTGACGCGACGACGGGTCATGCTCTTGGTCCACCCTGCCAGGCTGACCGCGGCGGTGACCTGTCCGGTGTGGTCACGGACGGGGGCGGCGACACAGCGGATGCCCTCCTCGTTCTCGATGTCATCGATGGCGTAGCCACGTGACCGCACCGACTCGAGTTCGGCTCGGAACCGTTCGGGATCCGTGATGGTCCTGCTGGTCCGCGCGACCAACCCCCGTGTCCGGAGGTACCGCTCCCACTCCTCCTCGGGCCGTGCGGCCAGCAGGGTCTTGCCCAGGGCCGTCGAGTGGAGGGTTCCCCTCGCACCGACGCGGGAACTCAGCTGCATCGCCTGTCGACCCTCGACCTTGTCGATGTAGACGATCTCCTGGTCCTCGAGGACCGCCAGGTGTGCCGTCTCGGCCGTCGAGGACGCGAGCGCTTCCAGGGTGGGCCGAGCGACGTCGCGGACCTCGAGTTGATCCAGGACGTTGCCGGAGAGCTGCACGACCTTGGTCGTGCACCGGTAGAGCCGGCTCTCCGGCTGTTGGGACACGAAGCCGGTGCTCACCAGCGACTCCAAGAGCCGGTGGGTCGTGCTCTTGTTGAACCCGAGATCCCCTGCGATCTGACCCAGCGACGCTGGTCCCGAGCACGAGACGTACTCGAGGACCTGCAACGCGCGCGCCGCTGCCTGGCTCATCGGATGCTCCAATCCTCACTGCTGGCCCCACCAGCGCCCACCGCACGTCATGTTCCGATGGTTCGCGCTCCGGCGTCGATGCGGATCCCGTCGACTTCAGCTCGGGTCGGGATCGGAACGACGCACCCCAGACCCGTGGTCGTCAGTGCGGCGGCGGCGTTCGCGAGGTCAGCAGCCTCGTCGACCGACTCTCCAGCCAGCAGACCGACCACGAACGCGGCGTCGAACGTATCGCCAGCGCCGGCCGAATCCACGACCTTCACCGAGTAGCCGCGGATCCGACGCGCTCCATCCGCGTCCGCAACGAGTGCTCCTTCCTCGCCGAGCTTGACCACGACCGCCGTCGGCCCACGCTCAAGGAGGGACTCCGCGGCGGCGACGGGTTCGTCGAGGCCCGTGAGCAGCCGCGCTTCGTCGAGGTTCGGCAGTGCGACGTCGATCTGACCGATCGTGTGCAGCACGATCGCACGTGCCCTATCCACGGACCAGAGCTTGAGACGCAGATTGGGGTCGTAGGTGGTCAAGACCGACGCGTCACGAGCCTCTTCGAGCGCGCGGAAGGAGGCGTCGCACGCACCGTCGCTGATGGCCTGCGTGATGCCGCTGGTGTGGAACGCCCGGGCGCCACGGATGTAGTCAACGGGGACATCCTCCGCTTGCATCCTCGCAGCAGCGGACCCCTCTCGGAAGTAGTTGAACCCGTGTGCGCCGTCGGTACCGCGCGAGAGGAAGTACGCAGCTGTGAACGCGTCCCCGATGCGCCGGACGGCCGTGGTATCCACGCCTTCCCGGCGCCAGAGGCCGAGCAAGCTCTCTGCGAACTCGTCGTCACCGAGCTGCGTGACGTAGCCGACCTGGCCACCGAGCCGGGCCACCGCGACCGCGAAGTTGGAGGTGTCCCCACCCCAGCCCACGTCGAAGCGACGAGCGTCGCGCAGGGGCCCTGGCTCGGGCGAAGCGAACTCGACCATCGCTTCGCCCAGGGAGACGATGTCTGGGCTGGATGGCATGGTCAGATCCGATCGAAGGCGGCCACGGCATCACGGATGGAGGCGTACTCCTTGATCAACTCCGTCGTCCGTGCCTCCCGGTCCTCGATCTCCCGTGCACGAGCCAGGACCTCGTCCGCATGATCCGCTGGAACGACCGCGACACCATCCGCGTCGCCGACCACCAGATCACCCGGCGTCACCTCGACGCCGCCGCAGGTGACGGGCACACCGTTCGCGACCGTTCGGTACCGACCGATCGTGGTCACTGGAGAGGTCCCTCTGGAGAAGACGGGGAAGCCGAAGTCACGCTCGATCTCCTCAGCGTCGCGGACCGACCCGTCCAGCACGGCCCCTTCCAGGCCGCGGGTGTGAGCGCCCGCGGCCATCAACCCGCCCCAGAGCGCCACGTTCGGATCACCACCGTGCGAGATGACGACCACGCTGCCTGGCTCACCCGTGTCGATCGCCTCGAGAGCATGCTCCGGTGGACCCGCATCGGCTGCGGCCTCTTCCAGAACCGTGACGGCCGGGCCCACGATCTTCGAGGCGAAGATCGGGCTGATCGCTGCCTCCATGGTCCCCCCGACACCGAGCTGTCCGAGCGCATCGCTGATGGATGCCACGGCCACCTCACGGAGACCGTCGATGGTTTCCTTCGCGACTGCCATGTGTTCCTCCACTGTCAGGAAGCCCTACGAAGGGCTCCACACCTCTTCCTCGAGGATCTCGATCCGCTCAACCCAGTAGATGCGGGAGAGTTCGTACACGTCGTCCATCGTGGTCGCACGCAACTCAAGTGACCTCTCATCGCCACCGGAGACCCGGCCGTACTCCTGGACCCTCAGGATGTGGAAACGCTGTGGCTCGAAACGGAAGGAGACCACCACGTCGACCTGCCCACGGTCATCCACCGCGGCCGGAACCTCGTCATCGATCTTGGCTGGCCCGGTCACGTGGTGATAGAGGTTGAAGCCACCAACGAGCACGAGCGCCGACACGAGCAGCCTCCCGCCGAGCGTCGAGAGCAGGCGACGGAGCAGGATCATGTCTCGGCCTCCACCGTCGGCTGCTCGGTCACCTGCGGCGCCTTGAGCAAGCCCAAGACGTGGTGCACGGTCTCCTTGAACCGGTCATTGCCGAGGATGTCGTCCCACACGCGAGGTCGCGTGAGCGGGACCTCGACGATCTCACGGACCCGGCCGGGATGAGGTGCGAGAACCACGATCCGGTCGGCGAGGAACACCGCTTCCTCGACGTCATGCGTGACGAACACGATCGTCGGACGACGCTCCTGCCAGATGCGGGTGAGCTCCTCCTGAAGTGTCATGCGGGTCTGCGCGTCGACGCTGGCGAACGGCTCGTCCATGAGCATCACCGCCGGCTGGTTCGCGAGCACCCTGGCGACACCGACCCGTTGTTGCATCCCGCCCGAGAGCTCGTGCGGGTACTTGTCCTCGAAGCCTGAGAGTCCGACGAGTTCGAGGTACTCATCAGCGAGCTGGCGCCGCTCTTGCTTGTCCATGCCACGCATCTTCGGACCGAAGGCGACGTTGGCACGGACGGTCTTCCACGGGAACAGCGCGAAGCTCTGGAAGACAACGCCTCGGTCCGCCCCGGGGCCGGAGATCGCCTGACCATCGACCAGGACCTCCCCGGCTGTCTGGCTGATGAACCCAGCGACGATGTTGAGGATCGTGGTCTTCCCGCAGCCGCTCGGACCGAGCAAGGCGACGAACTCACCCCCTTCGACCTCGAAGTCCGCCCGTTCGAGCGCAAGCACGCTGTCGCCGGTCCGCTCATCGTCGTACCGCTTCTCGAGTGCTCGTACCTCGAGGCGGCCGGCACGCTGGTAGGTCGCGTCTGATGACATCGGTCCATCCCTCACTTCGCTGCCGCTGCCGGACGCCGGACCATCCCCCACCGTTCGACCGTCTCCCGCTCCAACGGCGCGAGGATCAACGCGTCGAGCGCGTACCACAACACGCCGAGGACGATCATCCCGAGGAACACGTCGGTGACCTCCCCCACCCGGCGCGCATCGAACATCATGAACCCGATGCCGCTGGTGCCGACGATGATCTCCGCCGCGATCAGGGCACGCCAGCCGTAGCCGAGGCCGGTCCGCATCCCCGAGACGACCCCCGGGAGTGCCCCAGGCAACACCACCTCGGTCAGGGTCTGCCACCGCCCGGCACCGAGGCTCGCAGAGGCTCGACGCATGTCTTCGGGAACGCTGGCGATACCGGCGGTGATGCTCAACGCCAGCGGGAACACCACCGTGTAGACGATGACCGCGGTCACCGAGAGGAGGGAGAAGCCGAACCAAACGATCAGCAACGGCAGCCACGCGATGTCCCCGATCGCCTGGAAGAACACCAGCAGTGGCCACGCGAAGCGGCGTGCGACCCGACTGAGCCCGATGATGAGCCCGAAGACACCCCCGACCAGGAGGCCCACGAGCACACCGGTCCCCAAGCGGTACAGCGAGTCGGCCAGGTACCCCGTGAGGATGCCGTTGCGGGAGAGTTCCACCAGCCGCACCGCGACCACGTCGGGTCCGACGAAGAAGGCGGAGGGGAACACCTCCAACTCCGCGATGAGCCACCACAGCAGGACGATCGGCATGAAGGGACCGACGTTCCGGACCACGGTGTTGTCGAGCAGTCGCCGCCGGAACCCGAGGGTCGGCGCCACGACCGGTCGCTGGTCAGCGACGGATGGGGCGCTCATCGGGTCGCTCCCGCGACCATGCCCCAGCGCTCGACGGTGCGCCGCTCGAGTGGAGCGAGCAGGAAACGATCCATCGCAAGCCAGATGAGGCCGATGATGATCATCGACAGGACGATGATGTCGGTGTGGTAGAAGCGCCGGGCGAGGAAGAGCATGTACCCGAGCCCAGCGCTGGTCGCGATGATCTCCGCCGCGATCAGCCCTCGCCACGCGTAGCCCATACCGATCCGAAGACCGGTCACGACGCTCGGGAGCGAGCCGGGCAGGTAGACCTCCGTGAACATCCGGTAGCGGGGCGCACCGAGGCTACGAGCAGCACGGTGCATGTCGGGGGCGATCCGGCTCACGCCCAGCATGGTGTTGTAGGTCAGGGAGAAGAACACCGCGTTGAAGATGATGAAGATCACCGCGCGGTTGCCGAACCCGAACCACAGCGTGGCGAGGGGGATCCAAGCGATCCCCGCCAGTGCCACGGAGAACCGAAGGATCGGCGAGAAGTAGGCCGCGACAGGGCGGCTGATACCCATCAGGATCCCGAACGGGATCGAGATGACGGCAGCGAGCGCGGCGCCCGTCACCGTCCGTTGGAGGCTGACGCCGACGTGTTGCCAGAGGGACCCGTCGGCGACCATCCCGACCCCCGCGGACCACACCTCCGCGAGGGCCGGGAAGACCCGTGAGGGCACGTCGGTCAACTCGACCGCCACGACCCACACGAGCGCGAGGGCGGCGAACGGGGCGATGAACCAGAGCAGGTTCACCGCCCGCCGCCGCAACGCCATCAGGCTGGGCACTGCGCATCCTCAGCGTCGTACTGATAGCCAGCCTCGATCGCTGCTTCTTCGGGGATATCCGGGAGATCCTCGAAGTACTCGGGGTAGGTGTCCATCACCGACAGGATGTGATCCGGCTCGAACACCGCATCGACATCGACGGTGTCATCGATCGCATCGATGTCCAGGAGTCGACCCTGCGAGTCATCGAGCGCCAGGTAGTTGCACTGCGAGATCCGCGGATCGAGCTGCTCGATGTTGAACTGCATGGCCTCCTCAGCGACCTCTTCCTCGGTCCCCGGAAGCCAGCGGGTCGCTGTCGCGGCAGCCTCATCGGGATGCTCGCGCATCCACGCGTCTGCCAGTGCACGAGCCGACAGGAACGACTCGACGACGTCCGGGTTCTCCTCGACGAACTCGCGCTCCGCGACGATGTAGCCGATGAACGCGATGTATCCATCGCCTCGCGACACCTCGTACGTGCCCTCGACGTCGTTCAGAGCGACGATCGGCCACGGATCCCAGATCACCGCCGCATCGATCCCGTCGGTCTCGAGCGCGACCGGCATGTCCGGTGGATCGGTGTTGACGACGTCGACGTCATCCTCGCTGAGGCCGAGGTCCTCCAGCATGCCGAGCAGGTAGAGGTGGTTGATCGACCCGACCGAGACACCGATGCTCTTGCCCTCGATCGTCGAGAGGTCGTCAGGATCGATGTCCGACCCCTCTCTGGCGACCATGGCCATCGTCTCGTCGATGCCGATCTGTGAGGCACTGCCGGTGTAGTTGCCCAGCAACACCAGGTCCATGCCGCTGGTGATCGCACCGATGGCAGGAACCCCGACCTGCGCGAAGTCGATCTCCCCGGACTCCAGAGCGTTGAGCATGTCGACACCGGTGGCGAACGGGTCCGCGACGTTCACGTCGAGACCCTTCTCGTCGAAGAACCCCTGATCGAGGGCTGCAGGGAGGCCGATCTGGTCGATCGCACTCACGAAACCAGCGCTCACCTCCGCGAAGTCGTCATCCGGGGCCGCCTCCTCCTCGTCGTCCTCTTCAACGGCCTCGTCGTCTACGTCGTCGTCTGCCTCATCGAGATCCTCCTCCACGTCAGGGTCGTCATCGACGACGTCCTCGACGGGTTCCTCTCCGTTCCCGCAGGCAGCGACAACGAGGGCGAGGGCGAGGAGCACCATCACCGACCGGCCGGCCGCTCCGCGGCGTGATTGACGAACTCCCATCATGCTTCTCTCCCACCTCTGCGTTGGTCCACATCAGCGTGGCCAGCGAGCAGCCATTTCACATAGTAAAATGGCGTTTTGATATCATCACCATACGGAACGAGCCCGGGGGGCGTCAAGACCCACGGTGGAACCGACGCCGCGCTGACAGGTGGGAGACGGTGCGCGACCCTCACCGAGACACCGATGCGGTCGGCCGTCGCCGACCCAAGCCTGCTGCGAGGTCCGCCGTGGATGGAACAGCCGACGAGACCGATGACCCGCCGGACACCCCCGCGATCCGAGCCATCGGAGCCATCGGCATCGCGCACCAGGTCCGCACGATCGATCGGCCGACGAGCCTCGAGGACGCCGCCACCAAGCTCGACGTGGACCCCGAACGGCTCCTCAAGACCCTGGTGGTCCGACGCGGCCCGGACGACCACCTGCTGGTGGTCATCCCCGGGGCGCGGCGGATGGACTGGCCGAAGCTGCGCGAGCACCTCGGCGTCAGCCGGATCTCGCTCCCGGAGGCAGACGCTGCCCAGGCGGTCACCGGCTACGAGCGCGGCACCATCACCCCGTTCGGGACCCGCACGCCGCTGCCGGTCATCGTCGACGCCAGCATCGCCGGCGCGGGCACGGTCACGATCGGCGGGGGCGCCCACGGGGTCTCGCTGCGGCTCGACGCGGACGTCCTGCTCGAGGCGCTCCACCGGTCGGGCGACGTCGAGGTGGTGGCGGTCACCTGACAGAGACGTCCGGGCGGACGAGACCGGTGTGAACGTCCCCGAACATCCGGGGCGCGACATCGGGCCGAGCGAGCGCCGCCCGGCCACACCCACCAGGAGGCTGCCGTGCGCGCGATCCGCATCACCCGCTTCGGGGGACCCGAGGTCCTGGAACTGGTCGAGGACCACCCGGAGCCGGAGGCGACCCAGGGCACCAGCGTGCTCGACGTCAGCGCGGCTGGCGTGAACTACGCCGATACACACCAGTCGGAGGACACCTACCTCGCACCGCAGTCGCTGCCGTTCGTGCCCGGCGCGGAGGCCGTCGGCACCCTGCCGGACGGCCGTCGGGTCGTGGCACTGGTCGCCGGCGGCGGGTACGCACAGCGGGCCCTGGTCGCCGACGGTCTGGCGTTCGAGGTACCCGACGTGGTCGACGACGGTCAGGCACTGGCGCTGGTGCTGCAGGGCACGACCGCCTGGCACCTGTTGCAGACGTCCGCGCAGGTACGTGAGGGCGAGTCGGTCGTGGTCCATGCCGCGGCTGGCGGGGTCGGCTCGCTGGCCGTGCAGCTCGCGAAGCGGTTCGGTGCCGGCACGGTGATCGCTGCCGCGTCGTCGGAACGCAAGCGCCAGCTCGCGCTCGACCTGGGCGCCGACATCGCGATCGACGCACGCGCGGAGGACCTCAAGGCCACCATCGAGGACGCCAACGGCGGCAAGGTCGACGTCGTGCTCGAGATGGCGGGCGGCCCGACGCTGGACGCCAGCCTGGCGACGCTCGCCCCCTTCGGCCGGCTGGTCACCTACGGCCTGGCGTCGCGACAAGCCCCGTCACCCGTCGACCCGGCCCGTCTGCTGCGTCGCTCGCAGGGCATCCTCGGGTTCTGGCTCGCCCACTGCATGGCCGACCCGCAGCGCTACCTCGCCGACCCGATGGAGCGGATGCTCGAGCTCGTCGCCAACGATGACCTCCGACCGGTCGTGGGTAGCACCTACGCCCTGTCGGACGCCGCGCAGGCGCACCGCGACATCCTGGACCGCAGCACCGTCGGCAAGCTGGTGCTCGACCCCAGCCGGTGACGGCCAACGGCCGGCCCGCGGACGTCGGCGGACCAGGGGACCTCGCCGGGCGCCGTTGCCTACCCTGGCCCGCATGAATGACTGGATCTGGCCCACCGCCGTCGCCGTGCTCGCCGTCCTGGTGCTGATCACCGGGACGCTCGCGATCTCCAACGCCCGCACCGCCGCGCAGGTGCAGGAGGAGAACGAGGAGCTGCGGGCCGAGGTCGCCGAGCTCCGCGAGGAGGTCGCCTCCCTCGAAGCGGAGCTCGACCAGGAGGAGGACCTGCTCGATCAGCTGCTCGGGCGAACCCTCGCCGACCAGCTGCGCGACCAGCTCGACGAGCGCGGCTTCGACGTCGACGACCTCCCGTCCCTGCCGGACCTCCCGGGGGTCCCCGATCTGGGCGACCTCGGTGACCTGCTGGGCAGCTTCATCGACTGACCATCGGCCAACGACCAGCCACACCCGTCGCGACCGGTCCCACCGGCCGGCCAGGGGCCAGCCAGCCGTCACCCGCACGACTGAGGTCAGGCGAGCAGGCGGTCGGCGGCACCGGTGAGGTCCTCGGCGGTGAGATCCGACAGTTCGTCGACAGACGGGTCGGCCACCGACCGCAGCCGCGAGGCGTGCTGGGCGACCGCGGCCTCGAACAGGTTGCGCACCAGCCGGGCGTTGCCGAAGCCGCGATCGCGTGGGACGTCGCCGAGACGATCCCGTAACGCCACCTCGGCGTCCTCGCTCAGCCGGTAGCCGGCCTGGTCGGCGGTGCGATGCGCGATGCGGACCAGCTCGTCGTCACCGAAGTCCGGGAAGTGGATCGTGCGCGGGAACCTCGAGCCCAGCCCCGGGTTGGCCTCGACGAACCCGGCCATCTCGTCCGGGTAGCCGGTGACGATCACGACCAGCCGGTCGCGGTGGTCCTCCATGAGCTTGACCAGGGTGTCGATGGCCTCGCGGCCGTAGTCGCGCTCCTCACCGCGCGACAGCGCGTACGCCTCGTCGATCAGCAGGACCCCGTCGAGCGCGGACTCGACCGCCTCGCGGGTGCGTTCCGCGGTCTGGCCCACGTAGCCGGCCACCAGGTGCGAGCGGTCGACCTCGACCAGCTGGCCCTTGGCCAGCACCCCGAGACTGGCGTAGATCTCCGCGACCAGCCGGGCCACGGTGGTCTTACCCGTCCCCGGGTTCCCGGTGAAGACCAGGTGGCGGGAGCTCGGCACGGTCGGCAGCCCGCGGTCCTCACGTAGCTGCTGGACGACCAGCAGGTCGGTGACCAGCTCCACCTCCGTCTTGACCGGATCTAGGCCGATCAGCGACTCGAGCTCGGCCAGGACGACGTCGAGGTCGCGCGGCGGCGGGGTCGGCTCGTGCCCGTCCGCAGCCGTGACGGACGGCCTCTCCGGCGGCGGTGCGTCGGGAGGTGGTGGCGGCGCCGCGGCCCGGGGCTGGGCGGGACGGGCCGGCCCGGTCCCGGGCCGGTGCGTGCTCGGTGGCGCCGCGGTGGGCACCGCGGTCGGGGTCGGTCCCCCGCCGAAGAACCCGCCGTCAGGCGAGCGCTGCATCGGCGTGGCGACCCCGGCACGGTTCATCGCATCGAGCAGCGCGAGCCGGTGGCGCTGCAGCGCGTCCAGTTCGACCTCGTTGGCGTGCAGGTCGACCGCGGCCACCGCACGACCCAGCTGGGTCACCGCCTTGACGTAGCGCCAGGCGCGGTCGCCGCCGTCACCGCGGTCAGCGGTGAGCAGCACCCCGAAGACCCGGCTCGGTCGACCCAACAGCGACCGCTTGCCGTTGAGCACCCCGGCCGTCCGCAGGCCGTCCGGCGTGGCTCGGGCGAGCTGTCCCGACGAACGCGGGCCAGCGACCTGCAGGTACGCCGCGAGCGCCGCATCGGTGTGGTGGGCGTCAGCGTCGACGAACGCGCCGACCATGTCGACGACCTCCGCGTCCACGTCGTCACGGACCCGGTCGGTCGCCAGCCCCTGCGAGGCGACCACCGCCGCCAGGTCCTGGCCGACCGTGGCCATGAACGCCTCGACGGCATCCTCGAGCGGTGTCCCCACGCCGTCCCTCCCCACCGGGCTCGTCCACGCTGCCTCGGACATCGGCAGGTGCAGCCAGTGTCTACACCCTCGCGCCGCTGAGCACGACCAGGTGATCGCGATGGATGACCTCCCGCGCGTACGCGGCACCGAAGTCCGACGCGGCCTGGCTGGTGGAGCGTCCGGCGATCCGGGCGACGTCGGCCACGTCGTAGTTCGCCAACCCGCGGGCGATCACGCGCCCGTCCGGATCCACCACCTCGACGGCGTCACCGGCAGCGAACGTGCCATCCGCCCGCGCGACCCCCACCGACAGCAGCGACACCCCCCGGGAGATCAACGCGTCTGCTGCACCGGCATCGACGTGGATCCGACCACGCACGGCCAGGGCGTAGCCGATCCACAGCCGCCGTGCCTCGACCCGCTGCGGCTGGGCGACGAACCAGGTCCCGACCGGCTCGCCGTCCAGCACGGAGGCGATGACCTCCTCGCGACGGGCGTTGGCGACCACCGCGTGGGTCGCGGACGCCACCGCGACGCGGGCTGAGCCGACCTTGGTGCGCATCCCGCCGGAGCCGACGTAGGAGCCCACGCCGCCGATCGCGGCGTGGTCGAGCGACTCGATGTCGTCGACGCGGTCGATCCGGCTGGACCCCGGGGTCCGCGGGTCCCCGTCGTAGAGCCCGTCGACATCGGACAGCAGCGCGAGCAGGTCGGCGTCCAGCATGGAGGCCACCAGAGCGGCGAGGTGGTCGTTGTCGCCGTAGGCGAGCTCCTCGGTCGCGATCGCGTCGTTCTCGTTGACGATCGGGAGCGCCCCCAGCTCCAGGAGCCGATGCAGCGCCGTGCGAGCGTTGAGGTAGCGGCTACGACGGACGAAGTCGTCCTGGCTGAGCAGGACCTGCGCACCACTGAGGCCGTGCTCCTGCAGCACCCGCTGGTAGGCCTGGATCAGCTCGCTCTGCCCGGCAGCGGCTGCCGCCTGCAGGGTTGGCAGGTCGACCGGGCGTCGGTCGAGCCCGAGCACACCCATCCCGGCAGCCACGGCCCCCGACGACACCAGCACCAGCTGGGTCCCGGCCGCCCGTGCCCGAGCCAGCTGCGCGGCCAGGTTGGCGACCTGGTCGCGGTCGAGGCGCCCGTCCGCACCGCGCAGGCTCGACGAACCGATCTTGACCACCGCGAGCGCAGGACGACGGTACCGAGCGCTCACCTCGACACCTCGTCGTCCGTGACGCCCCCGTCCGGCTCGCCCCCGTCCGGCTCGCCCCCGTCCGGCTCGTCCCCGTCCGGAGCGGCCACGTCCGGGTCGATCGGCGCCGCGTCCGGGTCGCCGTCGGCGACCTCGCCGAGCGCGCGTGCTTCCGCCGCGGCCTCGGCGGCCAGCAGCGCGGCGCGTTCCTCCGCCGGCAGGTCGCTCGGGTCGGGGTCGAAGTCGAACACCGCCGTGCCGATCACGACGTCGTCACCGATGCGTGCACCGGCCTCGATCAGGGCCTTCTCCACGCCGGCGCGCTTGAGCCGGCCCTGCAGGTAACGGACGGCGTCCGGCTCGTCGAGCGGCAGCATCTGCACCCAACGTTGCACCCGACGGCCGAACACGCGGTAGGAACCGTCCGGCTCGCGGCGTACCTCGATGTCGGGCTCAGCCGGGGTGAGGCGGAGCACGACCTCCTCGTCGCCGTCGTCCAGGTCGCGTGCGGAGCGGACGTCGCCGACCCGGTCGCGTTCCTCCGCGACGATCTCGCCGAGCCGGTAGCGCAGGCGGTCGAGCCCCTCACCGGTGACCGACGACACCTCGATCACGTCGCGCAGGCCGGCGTCGCGCAGCGCGGCCAGCATCAGCTCGGACATCGCGCGCCCGTCGGGCAGGTCCAGCTTGGTCAGCACGGCCAGCTGCGGCCGGTCGAGCAGGTCCGGGTCGTGACGCCGCAGCTCCTCGCGCAGCACCTCGAGGTCGCTGACGGGGTCACGGTCCGGATCCATCGGCGCGGCGTCCAACACGTGCAGCAGGACCAGGCAGCGCTCCAGGTGGCGCAGGAACCGTACGCCCAGCCCCTTGCCGTCGGCGGCGCCGGCGATCAACCCGGGGACGTCGGCCAACACCACATCGATCGGGGTGCCGTCGGCGGTGTCACCGCCGCGCATCACGCCGAGGTGGGGGGTCAACGTCGTGAACGGCCACGCCTCGACCCGCGGGGTCGCGGCCGACAGTTCACGGATCAGCGACGACTTGCCGGCGGACGGGAAGCCGACCAGGCCGACGTCGGCGATCAGCTTGAGTTCGAGCCGCAGGGTCCGTTCCTCGACCTTCTCGCCCGACTCCGCGAACCGGGGGATCCGCCGATGCCGGTTGGCGAACGCGATGTTGCCGCGGCCGCCGCGACCGCCCTCGGCCGCGACGACCCGCTGGCCGTGGGTCGTCAGGTCGGCGAGCACGCGGGTGCCGTCGCGGTCGCGCACCACGGTGCCGACGGGGACGCGCAGCACCTCGTCATCGCCGTCGGCGCCGGTCTTGCCCATCCCGGCGCCGTGGCGGCCGTCGGTGCCGCGACGATGCGGCGCACGGTGCAGGTCGAGCAGCGAGGTGACGTTCTCATCGGCCTCGAGGATCACGTCCCCGCCCTTGCCGCCGTCGCCGCCGTCGGGACCACCCCGCGGGACGTGGGACTCACGACGGAACGACACCGACCCGTTGCCGCCGTGACCACCGCGGACGTGGATGGTGCAGTCGTCGACGAAGGTCGCCGTCTCCACGTGTCACCCCCTCGCGGTGGTCTGACGTGACGAGGGCGGCCCAGCAGGGGCCGCCCTCGTCACGATGTTGGGATCGTTGCCGCCCGGTCGGCTCAGACCTCGACCGGGTCGACGTTGGCCGTGGTGCGTTGGCCGGACTTACGGAAGCGCACGGAACCGTCGACGAGCGCGAACAGCGTGTCGTCGCCGCCCCGACCGACGTTGTCGCCCGGGTGGATCTTGGTGCCACGCTGACGGACGATGATGCTGCCCGCGGTGACCGCCTGACCCCCGAACCGCTTCACACCCAGACGCTTCGCGTTGGAGTCGCGGCCGTTGTTGGAGGAGCCGCCGCCCTTCTTCGTCGCCATCTCAGATCCCTTCGATCCGGACCGTGGTGCTCAGCTGTCGGTGACCATGCCGCTTGCGCTGGCGG
>SKJX01000116.1 GCA_007121785.1 Nitriliruptoraceae bacterium
CTTCTCCAGCGAGCTGCCCAGCTGGTTCTGGGTGTTGGACAGGTTGCGGTACGAGTTGAACGCCGCGATGTTCTGGTTGATACGCATCGGGTGTGACCTCCGTGTCGGTTCCCGAGCCGGCTTTCCTTGCCGGTCCCCGTCCCCGTCGGCGCCACCTCCCACGGCTCAAGCGGTTCGTCCGTACCGATCCGCGCGCATCGCGCAACACCTCGCCCACGCCGGCCGTACCGGCTCAGCGCTTCGCCAGGACCCGCTCCGCGGCCTGCAGCAGGCGCGTGTGGCTGAACGGCTTGACCAGCACCGGCGTGCCGTCCAGCGTCCCGGGCCCGTCGACGGTGGTCAGCACCACCACGCCCAGGTCGGGCACGGTCTCCCGTGCGACGGCCAGCACGCGCTCCCCGGAGGTCTCCGGCAGCGACAGTTCCGCGACCAGCAGGTCCGCGCCGTCGGTCGCGAGCGAGCGCAGGGCCTCCGCCGCGCTCCCGAACGCCCGGACCCGGTAGCCCGAGCCCTCCAACATCCGGGTGATGACCCGCCGGGTGCGCTCCCCCGGCTCCAGCAGCACGACCCGTGCACCACCGACGGGGACGTCACGACGTCCCGGGAGGCGCTTCTCGCGGTCGGAGACCGAGGGGACGTGCAGCGTCACCCGGGTGCCCTCACCCGGCTCGGAGTCCAACGACAGCGACCCGTCCACCTCGTCGACGAACGAGGCGACCGTCGCCAGCCCGAGGCCCGTGCCGCCCTCCCCTCCCTTGGAGGTCCACAGGGGCTCCAGGGACCGCGCCTGGGTGACCTCGTCCATCCCCGCACCGTCGTCGACCACGTCCACCCGCACGAACTCGCGTCCGGCAGCCAGCTCGCTGGTGTCGGCGGGGTCGACGACCAGGTTGTCGCTGGGGGCGACCCGATCCGCGCACACGGTGATCGTGCCACGTCCGTCGATCGCGTCCCGGGAGTTGATGATGAGGTTGAGCAGGACCCGTTCGAGCTGGACCGGGTCGGCCGCCACCGGCGGGAGTGCGTCCGGCACCTGCACGTCCAGTTGGACCGGTCGCGGCAACGTGCGGTCGACCAGCGCTTGCACGGCCTCGACCACCTCGGCGACGTCGCTGGTCGTCGGCCGGGCGCTGCGATCGTCCTGGCGAGCGAACTCCAGCAGCTTCGCGGTCAGGTCGTTGGCGCGTTCCACCGCGGTGCGGATCTCACCGAGGTCCTGTTCCAGGGAGGTGACCTCGTCTCCCGGCGACCGCGAAGCCAGCTCGGTGAGCGATTCGCCCGCCAGCGACAGGTTGGAGGTCATCACCACCAGCAGGTTGTTGAGGTCGTGCGCCAGACCGCTGGCGATCTGGCCGACGGCGTCCAGCCGCTGGGCCCGGGCCAGCTGCTCCGAGAGCCGGGCGCGCTCCTCCTCGTGACGGAGCCGGTCCGAGAGGTCGTGGACGACCAGCTGCAAGCGACGACGGGGGCCGCGCAGGTTCCCCGAGCTCACCGAGCAGCGCACCTCGTGGCCGGCCGCCCCGGTCAGGGTGAGCTCCAGCCGGGTGATCCGCCGCGGGGAGAACAGCAGCCGGCCGAGCTCCGCGGCGACCCGCATGCGGTCCTGCGGCACCAACAGGTCCATGAACGTCCGGCCGATGAGCTGCTCGGGCGCGCCGTATCCGAGCAGGTCGCACAGCGCCGGGTTCGCCAGCAGGATGTCCCCCGCGGCGTCCAGGACCAGCACCGCATCCGGGGCCAGCTCCACGAACCGTTGGTACTCGTTGACCTCGGCACGCAGCTCGAGGACGTGCTCGGCGTGGCCAGCGGCGAGCTCCAGCGCCGCCGCGGTGGCTGCCTCCAGCGTCGCGTCCCCCTCCCACAGGGCCTCCAGGGCGGCGATCACCTCGCCACCGGGAGCACGGACCGGGACCGCGCACCAGCGCACCGGCAGGGTCATACCGTCGAGCAGCGGATGGTCGCCGACCTCCGCGGCATCGCGCACGACGACGTCGGCCATCGCCGCGGTGGCGACGGCCCGCCCCGCCACGGCGGTCGTCCGGGGAGCGCGTACCCCGGCGCAGCTGGACGTGGTGGCCATCAGCTCCGAGTGATCGGCGCTGACAACGCTGAGCCCGACGTGATCGGCGGACACCGCCCGGCACACCAGGTCCAAGATCCGGGCCGCTTCCTCGTCAGCCCACGGTGAACCCTCGATGTGGTCCAACGCCTCCAGACGGCGGCGCTCGACGTCGCCGTCGCCGGTCGCGGGTTCCACCGGCGGCGAGGTCACGTCGCTTCGCCGCCGATCCAGCGGTAGCCGACCCCTGGCTCGGTCCGAACGAACCGCGGATCGTTCGCGTCGTCGCCGAGCTTGCGCCGGAGCGAACGCAGGTGGGCCCGGAGCGAGTCCCGTGACTCGTCGCCATGCTGGGCGGACCAGACCTCACCGATGACCTGCGCGTAGGTCAGCAACCGTCCGGGGTGAGCGATGAGCACCTCGAGCAACCGCCACTCGGTGGGGGTCAACCGGACCAGGTCGCCGTTGACGGTCACCTCGTGTCGCGCCAGGTCGATGCGCACCCCGTCACGTTCCAGCGCGGGTTCCTGGGTCATCGACCTGCCGTCGCCGTTGCCGTTGCCACCCGCTCGACGGAGCGCAGCGCCCACGCGGGCGCGCAGCTCCTCCATGGAGAAGGGCTTGTCGATGAAGTCATCGGCGCCGGCGTCCAGCGCCGCGACCTTCGCCTTGTCCGAGCCCTCCCCGGACAGCAGCAGGATCGGGACCTGGGTCCAGCCACGCAAGCGGCGGACCACCTCGATGCCGTCCAGATCCGGAAGCCGCAGGTCCAGCAGCACCAGTTCCGGTGAGCCGGCGGCGACCGCGTCCAGCCCGTCCTGCGCGGTACGGGCGACCACGACCTCATGGCCGACCCGGGACAGCCCACGCCCGACCGCGGTGAGGATCTGCGCCTCGTCGTCGACCGCGAGCACCTTGGCCACGTTGGCTCGCCCCCTGCCCCGGGATCCGTGGATCGTCCGCCAGCGGTGCATGGTCATCGCCGATGGACGCTGGCGTCGCTGCCGTACCGACCGTGACGTGGTCGGCCGCCCCGGCCGACCACACGGAACGGAGCGTAGCTCCCACTCGGCCCGATGACCGCACACCGCACAACCGGCACCGGCGACCCGCACGTACGCGGTCGCGACCCGCCGACGGGCGGATCACCGGCAAGCCGATGGTGTCCCATCCCCCGTGCCCGAGCGGCCATCAGATGACGCGGCGCACCGCATCGGGGGTCCGGGAGATCTCCTGGTAGCGCACGACGTCGCCGGAGCTCGGCGCGACCAGCATCCTGCCCTCGCCCGCGTAGATGCCGATGTGGTTGGGGCGGTCACCGTCGCCGTTCCAGTACACCAGGTCGCCGGGCTGCGCTGCGGCCATGCCACCGGGGACCTCGCGGCCAGCGCGCGACTGATCCGCGCTGACCCGCGGCAGGTCGACGCCCAGGTCCGCGTACACCTGCTGCACGAACCCGGAGCAGTCGAACCCGGTGCTCGCGCTGGTGCCGCCCCACTTGTAGGGGACGCCGAGGTACTGCTCCCCGGCGTCCAGCACCGCCGCACCGTGGCCCGAACCGGCCGAGGCCGGCCGATCGGCGCTGACGCCCCAGGCATCCCGACGCGCCGGGCCGCCGGCGGTGGTGAGCGCGTCGGGTCCGCCCTCCGGCCGCATCGTGTCCGGGTCGGGGCCGTCGACGATGGCCGCCACCATCTGACCGAGGGTGACGGTCGGCAACTGGCCGAGGTCGACCGTGGGGTCCGGCAGGGGCTCCCCGCCGTCCGGCTGGCTGCTGGCGCCACCGTCCGCCGGGCCACCCACGTCGCCCGCGTCGCCCGCGGGCGGCTCATCCGTGCTGCCGTCCAACAGTTCGGCGGCCGGGTCGTCGGTGGCCGCCTCCAGCGCGTCGGCGAAACCGGCATCGGGAGCGGTCGTGTCGACACGCTCGGCGGTGGGCGCCGCAGGGGCGGCGACGGCAGCGACGGGCACGGTGGACCTCCTCGTGCGGAGACCATCGGCCCGTTCCCCGGATGCTTGAGCGGTCGGCTGCTTCAGCGCTCGCATCGGTGGCCGATGGAGGTCACATGGACGCTGACACCGCTGCTCTCGAGGAACTCGGCCGTCGTCTCTGGGACGAGCGACGGGTCGTGACCCATCTGCTGTACAAGCTGACGGTCACCAACCTGCTGCTGGCCGCGGACGAGCGTCGGTTCGTGCCCGATTCGCTGCGCGAGGTCGAGACCACCGTGGAGCTGCTCCGCGAGGGCGAGCTGCGCCGCGAGGACGCGGTGCGCGACCTGGCCGGACGCTGGCAGATCGAGCCCGACCAGCTGACGCTGGACGAACTGGCCCGGTGGGCACCCGCACCCTACGACCACACCTTCGCCGACCACCGGGACGCGTTCCGCCGCCTCGCCGAGGAGGTGGATGCCACCGCCCAGCAGAACCGCGAGCTGGCCGTCGCCGAGATCGACGAGGTCCGCACGCGGATCGACCAGATCACCGGGGTGGACCGTTCCACCTCGACGACCTACGACGCCTCCGGACAGGTGGAGGCGGCCCCCGCCATCGGCGGCCGGCTCCGGGAGGCGCTCTGACATGTCCTTCGTCGGTCTCTACACCGGTCTGTCCGGGATCCGTGCCTCCCAGACGGGTATCGACACCACCAGCCACAACGTGGCCAACGCCAACACCCCCGGCTACACCCGCCAACGGGTCGAGCTCAGCGCCGCGCACTCGTACCAGTCCCCGGCCGGCCCGATCGGCACCGGGGTGCAGGTCGAGGACATCCACCGGTTGCGCGACCAGTTCCTGGACGACCGGTTCCGGGCCGCCGCCGCCGACGGCGAGGAGGCCAGCGTCCGGGCCGACTTCCTCCGCAGCATGGAGGACCTGACCGGCGAGCCGGACGAGGGCGTGTCGATGCGTCTCGACCGCCTCTGGGACGCGATGGAGACCTGGAGCAACGACCCGGACGACACCGCCAGCCGCACCCAGGTGCTGACCGAGATCGCCTCGGTCGCCGAGGCCTCGCGGGTCACCGCCGACGGCTGGGACCGACTGGCCAACGACTACACCGAGCGGCGCGACACCGTCGTCGACGAGGCCAACGCCAAACTCGCCGAGATCCACGACCTCGACCGTCGCATCGGCAACGCCGATCCGTCACGCATCGGACCGGAGCTGCTGGATCAACGCGACGTGCTCGTCGACGACCTCGCCGCCACGATCGGTACCGAAGGCCGCATCGGCGAGGACGGCACGGTCGAGCTCACGCTGGACGGGCAGCCGATCAACGGGTTCGACGACCCGGCCGAGCTCAGCCTGGACGCCGACGACGTCCAGCTCACCGCCGACGGCACCACGACCGACGTGACCGGTGCCATCGGGGGTGAACTGCGCGGCATCCAGGCCGCGTTGACCGAGGACCTGCCGCAGTGGCGCGGCGAACTCGACGACTTCGCTCAGGGGTTCGCTGACGCGCTCAACGGGATCAACCAGGACGCGGGTGGCGACGCCCTCGTCGACGTCGGGGATCCGGGCGACCTCGCCGGCACCATCGTGCTCGCCGACGACGACCCGTCGGTGCTACGCGCGTCCGCCGACCCGGACGCCGGCCCGTACGACGCCACCAACGCGGAGGAGTTCGCGGACCTGCGGACGGACGCGGTGGACTTCCCGGGCGGTGGCGAGCGCACGATCGCCGACCGCTTCGCCGACCTGAGCGTCGGCCTCGGCGGTGCCGTCAACTCCGAACTGACCCGCGCCGAAGGGGCCGCGAACGTCGCGATGGGGGCCCAGCTCGCCCGCGACGCGGAACACGGGGTCAGCCTGGACGAGGAGATGGTCGACCTGGTGCGCTACCAGCGCTCCCTGGAGGCGTCGTCGCGGGTGATGACCACCGTCGACGAGGCGCTCGACACGCTGATCAACCGCACCGGCCTCGTCGGTCGCTGAGCCAGGGGTTCACCATGAGGATCACCAGCGAGACGATGGTCACCCGGTCGCTGAACCGGTTGCAGACGCGCCTGCAGGACTACGAGCGCTCACAGTCGGAGCTCGGGACCGGCAAGAGGATCCTGAAGGCGTCCGACGACCCCACCGGCACCCGCCGGGCGATGTCGTTGAAGAACTCGCTCGCCTCCCACGAGCGCAACCTGAAGAACATCAGCGACGCCAGCGGCTACCTCGCCGCGACCGACAGCCAGCTCCAGACCGCGATCGAACGCCTCTCCCGGGCGCGCGAGCTGGCCAACCGCGGCGCTTCGAACACCAACGCCGGTGAACGCGAAGCCCTGGCGCTGGAGATCGACCAGATCGCGGAGGAACTGCGCGGCATCGCCAACGCCACCCACCAGGACCGGCCGCTGTTCGCGGGCTTCACGGAGGGGCCAGCCGTCGACGACGCCGTCCCACCGGGGTTCGAAGGCACCGACGATCAGGTCATGCGCCGCATCAGCGACTCGGAGAAGGTGCGCATCAACACCACCGCCGAGGAGTGGATGACCTACCCCGGTGGTGAAGGGGACGTCCTCAGTGAACTCGACGAGCTGGCCGACGCGCTGCGCAACGGCGGCCCCGGCGACGTCGCTCCCCGGCTCGACGGGCTGAAGGCTGCCAGCGACCGGATCGCGGACACCCTCGCCGGCATCGGTTCCACCACCAACCGGGTCGAGTCGGCCCGGGCCCGCGCGGAGGACCAGAAGCTGACCGTGCGCACGGAGCTGTCCGAGGTCGAGGACGTCGACGTCGCCGAGGGCGTGATGGAGATGCAGATCCAGCAGGTCGGCTACGAGGCGACCCTCCAGGCGCTGGGCCAGGCGCTGCCACCGTCGTTGGTGGCCTTCCTGCGCTGACCGCGGGCGGCCAGCGCCGCCGCGCCGACCACGACCGGTAGGGTTCCCTGTATGGATCGAGCCATGGCGGATGAGACGGACGGTGAGGCGGGCGGCGTCCTGCGGTTCGAGGACGGGATCCCCGGCTTCTCCCGCGCCCACCGCTTCGCGTTGTCGGATCTGACCGACGACGGGACCTTCCAGCTGCTGACCTGCTTGGAGGACCCGGAGCTGTCACTGGTGGTGACCGTGCCGTGGCTGTTCTTCCCGGACTACGCACCGGAACTCCCCGGGGACGAGCAGGTCTCCCTCGCGATCGAGCAGCCCGAGGACGCGATCCTGTTCTGCTCGGTCACCGTCGACGACGATGACCAGCTGCTGCTCAACCTCCGGGCACCGTTCGTGGCCAACGCCCGCTCGCGCGACGCACGGCAGGTGATCCTCGACGAGGAGCTGCCGCTGCGCGCGCCCGTTCCCGCAGGAGCCTGAGCGACGTGCTGGTTCTCTCCCGCCGCCCCGGCGAGTCCATCGTGATCGGCAACGAGGTCGTCGTCACCGTCCTCGACGTCCGCGGCGACCAGATCCGCATCGGCGTGGACGCCCCCCGCGAGGTGCAGATCCACCGCGAGGAGGTGTTCCGAGAGCTCGAGTCGGAGAACACCCAGTCGGCGCAGCGCACGGCCCAGACGCGGGCGCGACTTGCCCGGATGCCCGGCACGCCGCCCCGCACGGCGCCCCCACGCGACACCGGCCACGGCGACGACCGCCAGCCCTGATCGTCCGGCCGCCGGTCACCTCCGGCGGGGGGCTCCGGTCGCCGGGCGACAGGCCAGCACGATCGGCTCACGCGACCCCGAGCACCTGTGAAGCCTCCAACCGCTGCCGAACGTCCCGGGCTCCCTGAACGGTGACGGCCATCGCCCGCTCGCGGGCATCGATCAGCCGGTCGGTCGCGACCCGCAGTTCATCGATGCACGTACGCAACTGACCGGCGAGCTCCGGATCAGCGGCCTCGACCAGTTGGCTGGCGCGGACGTCCGCACCGAAACCGGCCGTGTCCATGACCATGGCCCGGCCGAGTTCCAGCGCGGCGAGGTGCTCCGCAGCCTGCTCGAGTTCCTCCAGGGCGAAGCTGACGAACCGCTGTTCACGTGCCGCCACGAGCAGTTCCAGGGCCCGCAAGCGCCCTTCGAGGGACCGCACGGCGCCGGTCTGCCGCTCCAGGAGCTGGACGAGTTCGTCGGTCACGGGTCCCACCTCGGCATGCTCGGTGTACGGCGCGGTGGCCACGACGGACGCGCAGCCACGCTCTCCCCCTCGTCGACCGTGCGGACGAGCACTGAAGCGTCGCCACCGCGGTACCGCACCGAGCGCACGACCCGCCACAGAACCGGACGGGATCCGTCGTCCCCAGGGCCGATCGGTCGACGAGCTCACGGCATCCCCGGGACGGAGCCCGTGAAGAGGTCGGCGGGCGATGTGAAGGAGCCGTGAAGCTGGCTCAGATGTCCTGGACACCTGACCGATGGCCTCCCTGTAGCGACGCGCGACGTCCGGCGTTCGCACCGGTTCCCCGACACCACGTCGGGTCGGGACAGCAGGAGGCAGGGGATGCAGACCACGATGGAGACCGCGGGGGCGGACACCGACGCGGCGAACGAGCTGGTCGAGGACAACCTCCACCTCGTCGACCACGTGGTGAACCAGCTCGCCAGCGGATTCCCGCGACACGTCGACCGCGACGAGCTCCGGGGTGCCGGCGCCGCCGGGCTGGTCGATGCGGCTCACCGCTACGACCCCTCCACCGGGGTGCCGTTCGCGCGCTACGCCTCGATCCGGATCCGCGGCGCGGTGCTGGATGCGACTCGCACCCGCGACTGGGCGACCCGCCGCCTGCGCCGCGACCTGCGCGCTATCGAGGCCGCTACCTCCAAGCTCGAGGAGCGCCACCACCGCTCCCCCGAGGACGACGAGGTCGCCGCGGAGCTCGGTCTGGACGTCGAGGTGGTGCGGGAACGCCGCGCCGCCGGGCTGACGTCCACGCTGCTCACGCTCGACCGGCCCGTCGGGGACGTGGACGGGGACACCGACGCCCTCGCCGACCGGGTCCAGGAGCAGGACGAGGCCTGGTTGCCGGAGACCTCCCTGGAGACCAACGAACTGGTCGGCACGCTGCACACCGCGATCGCCCACCTGCCCGACCTACCCAAGCAGGTCCTGCTCGAACACCACTTCGAGGGCCGGCTGCTGCGCGACATCGCCGACGACCTCGGCGTCACCGAAGCGCGCGCCTCCCAGCTTCGGCACGAGGCGCTGCACGCGCTCCAGGCCTACTTCGGCACCACCTTCGACGGGGTCGCGGAGATCCCAGCCAACGCCCCCGGCAAGCGCAAGCGGGCCGCGTTCGTCTCGCAGGTGGCGGCTGCCAGCACCTGGCGCTCCCGGCTTGAAGGCGTCGAGGCGGCCAACGACGACGTCGAGGTTCCGGCCTGATGGTCGACACCGACGCACCCATCAGGACCGTCCAGCTGGACGCGCTGGGGCACCCCCCGGCACTCGAGGGGACGCTCCGGCTGCGCAGCGTCGGCTTGCCAGATTCTGCTCGCGACCGGTTGAGCGAGGCGGGCGCGGAACTGGTCGATGACCCTGACGCGGAGATCGAGGCCCTGGTCGTCTCCACGCGGCTGAGCGAGGAGGAGCTCGAGGAGGTCAGCGAGCGCCTCGGCGGCCGCGTCGGACGCACGATCGTGCTGGCGCACACCGGCGCGGAGCGCATGGCCGCCGAGCTGATCCGCTCCGGTGCCGATGCCGTCGTCGGCGAGGGCAACGAGGAAGCCCTCATCGGCTTGATCGACACCGACCGGACCCCGACCGCGCTGCTCGCCTCGTTCGAACGGCGCTTCGGCAGCGTGGCCGGCACGAGCCAACGAGGCATCGATCCGCACACCGGCCTCGCCGACCTGCGGAGCTTCGAGCGACGCATCGGGTCCCTGGCCGACGCCGACGAGATCCCTCGTGTGGCCTACGGCAAGGTCGTCTCCGACCGCTGGTCGGTCCGCTCGCCCGACACGATCGTCCTGGTCCAGCAACGGCGGCTCGCCACGCTCCTCTCGCACGTGACCGGCGCCGTCCAGGTCGAGCTGTTCTCCACCGGTAACGGCGAGTTCGGGATGGTCGGCCCGACCATGTCACCCCACGACATGGAACGACTCGGCAACCGCATCATCAGCACGGCGGCCACCTTCCGCGACCGGGGTCTGCCCTTGCGCATGGTCGTCGGCCACGCCGGGCCTGAATCAGCCGACGACAGCGAGGAACTGCTCGAGCTCGCGCGACGGGCCGTGGAGGTCGCTGCCGTGGACGGCACCCGCACCGTCCTCGGTGCCGAGGACCTGGCGCTGGGCGTGTCGGTGACGACCGAGCTCGAAGCGGTCGTACGCCTGCTCGACGACGTCGAACCAGCCTTGCCCGAGGGCCGCGGTCACGGGGAACGCGTCGGGCTGATGGCCTCGGAGCTCGCCCGCGCCCGCGGATGCTCCCCGGCGGTGATCTCGCGGATCCACCTCGCCGGCCATCTGCACGACGTCGGCCGAGCCGGGCTGCCTGGAGAAGCCGTCGGCGGACCGGCCGGGCTAACCGGCGAACTGCTGGAGGCATGGCGGACCTTCCCGGCGCGCTCGGCGGAACTGCTGCAACTGACCGCCGGTCCAGCGGTCGCCACCGCCGTGCGCCAACAGCGGGAGCGGTTCGACGGCGACGGGTTCCCCGACGGACTCAAAGGTGCCCAGCTCCACGAATCCGCTCGGATCCTCGCGGTCGTGCACCGCATCGACGAGATCGTCTGCCATGACCACAACACCTCCTCGCGGGCGATCACCAAGGCGCTGCGGGACGGGGCCGGAACGGAGTTCGACCCGGACGTGGTCGCCACGGCCGACGAGCACCTGGCCGAACTGCTGGACGCGCGTGGCTGACACGAGGTCCGCGTGACCTCGCGCTGGCGTCCGGTCCGCGGCAGGCACCGCGTTAGGCTGCGATGCCGTTCCCCGGATCCTCACGAGCCGGGGCGAACCGCCGTTCATCCACCCGTCCAGGAGCCCGACATGGCCACGATCTACTACGACACCGACGCCGACCTGTCCCTGATCCAGGGGAAGAAGGTCGCCGTGCTCGGCTACGGCAGCCAGGGGCACGCGCACGCGTTGAACCTGCGTGACTCCGGCGTCGACGTGCGTGTCGGGCTGCGGGAGGGCTCGACCTCCGCAGCACGGGCCCAGGAGCAGGGGCTGACCGTCAAGCCGACCAACGAGGCCGCCGCCGAGGCCGACGTCATCGTGGTCCTCGCGCCCGACACGGCGCAGAAGAGCATGTGGAACGGCGGGCTGAAGGAGGCCGTGACGGCTGGGAACACGCTGGTGTTCGGCCACGGGTTCAACGTCCACTTCGGCTTCATCGAGCCACCGGAGGGTGTGGACGTCTTCCTCGTCGCGCCGAAGTCCCCCGGCCACATCGCCCGCCGGATGTACGAGCAGGGCACGGGGGTGCCGGGGCTGGTGGCGGTCCACCAAGACGCGTCCGGGTCCGCGTTGGAGTTCGGCAAGTCGTACGCGGCTGGGCTGGGACTCACCCGCGCCGGTGTGCTGCACACCACCTTCGAGGAGGAGACCGAGACCGACCTCTTCGGCGAGCAGGCGGTGCTCTGCGGAGGGATCAGCCACCTCATCCAGGCCGGGTTCGAGACCCTGGTGGAGGCCGGCTACCAGCCGGAGGCCGCCTACTTCGAGTGCCTCCACGAGGTGAAGCTGATCGTCGACATGATCTACGAGGGCGGGATCTCCTGGATGCGCCACTCGGTATCGACCACCGCGGAGTACGGCGACTATGTCTCCGGGCCACGGGTGGTCAACGACCAGTCGAAGGCAGCGATGCGGGAGATCCTCGCCGAGATCCGCGACGGCTCGTTCGCCAACCAGTTCATGGCGGAGATCGAGGGTGGCGGGGAGTTCTTCGAGCGCAAGCGCGCCGAAGGCAAGGCCCAGCAGGTCGAGGTCGTCGGCCGCGAACTGCGCCAGATGATGCCGTTCATCGAAGGCCCGACCGAGGACTTCTGAAGCCCAGCGGCCGCCCGGCCCGCCGGC
>SKJX01000233.1 GCA_007121785.1 Nitriliruptoraceae bacterium
CGATCTCGTCGTTGATCGACGAGTCCTTCTCGATGTAGGTGTCCGTCTGCGCGATGTAGGCCTCGGGCTGGTAGTAGTCGTAGTAGGAGACGAAGTACTCGACGGCGTTGTCCGGCAGGAAGTCACGGAACTCGTTCGCCAACTGGGCGGCGAGCGTCTTGTTCGGTGCGATCACCAGACACGGTCGCTGGATCCGCTCGAGGACCTTCGCGGCCGTGAACGTCTTGCCGGTGCCGGTCGCTCCCAGCAACGTGACGGCCCGCTCCCCGGCGTCGAAGGCCCCCGAGATCTCCTCGATGGCGCTGGGCTGGTCACCCGACGGTTCGAAGTCGCTGACGACGCGGAACGACGTGTCGTCACGGACGTTGCGGTGCAGGGTCGAGCGGTCCCGGCGGGACGCGTCGTCGGGTGGTTGCGCAGGTGCGTTCATGCGGTCCAAGGTAGCGGCGCGCAGTGACGCAGGACCGGTGCACGCGACCGAGTGCAGCGCTCCGCCAGCGGCTGCGGCAACGTGTCGCACACCAGCGCCGCACACCTCTTCGAGGGCGTCGCCGCGCTGGCCCATGCCCGGGTCGGGCCGGGAACCCGGCACGATCCCGAGGGAACGCCCCGCGGACGCCGCATCGGCGATCGCCCCCGGTTCCGCCGATGCGACGACCACGTCGACCGTCAGGGGCCGATCCCGATCACCGGGCTGCTGCCGCCTGCCGGAGGTCCTCGTACACGCGGTCGACGCGCTCCTCGAGGTCCGTCAACGTGCCGTCGTTGACGATCACGTGGCTCGCGGCTCGCTCGCGTTCGGCATCGCTGACCTGCGCACGCATCCGAGCACGGACATCCTGTTCATCCAAGCCCCGGCCCTCGACGAGCCGCCGCACACGTGCTTCCGCATCCGCGAGCACGACGACCACGGCGTCGAACCTCGTGGCCTGCTCGGTCTCGAACAGCAGGGGATGGTCGACGACGACGAGGTGGTCGGCGGGTGCGTCGAGCCCGATCGTGGCGACGCGCTCGGCGATCCGGCCCGCGATCCGCGGATGGGTGATCCGATCGAGATCCGCCCGGGTCTGGTCGTCGACGAACGCACGAGCGGCGAGCGTCGCTCGGTCCAGGCTGCCGTCGGGTCGCAGCAGGTCCTCACCGAACCGCTCGGCGAGGTCCGCGAGCACGGGCTCGCCGGGGGCGACGACCTCGCGGGCGACCGCATCGGCGTCGACCACGTCGCATCCGTGCATCGCCAATCGCGATGCCACGGTGGACTTGCCGCTACCGATGCCGCCGGTGAGCCCGATCAGGTACATGGCTCAGGCTCGTCCCGTCCGGTCGAGGGCCGGTTCAGGCCGTGCCCTCGTCGTCCTCGCTGGCGTCGGCCTCGCCCTCCGCGGGCTCCGCAGGTGTCTCCTCCACCTCCGAAAGCTCCGCTGGTGCCTCCGCCTCCGAAGGCTCCGAAGGCTCGGCGGGTGCCTCAGCCGCGGCCTCAGCCGCCGCCTCGGCCGCGGCTGCCCGCTGCTCGGGGGCGTCCGCCCGCTCCTCGGGGGGCAGGTCGGCCTCGGCCAGCGCCATCTCCTCGGGGCTGAGATCGGCGGCATCCGCGCCGAACCCGGCCTGTGCGAAGGCGGCCGCCATCGACCCGGAGGTCACCGGCGCGGCG
The DNA here is from genome assembly GCA_007121785.1 of Nitriliruptoraceae bacterium. Classification (GTDB taxonomy): domain Bacteria; phylum Actinomycetota; class Nitriliruptoria; order Nitriliruptorales; family Nitriliruptoraceae; genus SKTG01. The sequence continues at coordinate 1,652 of SKJX01000233.1, forward strand.
TCATCGCCGGAGGAGTAGGCGGTCTCGACGGCCGGAGCGGACTCGTAGGGATCCTGCTCCGCCGGCTCGTCGGCGACCTGCGCCTGCTTGAGCGAGAGCGAGATCCGACGGCGGACGGTGTCGATGTCGATGACCTTGACGTCGACCTGGTCACCGACGTTGACGACCGCTTCGGGGACTTCCACGTGGCGCTCCGCGAGCTCCGAGATGTGGACGAGGCCCTCGATGCCGTCGGCGACCTTGACGAACGCACCGAACGGCACCAGCTTCGTGACCTCGCCGTCGACGATCTGACCCACCTGGTGCTCGCGAGCGAACGCCTGCCACGGGTCCTCCTGCGTGGCCTTCAGCGACAGCGAGACGCGCTCACGGTCGAGGTCCACATCGAGCACCTCGACCTCGACCTGGTCGCCGACCTCGACGACCTCCGAGGGATGGTCGATGTGCTTCCACGACAGCTCGGAGACGTGGACCAGCCCGTCGACGCCGCCGAGATCCACGAACGCGCCGAAGTTGACGATGCTCGAGACCACCCCGGCGCGGACCTCACCCTTCTGCAGGGAGGTGAGGAAGCGCTCGCGGAACTCGCTCTGGGTCTCCTCGAGGAACTTGCGCCGGGACAGGACCACGTTGTTGCGGTTCTTGTCCAGCTCGATGATCTTGCACTCGAGGGTCTCGCCGACGTAGGGCTGCAGGTCGCGCACGCGCCGCATCTCCACCAGCGACGCCGGCAGGAAGCCGCGCAGGCCGATGTCGAGGATCAGGCCACCCTTGACCACCTCGATGACCGAGCCCTGGACGGTCTTGTCGCTGTTGTAGATCTGCTCGATCGTGCCCCAGGCGCGCTCGTACTGGGCGCGCTTCTTGGAGAGGACGAGACGGCCTTCCTCGTCCTCCTTCTTCATGACCAGCGCTTCGACCACGTCACCGACGGCGACGATCTCGCTGGGGTCGACGTCGAGCTTGATCGACAGCTCGCGCGAAGGGATGACGCCTTCGGACTTCCAGCCGATGTCGAGCAGGACCTCGTCGGGGTCGACCTTGACCACGACGCCTTCGATGATCTTGCCGTCCTCCATCGCGGTGACGGAGCCCTCCAGGGCGGCTTCGAACTCGTCGTCACCGATGTCGTTCTCGACGATCACGTCGCCGGTGGAGGTCATGGTGCCGCCCGGGTCCTGGCTGATGACGACCGGTTCGGTCGCTTCCGGGTTGGCTTCGATGCCGGTGTCGGCGTCGGGCGTGGAGGTCTGGGTCTCGGGGGTGTCGGACATCGGGGCGTCGGTCTCTCGTCGATGGATCGGTCGGGGTAGGTTCGCCGCGGCACGTCGAGCCGGGGCGGGACGTACGAGCGCGATGGTACGCATGGACAGGCGAACCGGGCACCTGGACCAGGCGGAACGATAGAGGGTCGCAGCATGCCCGCAGCCTGTCAACGCTGCGAGGTGGTGTTCCGCCCTCCGCACGGGGTCGGGACCGACGTCAGGTGGACGATGAGCGACCAGGATGGCACGGCATCGGCCTTCGCCGACGGGCTCCGCCGACACCCCGACGGCAAGCCGCGGTGCTGGTGGTGCGGGGACGATCCCGACTACGTCGCCTACCACGACACCGAGTGGGCCGTCCCCATGCGCGACGACATCGCGGTGTTCGAGAAGCTGTGCCTCGAGGGGTTCCAGGCGGGGCTGTCGTGGCTGACGATCCTGCGCAAGCGCGAAGCCTTCCGCCGGGCCTTCGCGGGCTTCGATCCGGACGTCGTCGCGGGGTTCGGTGACGACGAGGTGACCGCGCTGCTCGCGGACAGCACGATCGTGCGCAACCGCGCGAAGATCGAAGCGACGATCAGCAACGCCCACGCGTTCCGCCGGCTCGCGGACGCGGGCGGATCGCTCAGCGACCTCGTGTGGTCCTTCGCGCCCTCGCCGCCGCCCGCACCTCCCCAGCGCCCCGACGACGTCCCGGCGTCGACCCCGGCGTCGACGGCGATGTCACGGACGCTCAAGCAGCACGGCTTCCGGTTCGTCGGGCCCACCACCTGTTACGCGGCGATGCAAGCCCTCGGCCTCGTCGACGACCACCTCGCCGGGTGCTGGCGCCGGGCGGGGCCACCGTCGGCGGCGTGACCGACGGGTACCGTCCGCAGACCCTCCATCGCCGTCACGAGGCTTCCGTCGTGCGCTTCCGTCGTCGCCGTCGTCGCCCCACTCCGCAACGCGAGCGCCAGCCCGACGCCCTCCCCAAGTCCGGCCTGTTCACCGAACCACTGCAGGTCGCCGCGCTGGACGTCCTGGACGGCGAGGTGCTGGAGGACGGCCAGCACCGCGCCACCTTCCGCATCGAGGTGCGGGACGTGGACGGCCGGCGATGCCCGGACGTCGCCGTGGAGGCCGAGGTCAGCGGCCCGGAGCGGACGCGCACCGTCCAGGGCACGACCGATCTGTTCGGACGGATCCGTTTCCGGATGAGCGGCCCCGCCGGTCGCTACGACCTGCGCGTGACCGACGTCGGCGCGAAGGGCCTGGCCTGGAACGCCGACGCCGGCCCGACGACCGCGACCACGCACCTGCCCGGGTAGGCCTGCGGGGCGAGGGTCGGCTCGCTGCGGGATCAACCACACCGTGAGGTCGTTCAACCAGCCGACGCCACCACCCGTCGAGGCCACCGCATCACGGCAGGACCCACGTGAGCGCGCCCGCGGTACCCCACACGCTCAACAGGTGGTCGGCAGGGTGTGCCGGGGCATGGGAGGCGCCCGGCAGCCTACGCCGACGAGCGCTTGCGCTGCAGCCCCTTCGTCGGGCGCATCGGCAGCCGCTCGCGCCACTCCCCATCGTGCGCATGCAGCGCGGCGGCGACGGCTGGTGCGGTCGGGATCGATCCGATCTCACCGATCCCCTTGATCCCGTACGGCGAATCGGGTTGGGGGCACTCGAGCAGGAGCGTCTCGACCGGTGGCATGTCCTTGGCGCGCAGGATCCCGAGCGACGACAGCGTCATGTGCAACGGTCGGGCCTGGTCATCGGTGGGGAAGTCTTCGGTCAGCGCGTAGCCGAGCCCCATGTGCACCGAGCCTTCGACCTGCCCGCGACACCGCTGCGGGCTGACCGCACGCCCGACGTCGTGCGCTGCGACGACTCCCTCCACCCGACCATCGTCATCCAGGACGACGAGGTGGCAGGCGTAGCCGAAGGTGGAGTGGATCACCGGGTGCTCGAGCCCCTCATCGAGCGAGTTGGTCCAGTCGACCAGGTAGCTGCCCTCGTACTCGACGCCGACCTCGAGGCCGTGCTCGCGCGCCCTGGTGCAGGCGTCACGGATGGCTCCGGCGGCCAGCAACGTCCCACGTGAGCCGGTCGTCTGTCCGGCCCCGAGCTCACGCGTGGTGTCGACCGTGACACGGATTCGGTCCCCTGGCACGCCCAGCTCCTCGCTTGCCACGGCGACCGCGACCGAATGCACCCCCTGCCCCATCTCGGTCCAGCCGTGACGGACCTCGATGATGCCGTCGTCATCCCGTCGGACCGTCGCACGGGACCGCTCCGATGCGCCGTTGCCGAGCCCGGAATTCTTCAGTGCGAGCCCCAGACCGCAGGCCCGACCGGCTGCCCGAGCCCGGTCGTAGTGGGGTTTGACCGCCTCGAGCACGGCCTGCGCCCCCTGGGCGCCCTCATCCATGATCTGGCCGGGACCCCACTCGGCGCCGGGCGTGATCACGTTGCGCCGGCGGAACTCCCACGGGTCGATGTCCGCGGCGTCGGCGAGCCGCTCGACCACGCCCTCCATCGCGAACTGCGCCTGGTTGGCACCGAACCCGCGGAAGGCACCGCACACCGGGTTGTTGGTCCGGACCGCCACCGCCTCGACATCGACGTTCGGTAGGGCGTACGGCCCCGACGCGTGCCCCGCTGCCCGTTCGAGCACCTTGGCGCCGACCGAGGCGTACGCGCCGGAGTCACCGACCAGGCGGGCGCGCAGCCCGGTCAGCCGCCCACCGGCATCGCAACCGGCCCAGTACTCCAGCCGGATCGGGTGGCGCTTGGGATGCAGCAGCAGACTCTGCTCGCGGGTCAGCGCGCACGTCACTGGACGTTCCAGCAGCCAGGCGGCCAGCGCGGTCTGTGCCTGGTTGCTCAGGTCCTCCTTGCCGCCGAAGGCGCCGCCGTTGCTGACGAGCTCGACCGTGATGCGCTGGGGGTCGGTCCCGAGCACCCTGGCGATCTGGTCGCGGTCGTCCCAGACCCCTTGGCCACCGGAGTAGACGTGCAGTCGCCCGTCCTCCACGGGCACCGCCAGGGTGGCCTCGGGCTCGAGGTACGCCTGCTCGACCCGCTGGGTCTCGAAGACCTCGTGCACCGTGTACGCCGAGCCGTCAAGCGCGGTGTCGACGTCACCACGACGGTACGCCGAGCGTGACAGCAGGTTGTCGTCGGTGCCCCAGACCGCCGGCTCGGGATCGTCGAGCGCGGTCAAGGCGTCGGACATCACCGGCAGTGGCTCAGCCACCACCTCGATGGCCTCGGCGGCTGCCTGGGCGTGGGCGCGCGTGTCGGCGACCACCATGGCCAGCACGTCACCGAGGTAGGAGGTCCGTCCGCCTTCGGGGATGAACACCGGCCAGTCCTGGTCGATGAGCCCGACCCGCAAGTCGCCGGGCACGTCCGCAGCCGTCAGGATCCGGACCACCCCGGGCATCGTGTCGGCGGTGCCCGTATCGATCGACCGGATCTCACTGCGGGCGTGGTCGGCCAACCGGAACGCGCCGTGGAGCATCCCCTCGACCCGGAGGTCCGCGATGAACGGACGGTCGCCGAGGGCGAGCTCCTCCGCCTGGTAGCGGACACCGTTGGATCCCAGGCCATCGATCGGAGAGACCTCGGGCGTCTCCCCGGCGGCGAGCGACTCGATCGCATCGAGGATCGAGGTGTAGCCGGTACAGCGACACAGGTGCGCCCCCAGCCGGTTCGCCGCCTGCTGGCGGGTCAGGTCCCCACCGTGCTGATCCAGCAGCTCCTTGGCCCGCACGACGATCCCCGGCGTGCAGAAGCCACACTGCACGGCGCCGGTGCTCGCGAACGCGGCGGCCAGCTGTCGTCGCTCGTCCTCGGGTAGCCCTTCGAGGGTCACCACACTGGTGTGCGCGACCTTCTCCAGCGGCGTTCTGCACGACAGGACCGCGCGTCCGTCGACCAGAACGGTGCAGCAGCCGCATCGTCCGGACGGGGCGCAGCCGTCCTTCGGCGAGGTGACACCGAGTTCGTCGCGCAGTGCCGCCAACAGGTGTGGGTGATCCCCCACCTCCACCGGGCCGCCGTTCAGCTGGAAACGCGTCATGGTGTCTGCCACCTCGTCTGAGCCCGCTCCCGGAGCCTCGTCTGGGCTCCGAGCACCGTCTGGGACCGGCCGAGGTGATGCTCGGCTGCGCAGGCAGCCGCGTCAACGGCCAGCGGCGGCCGTGGCCACCGTCCCGACCCGGATCGGGTGGGCGGTGGCCACGGATCGTGATGTCAAGCTTCGACTCGGGTTGGAAGACCTCGTTCGGCCAGCTCCTCCTCGGTGAACGGCTTGGCCGTGTACTGCAGGCCGACCATCATGGCCGCAAGGATCAGGTAACCCCACACGAACTCGGACGCAGCCTCCTGCATGAACCCGAGCTCGGGTGCGTGGATGATGCCGACGGCCGCGAACACCGCCAGTGTGGCGGCGGCGACGGCACCTCTGAGCCACTGCCGGTCGATCATGAAGACGGCGAGTGCACCCCACAGCATGGCGGTCATCAGGGCACCCTGCGCGATCGGGACGACCGCCGGCGACAGCGCCTCGGCCGCGTCATCGAACCGCGTGTTCACGAAGTTGGCGAGGTAGGGGATCATGGCCAGCGCCACCGCAGGTGCGTGCCGCACGGGGACGGTGGTGAAGGCGTTGCCGACCATCACGATGCCGACGAATACCAGGATCGGGGCGATCACCGCCAGCGGGATGACTTCGGCGATCACGCCGATCACCCCGAAGGTGGCAGCGAGCAGGTAGACGACACCGTTGGCGATCGAGTAGCCACGACCAGCGCCCATCTCCTTGGCGCCGACCGAGGCGATGTAGACGGTGGTTGGCAGCACGCCGCCGAAGAGACCGCCGATGCAGGTACCGACGCCGTCGGTGATCTGTGCGTAGCGCACGTTGTAGTTGTCACCGCGGGCAGCCACTGCCTCGACGTTGTTCATCGTCTCGAAGAAGTTGTAGATCGCGATCGGGATGATCACCGCGAGCAGCGCGTTGTGCGGCCCGAACAGCTCGCCCAGGCCTTCAAAGCCGGCGATCGTCGGCAGTGGGGGGAACCAGCCGGCCTGATCCGCCGCACCCGCTACATCGGCGATGTTGGCGCGCCCCAAGGCGTAGGCCAGCACGGTGCCGACCACGATGGCGACCAGGGTCGCCGGAACCTTGCCGGGGAAGGCGACCTTTGCGACGAGCCCGATCAGCACGATGCCGAGCGCGATGCTGCCGACGATCGGCATCCCGTAGGTCTCGAAGAACAACTCGCCGGCGATGAACGTGAGCGCGACGCCGGCGAGAGCTCCGAGCATGGCGGCACGTGGGAGGTTGCGACGTACCCACGGTCCGATCACACCGCCGAGGATCTCGAGCGCACCCCCCACGAACACCGCGGCGACACCGATCTTCCAGGCGAGCTCAGGGTCGCCGGTGATCGACAGCGCGGGCGCGAGGATCGCGAACGTGTAGACGAACTGGATGGGCGTGGAGATGCCGTAGGCGAGCGCGGTGACGTCGCTGCGGCCCTCCTTCTCCGCCATCCGACGGGCCATGTGCGCGTACCACAGGTTGCCGGCGAGCACCGCGATCGCGGCACCGGGGATCATGCGGGTGAAGATGATGTTGGCTGGGAATCCGATCCCGGCCATGAGGATCGCGATCAGCGCGAAGTTCGCCAGGTTGTTCTGGAACAGCGCGAAGAACCCGTCGACGTCCTCACGCTTGAACCAGGGGTAGTGGACCGTGGACCCTTCCTTGGTCTCGGGCATCACGCCGTCCTTCCGACGTTGATGGGCAGCCGTCAGCTACGGGGTTGTCGGTGCAGCTTCCTGTCCAGCGTCGCGGCGCTCCCGGAACTCGCGCGGCTGCCCGTACGTCAGTGGGACCGCAGCGTCGAGGACACTGTCCATACTGCCGTGCCCTGCTCGGCTCGCCAGGGGACTTCGACCGTTTCCGTCCCTCAGCCCTGGCCCAGCCTGCCCCAGGCCCTGTTCGTCGCCGTCCGGGCAAGCGCCACCACGGGGCATGCCAGGCCGGTGCGAGGCGAACGACCGGCCGGTTCCGTGGTCGTGCGAACACAGAGTTCGACGTCACGGAGCCACGTCGGGGGTCGGGGTAGGAACAGACCCGCGGCGGCCGCCACGACCGTGCCGATGGTGGAGCCGCGCCACTCGATGCGTAGGCGGAACGTCGCCCAGCCATCGTGTTCCCTGACCTGGACGTGCGGAAGCTGCCCGCCGCAGCACAGCTCATCGGGGTCGGTGCGGGGCACGTCGTCATCCGTGTCGTACGCGTGCTAGTGGGGTGTGGACAGGACCTCGAGACCCCCTGCGCCGCATACCCCTCCCCCGCCGGTCCAGGTCGGAGGCCGGCCCCTCGAGACGGCGGGTTCGGTATCGGCGGTTGACGAGCTAGGCAAGCCGGGAACACCGCATCCGCGTTCCGTTGTGTGCGGACACGGCATCCTCCCCATAGGCGGTCACGAGACCTCGCCGTCGGCGTCTACCTCGAGGACCTCATGCGTCTGGCCATCTTCGCGTACATGGTTCACCACCTCCGCCGGCGGTGCTCCAAGGTCGGCAGCCTGCGCGGCAGGCACGTCGCTGTCCGGCTCGGTGACCGGACCGAGCACGCCGATCGCGAGCCGCTGGCCGAACACCACCAGGTGTCGGTCGCCGGCAGCGCGACGCACGGCACGCAGACCCGGTGATGGCCTCGGCGCGCCACGGTTCCCGGCTCGAACAGGTCACGATCGACTCCGTCCAGCTCCGCGGGGTCAAGCCACCGACTGGCGCGTGGCCCGACCGCGACATGCTGCGGATCGCTGCATCGTCGAGGCGGGTCGCCCATCAGCCCACGGGACCTCCGTCTGCGGTGTCACCCGTTGGGGTCAGGACGGTCTGGAGGCCAGCACGTCGCGGGCGTGTTCAGCGTCGGTCTGGGCCAGCGCAGCACTCAGGGCGTCGCGACACTGGGTCAGGGTGACGCCGCGCAGGGCGGCCTTGACCTCGGGTAGAGCCGCTCGGGTCATGGACAGCTCGTCGGCGCCGAGCCCGACGAGGGCGACGGCGGTGGTGGGATCGCTGGCAGCTTCGCCGCAGACACCGACCCAGGCGTCATGTGCGTGGGCGGCGGCGGCCACATCACCGAGCAGGCGGAGCACGATCGGGTCACAGGCGTCGGCGAGCTCGCTGACACTGGCCAGCAACCGGTCCGCGGCGAAGAGGTACTGCAGCAGGTCGTTGGTGCCGATCGAGAGGAAGTCGCAGTGGGAGGCGAGTCGGTCGGCGGCCAGCGCTGCGGCCGGGGTCTCGACCATGACGCCGATCTCGAGCCCGTGGAGGTCGTGGTCCTGCTCGGCGGCGACCTCGACGAGGTGTCGGCGTGCCTCGATGAGCTCGTCGGGCACGCTGACCAGTGGGAACATGATCGCGAGGCGGCCGCCCTGCTCGCCGACGTCCGCACGGGCAGCCAGCAGGGCGCGTAGCTGGTCGCGGAACAGGCTCGGTCGCGCCAGGCTCAGACGGATGCCGCGCAGCCCCAGCGCGGGGTTGGGCTCCTCCTCCCGGTCGACGAAGGGCAGCGGCTTGTCGGCACCGACGTCCAGGGTGCGTACGACCACCCGGTGATCGGGGAAGGTGCGCAGCACCCGCGAGACGAAGTCGGCCTGCTCGTCGATGTCGGGGGCCGCGGCCCGATCGAGGTAGAGGAACTCGGTACGGACCAGACCGGAGCCCTCCGCGCCGGCGTCGACGGCGTCCGCGAGATCCTGTTCGGCGCCGATGTTGGCCGCGAGCTCGATGCGGTGGCCGTCGGCGGTCGCGCCGGGAAGTTCACGCAGCGACTCGAGCTCCTCGCGTCGTCGGGCGTCCTCGTCGAGACGCTGTTGCACCTGGTCGCGCTGCTCGTCGTCGGGGTCGACGATCAGCACGCCCTCGTGGCCGTCGACGGCGAGTTCCACGCCGTCGGAGGCGAGGTCGACGATGCCGGTCGCACCGACGACAGCCGGTACGCCCAGGGAGCGCGCCAGGATGGCAGCGTGGCTGGTGGGTGAGCCCGTCTCGGTCACCAGCGCGGCGATGACCGCGCGTGGGATGGTCGCCGTCTGCGACGGCGAGAGCTCGTGGGCGACGATGACCGACCTCTCGCTGGGGGCCTGGACCTCCAACGTCCCACCGGACAGCAGAGCGAGCACCCGGTCGCGCACGTCGTCGAGGTCCTGGGCCCGCGCGGCGAGGTAGTCGGATCCGGATGCCTCCAGCAGGGCTCGGAAGCTTTCGAAGGCGCTGGTGACGGCCTCCGCTGCGGAGTGGCCCTCCACGACCGCCTTGTGGGCTCGGTCGGCCAGCTCGGGATCCTTGGCGAACGCGCCATGTGCTTCGAAGATCTCGGCCTCGTCGGCGCCGAGCTCTTGGTTGACGTGTCCGGCCAGTTCCTCGAGCTGCTCCGCGGCACGCTGCAGCGCGTCATCGAGTCGGGCCCGCTCCTCGTCGGGTGTGCCGGTCTCGCCGTCGTCGCTCACGGTGGGCGGACGGATCACCGCGGCCGGGGCCAGCGCCACGCCTGGTGCGGCCGCTCGGCCGGTCAGGTGGCGGCTCATGCTGGCTGCTCACCGAGGCCGTCCTCGACCAGTTCGACGAGCGCACTGACCGCCTCGTCCGCCCCCTGCCCCTGGGCGCGAATGGTGATCTCGTCACCCTGATGGCAGTCGAGGGTCAGGACGCTCAGCACCGAGGCCGCGTTCACCTCGTCGCCGTCCTTGGCCACGGTCACCTCGGCGTCCATGTCTGCAGCCGCCTCGGCGAAGACCTTCGCCGGCCTTGCGTGCAACCCGCTGGGGTTTGGTAGCTGTACCACTTGTTCAGCCATGGTCGTCTCCTGGAGTTGGTGACTCGCATCCGTTGTCACGGTCGGTGTCCGTCCGGCGGTTCGCGAGGAGTTCGGGCAGGTCGGTGACGCGGTCGAGGACGGCGTCCGCGCCTGCGGACCGAAGCGCATGGGTCTGGGCTGTGGTCGGCACGGCGGCAACGTGCATGCCGGCCCGCTTGCCGGCATGCACGCCGACGACCGCGTCCTCGACCACCAGGCAGGCCGCTGGGGGGACGCCGAGCCGGGCAGCGGCCGTGAGGTAGGCCTCCGGATCGGGCTTGCCCCGTGTGACATCCTCGGCGGCGACGAGGGTCTCGACCGCCGTCCGTAGCGTTCCGAGCGCATGCTCGGCGACGTGACGGCGTGCGCTGGTCGCCACGCCGAGTCGCCAACCCGAGTCGCGCAGGTCGTCGACCATCTCCGGGACTCCCTTGACGAGCTGCTGACCGGGGCCGTGCTCGTCGAGCAGGGCGTCCGCGTAGGCCTCGAGGTCGTCGAGCGCTGCCTGCACCTGGGTGGAGTCGGCATCGAGGTCGAGCAGGTGGGCCAGTGCGTCGGCGGCGCGACGTCCGAACAGGCTTCGCACCCCCGCCGTGGGCGGCGGGATGGATCGCTCCTCGAGGAATCGTGTCCACGCCTGGACGTGCGCCTCGGTGGAAGCGACCAAGACGCCGTCCATGTCGAACACGACCGCGGTCAGCCCGGCAGGTAGCAGGCTCATGGAGCATCGTCCGGCCCTGCGCGCAACCTGCCGGCGTCGCGGTGCTGGTGGGTGTGCAGCTCGAAGCGATCGCCGCGGCAGACCGACCGTACGAACTCGATCACGCTGCCGTCCCGAGCCCGGGTTATCCGCTCGATGCGCAATGCCGGGGTGGCCGCAGCGACGTGCAACACATGTGCCTCGGCGTCCGTGAGCGCCACGGCGGCGATACGCTGCTCGCTGGTGGTCGGCTCAGCGTCGTACTCGGTGGCCAGCGTCTCGTAGAGGGACCGGGCCGCGAGATCGATCGTCTCGAGTCCGGGGAAGCGGCGGGCGGGCAGGTGGCTGCGCTCCAGGGCGATGGGGTCGTCGTCACCGCTGCGTACGCGCTCGAGCCGCAGAACCGGTTCACCGGCCGGTAACTGGAGCCGCAGGGCGACCGGCCCGGGCGCGGGAACGATCTCCTGTGCGAGCACGATCGAGCTGGGGGCCATGCCACGGGCGGCCATGTCCTCGGTGAACGAGGTCAGGCGGACGGGCTGGGCCACCCGCGGCTCGGAGACGAAGGTTCCCTGCCCCTGGATGCGGTGGACCAGTCCCTGGGAGGCCAAGCGACCGATGACGTCGCGAACGGTCATCCTGGCCACGCCATAGCGGGCTGCGAGCTCTCGTTCGCTGGACAGCCTCTCGCCGGGTTGGCTCGAGGTGACGACGTCCTCGAGAAGCTCCTGCAGCTGCTGCCCCTTGGCTCGGCCCGCCAGGGGCGGGTGGTCCTCGCTGGGGGAGCTGCGGCCCCTCTCACCGGCTGTCGCACGGCGGGGAGATCGCCTCTTGACCATGGTCGTCTCGCATGGGAACGGTCACAGCAGGGGCACCCGGGGACGATACTTGGCGAGGAGCGCAGCGTTCCGCTCGTCGCCGCCGACGACGTTCGCGCTGGTCCACAGCGGCAGGTCCACAGCCGCTTCCTGGGCCCGCTCGGCCAGTCTCGCCAGCAGGAGGTTCCACAGGTAGATCGACGTCAGCGATGACAGCGGCGCGGTTCGGGCGTGGTCCGTCTCGAACGCTGCGTCGCCCACGGGGACGCCGGTGTCCAGCAACTCGTCGGCGATCTCGTCGAGCTTGACGTCCGCGCGGGCCGGGGCGGCACGCAGATGGGGGAGCGAGGAGACCGCCACGACCCAGACGCCTGCAGACTTCATGCCCTTGGCCAGCGCGACAGGCAGGGGGTTGGCGCCGGAGCTGGAGAACACGACCGCGATCTCGCCGGCGGCGGGAGCGGCCTGGGCGAGCAGCACCTCAGCCAGATCGCTGGTGCGCTCCAGCACCGTGCTGGCGATGCCACCGGCCAACGGGACCAGCCCCGGGTGCGTGATGGGATTGACGCAGGCCAGCCCACCGGCACGGTAGAACGCCTCGAGCACCAGCCCGCTGGAGTGGCCGGTGCCCGTCACGTGGAGCCGGGCGCCGTCGCTCACGGCGCCAAGGACGCGCTCGACAATCCGATCGATCGCGTCGAAGTTGCGCTCCTCGGCCTCGCGCAGGTGCTCGCGCATGGTCTCGCCGAAGTCGCTCGCCCGATCAGTCGTCATCACGGATCTCCTCCAGGGCCTGTTGGGCCTCGTGGTCACCGACGGCGATCCGGAGACGATCCGCCAGGCCGGCGACCAGATGCCTCGCCAGGGAGGACAGCAGGCTGACGTGCTGATCGGCATCCGGTGAGCCGAACGCGAACACCACGTCGACGGGGTCGTTGTCGGGATGGCCGAAGTCCACTGGCTCGGTGAGGGTGATGACGGCCACGCCGAGGCGGCGCACCCCGTCCTCGGGGCGCGCGTGGGCCAGGGCGAGGCCGGGGGCGAGCACGACGTAGGGGCCGTGCTCCTCGACCATCTCCACGCACCGTCGCGGGTACTCATCGGTGATCGTGTCTGCCTCGAGGAGGGGGGCACAGGCCTGGTGCACCGCGTCCCGCCAGTCGGTGGCCCGCCGGCGGGCACGTGCGGCCAGCACGCCCCCCTCCAGATCCTCGGTCATGTGCTCACTCCAGCCAGCCCTGATCCTTGAAGGCCTCGGTCAGCTGTGTCTCGAGGGCGTCCTTGTCCATGAAGTTCGTGATGGCGACCACGACCGGCGCCTTGCCCTCGAACGCTTCGGTGTGCATGCCCTGGCCGACGATCACGTCGGCCTGCATGCCCCGAGCGCTGGAGACGTCGGTGGCTTCCACCTTCGCCTCGACGCCCATCTTCTTGAGGACATCCTCGACCGTCATGCGCAACATCAGGCTCGAACCCATGCCGACGCCACAGACCGAGAGGACCTTCAACGGCTCAGGTCGTGCCGCCATCGTCTCCCTCCTTGCTCGGGCCGGTGCGGACGGGCGCGTCGGGACGTTCGAACGGCGAGTCACCCGAGATCGCACCAAGAGGTAGGTCCTCGCGGCGGTGGCGTCGCAGCAGCACGAACCACACGGCGAAGATCACGGTGATCACGACCGGCACCATCCAGATGCCCGCGTCGCCCATGCCGCTGAAGATCGTGCCGATGCCCAGGACCAGCCAGGCGATGACGTACCAGTCGGGGTCGGCCAGGGTGGCCAGTTCCGGGGCGGTGTCGGACAGCATGCCCCAGGTCACCGCTTGGCCGATGGCCAGGAACGTGCCGTTGATGAGCCCTCCGAGGACCGCACCTCGCCAGCCGGCGATGGCGTTGCCGAACACCGCGGCCGCAGCGCCGGGGAAGAAAAGCATGATCATCGGTGGCACCAGCACGAACCAGCCGGCCGCCGCGAAGATGCCCATGAAGACCAGGAAGATCGCGGTCGATGACACGAAGCCGACCATCACCGCCGTGGGAGCGAAGGGGAAGATGACTGGAGCGTCGAGGGCAGGGCGGGAGTTGGGGATCAGCCGCTCGCTGATGCCCTTGAAGGCCGGCACGATCTCGGCCAGGAACATCCGCACGCCGTAGAGCAGGATGGCGATGCCGGCGGCGAAACGCAGACCGGCGATCAGCGTCCAGACCCAGGGGTTGATGTCCTCGTCGTAGCCTGCCGCCTGCTCGGCGAGCACGGCCTGATCGGCGAAGAAGGCCGCCACCAGGATGATCAGCATGATCACCACGGCGGTCGAGACGTTGATGTCCTTGAAGAAGGACAGTCGCTTGGGCATGTTGATGTTCTCGGTGTCGTGCTCCTCCTTGGTCCCCAGGGGCTTGCCGAGGCGACCAGCCATCCAGCAGGCGAGGCTGCTGGTGTGGCCGAACCCGAAGTCGTCGCTGCCGATCACCTTGCGCATCAGCGGCGCGAGCACGAGCGGTTGGATGGTCCAGTACAGCGCCACGACGACCGCACCCGACACCACCAGGGTCCAGCGCTCGACGTCGCCGAAGACCTCGACGAGCGCAGCCGCGGTGATCACCGCGATCCAGAAGAGCAGGTGGCCGGTGAGATAGACGTAGCGGGTGTTGAGGGCGCGCACCACGACGAGGTGGATCAAGAACCCCAGCGCGATGATCAACGCGATGCTGCCCCCGTGGGTGCCGAGGAAGTCCCCGAGCGTGTTGGTGGCCTCCGGCGGTTCGAGCCCGACCGCGCTGCCCACGATGGTCTGAAAGGCGACGAGACCCTCAACGAAGACGTCGACGCCGACGAAGAGGATGATCACGCCGATCGTGGCGCGGATCGCACCCGAGATGGTGTCCTCGACGGGAGTGCGCTGCAGGACGAGACCGACGACCGTGATCAGCCCGATCAGGATCGCGACCTCGCTGAAGATGTTGTTGGCGAGAAACTCAAGTACGTCGGTGACGATGTCCACGTGATGCCTCCCTAGCCGCATCGGCAGCGAGAACCTGTGCGCCAGTGCCGTGTACCGACCTCCGCAATCCCAGACCGCAACGGTCTACACCGAAAATACTGGTATAGGCCACCCGTTTCGATGGCCCATACCAACGTGAGCGACTGGCGGGAACTACCTGCCGCCAGGCGCTCTCCGGGCGCCGAAACACCCGGGTCGAAAGCCCCTATACCGGTGCGTGCGCGCACGGACCACCATCGTGAGCGGCCGCGGCGAGGTGGGTGAGGTGGACCAGCCCGACCGTGGTCGATGGTCCGGTCGAGCCGTCGGCAGGCGGGCACGCAGGAGAGGGTCGGCGACGTGGCGGTCATCGTTGCGCCCACGCTCCTGCTGGCTGGTCAGCTCAGGGGGGCCCGGGTGGGTGCAGGCGGAGGGCCTGACCGTCGTCGCGAGCGGCTGGGGTGAACCGCCGCAGGCCGCCACGATCGAGTTGCCGCGTGGCGTCCTGGCGCCGGGGCTGATCGATCTCCAGCTCAACGGTGCCTTCGGCCACGACCTGGCCACCACCGACCTCGCTGGCTGGAAGGAGGTCGTCCGTCGGCTGCCCGAGACGGGAGTGACGGCCTTCGTGCCCACCTTCATCACGGCCACGCTCGACGAGCTGGCCAGCTCGCTGGAGCGGTACCGCAAGCTGCGATCCCACCCCCGAGCGGGTCGGACGACAGCTCGGCCCTGAACACCGACGCCCCCGCGGACTGACCGAGGTCACCGACCCCGCGAGCGGGCGACGCAGGTGGCTGCGAAGCGTCAACCCGGCTGGGCTCTCCGGCCCATCAGACGGGGGCCACCGCAACGCGACCTCGCGGGCCGGATCCCGACCCTGGTCAGTGCTTCTGGGCCTCGAACCACGTGCGTCCCAGGGCGGTGTCCACGTCGAGGGGCACGGCGAGGTCGACCACCTGGCTGAGCGTGTCGACCACCACCTCGCGGGCGTCGTCGAGCTCGCCGTCGGGGACCTCCAGGATCACCTCGTCGTGGACCTGGAGCAGCACCTGGGTCGTCAGGGAGGTGCGGTCGAGGGCGCGGTCGAGCTCGATCATCGCCAGCTTGATCACGTCGGCGGCGGTGCCCTGGATCGGTGCGTTGAGCGCCATGCGTTCGGCCATCTGGCGGCGGTTGCGGTTGTCGGAGGTGAGATCCGGCAGGTAGCGCCGCCGGCCGAACAGCGTGGTGGTGTACCCGTCGCGAGCGGCGGCCTGGACGGCACCGTCGAGGAACGACCGCACCTTCGGGAACCGCTCGAAGTAGGCGTCGACGATCGCCGCGGCCTCGTCGGGAGGGATCTGTAGCTGCTGGCCGAGGCCGTAGGCCGTCAGCCCGTAGGCCAGGCCGTAGTTGACCGCCTTGGCGCGGTCGCGCAGCGGGCCATCGACCGCGTCCAAGGGCAGGTCGAACACCTTGGCGGCGGTCGTGGCGTGGATGTCCTCCCCCGCGGAGAAGGCGTCGAGCAGACCCTCGTCGCCGGAGAGGTGCGCGAGGATCCGCAGCTCGATCTGGGAGTAGTCGGCGACCAGCAGCTGGTGGAACCCTTCGCCGGCGACGAAGGCACGACGGATCTCGCGGCCCTCCTCGCGGCGGACGGGGATGTTCTGCAGGTTCGGATGCGACGAGGACAGCCGGCCGGTCGCCGCGATCGTCTGCGAGAAGGTGGTGTGGATCCGGCCCGTCCGCGGGTCCACCAGCGGTGGGAGCGCGTCGACGTAGGTGGTCAGCAGCTTGCTGACCTCCCGCCACTCGAGGATGGCCGGCACGATCGGGTGGGCGTCGAGCAGGTTCGACAGCGCCTGCGCGTCGGTGGAGTACCCGGTCTTGATGCGGCGGGTCTTGGGGAGCTGGAGCTCCTCGAACAGCACCTGTTGCAGCTGCGGCCCGGAACCGACGTTGAACCTCCGCCCCGCATGGTCGTGGACCTCGCGCTCGAGCGCATCGACGCGCGCGGCCAACCGCTCGCGGATCTCGGTGAGCACGTCGAGGTCGAGCGTGATGCCAGCCCGCTCCATGCGGGCCAGCGTCGGCGCGAGCGGCATCTCGATCGCGTCGTGCAGTTCGGTCTGAGCGCGTTCGGCGAGGACGGCACCGAGGTGATCGGCGAGCTCCAGGGTCGCCTGCGCCGCCAGCGCCCGTTCCGACACCGGCTCGGCCTCGTCGACCGTGAGCGCGAGCTGGTCCCCGTCGTCCACCTCCGGGGCGACCGACCGCTGGAGGTGCTGCAGCGCGAGCCGTTCGAGGTCGAAGCTGCGCTGCTCGGGGTTGATCAGGTAGGCGGCGAGCACCGTGTCCAACGCCACGCCGCTGACCGTCCACCCGCGACCGTGCGCTGCGTGGTCGAGGAGCTTGAGGTCGTGGGTGGCCACCGGACGGGTCGGATCCGCCAGCAACGCCGTCAAGGCCTCCAGGTCATCGGCGTCGAGGGCGTCGAGTTCCGCGCTGACCGGGTCGCGGCCGGCGGCGGCGAGCGCGACGGCGGTCCAGGCCACGTGCGGCGGGTTCCCCGAGGTCGTCGCGAGGACGGCGACCGGGGTCTCGAGCCCGTCCAGCCAGCCCGGCAGCTCGCCCGGCTCGAGCCGTCGCGGGGTGATCTCGAAACCGGCGGCGCCCGCTTCCTCCTGCTCACCGAGCACCTCCTCGACGAACCGGTCGTAGAGCTGGCGGAACTCCAAGGTGCCGAACAGCTCCCGTACCGCCGGGGCGTCCACGTCGCCGCGGCGCAGGTCGCGCAGATCGAGATCGAGGTCGACATCGCGACGCAGCCGCATCACCTGCCGGTTGAGGTCGACCTGCTCACGGTGTTCGGCGAGCATCGCCGGGACCTTCTTGCCTGACACCTCGTCGAGGTGGTCGTAGATCCCGTCGACGTCGCCGTAGGCGGTCACCAGCTTCGCGGCGGTCTTGTCGCCCACTCCGGGGACGCCGGGCAGGTTGTCGGAGTTGTCGCCGCGCAGCGCCGCGAGGTCGACGTAGGCGCCGGGAGCCACCCCGTAGCGTTCCTGGACCGCCTCCGGCGTCATCTCGGCCATCTCGGTGATGCCCCGCAGGGTGTAGAGCACCGTCAGATCCTCGTCCACCAACTGCATCGCGTCACGGTCGCCGGTGACCACGTACGCGTGGAACCCTTCGTCCACCGCGGAGGTCGCCAGCGTGGCGAGGACGTCGTCGGCCTCGACGCCCTCCACCTCGACGACGGGGACGTGGAGGACCTCCAGCACCTGCTTGATGAGATCGACCTGCGGGCGGAACTCGTCCGGCGGGCTGACACGGTTGGCCTTGTACTCGGGGAACGCGGCGGTGCGGGCCTCGTCGCGGCCCTTGTCGAACGCGACCACGATCGCATCCGGGTCGCGGTCCGCCAGCAGCTTGATCAGCATCGAGGTGAAGCCGTAGACCGCGTTGGTCAGCTGGCCGGTGCCGGTCCGCAGCGTGTCCGGCAGGGCGTAGAACGCCCGGTACGCCAGCGAATGGCCATCGAGCAGCAGGATCGAGCGGCGGTCGCTGGTCACACCCGGCTCCTGATCGACGTCGACGACGGAGACGGAGCGTAGTGACCGCACCCGGTCCAACGGCCGACACGGCACCCTGTCCCACCGGACCGACCCGATCCCCCGCCCGCCGTCGCCTGCAAGGAGCGCCGTGACCACCTCGCCCGCCACCTCACCCCACGTGTTCGACGTCGACGACGCCAGCTTCGACGCCGCTGTCCTCGACCGATCCCACGAGGTCGTCGTGATCGCCGACCTGTGGGCGAGCTGGTGCGGGCCGTGCCGAACGCTCACCCCGCTGCTCGAGGAAGCGGTGGCCCGCCGTGGCGGCGACGTCGTGCTCGCCAAGGTCGACGTCGACGCCAACCCGGGGGTGGCCAGCCGTTACGGCGCTCGGAGCATCCCGACGGTGCTTGGCTTCCGCGACGGACGACTGCTCCAACAGTTCGCCGGGGCGCGCCCCGCAGCGGAGATCGAGCGCTTCATCGACGACCTGCTGCCGAGCGAGGCGGACCAGGCGGTCGCCCGGGCCCGCGCAGCCACCGGCGACGCCGCGATCGTCGACCTACGGCACGCGCTGTCGTTGGAGCCGACGCACCGGGAGGCAGCGATCGGGCTCGCGGACCTGATCGTCGACGACGACCCGGACGAAGCCGAGGCGCTGATCCATCCGCACCGACCGGACCCGGCAGCGGAGGCGATCGCCACCCGGGCACAGCTCGCACGATCGGGAGCGGACCTGGCCGGCCTCGAGGCGAAGGTCGCTGCCGGCCAGGCGGACGGCTCGACGCTGCTGGAGCTGGGTCGGGCGCTCGCCGCGGACGGCCAGCACGAAGCGGCCCTGGAACGGCTGCTGGCGGCCGTGGAACTGGGAGGCGACACCCGTGAGCCGGCCCGTGAACAGCTGGTGGCGCTTTTCGGCCTGCTCGGTGACGACCACCCCGCCGTCCTGGCTGCACGACCCCGGTTGGCTCGCGCGCTGTACTGACCACCACGGGCCGCCGCGACCGGGGTCGTCCTCGGCCGCCACGGCACGGCGCCGGCGAGAACGGTCACCGGACGTCGATCCGGACGAAACCTGCCGGTAACAGCCGTTTCGTAGCGTGGCCCGCGTCATCCGCCAGTGACACCCGGCGAGGGGCGCACGACCGGACCCTCGCCACCGGACGCCGGGTGGGGTGAGATCTCTCCCTCTCCCGCTATCCGCCCCACCCGGCGTCCCCGACCACCGGCTGACCGAAGGTCACTCCGCGGGTGCGTCGGTGTCGTCGGTGAGACGGCCGATCACCTGCTCGGCGACCTGCCGCATGGTCTGGCGGCGCTCCATCGCCTGCCGCTGGAGGAACCGGAACGCCTCCGCTTCCGACATCGACTCCTCGGACTGCAGCAGCCCCTTGGCGCGCTCGACCAGCTTGCGGGCCTCCAGCCGGCCCTGCAGGTCGTCGACCTCACGCTCCAGCCCGGACATCTCACGGAAACGACCGGCGGCGATCTCCACCGCCGGGAGGAGGTCGTGCTTCTGGAACGGCTTGACCAGGTAGGCCATGGCCCCCGCGCGCCGGGCCTTCTCCACCAGGTCGCGCTGACTGAACGCCGTCAGGATCAGGATCGCCGCCAGCCGCTCACGCGCGATCTCCTCCGCGGCCTGGATGCCGTCCATCACCGGCATCTTGACATCGAGGATGACCAGGTCGGGCTCGAGTTCCCGGGTGAGCCGCACGGCTGACGCCCCGTCGGCGACCTCCGCGACGACGTCGAAGCCCTCCTCCTGGAGCATCTCCGTCAGGTCGAGGCGGATCAGGGCCTCGTCCTCGGCGATGAGCACGCGGGTGGGCTGAGAGCTCGTGGCGTCGGTCGCGTCGGTCACGTCGGTCAACCTCTGCCGGTGGCGGTGCTGAGCTCGAGCAGCCGGTCGAGCAGCGCGTCCCGCTCCTCGAGCAGGTCGGCGATCCGTCGGCGGGTCTCCTCGAGCGAAGCGGTGTGGCGGTCGGAATCGGTGCGCGCCTCTCGCCACGCCTGGTCGGCGAGCGGCGTCTCCGCGGTCAAGCGTCGCAGGTCGGCGTCCGCGGTCAGCTCATCGAGGTGGTGCACCTGGTCGACCAGCACCTGCTCCGTGCGACGTGCCGCGTCGAGCTCGTCGCCGATCCTGGCGAGGCGAGCGTGTACGCGGCGGATGGAGCGTGTGGCTGCCAGTCGGGGTCTCCCTTGAGCCGGATCGGGTCGAGGCGGATGGCGTGGATCGGACGGGACGACGCGGTTTCGGGCACTGGCCGCGCGGCAGGCAACGGGCCGGGGTCACGCGACCGTGCGCCGCACCGACCGCCGCCCGCGGAACGCTAGCGGCTGGCGGCCCCGAGCGACGAACGTGGGGCCCGGGCGGGCACCCGTCGCCTCAGCCGACCGTCCGAGCATCAACGGTACCCCCGGTGGGATTCGAACCCACAAGCCCGCAAGGGCAGACGATTTTGAGTCGTCCCTGTATGCCAGTTCCAGCACGGGGGCGAGGCCTGGCGGCACCGCCGCCGGCGTGGCGAACGGTACCGCGACCCCCGGCGGCTGCGCTCACCGTCGACCGCGCTGCCACGGCGCAGTGACGTGCGCGCTCGGCCGGGGCCTATTGGCCAGATGCCTACGACCCTTCTAGTCTGGTGGACGCGCACGACGGCACGATCGCCACGGGACGACCTGGACCGGCGCTGGCGATCGCGTCACCGACCGGAGATGCCGGCTCGCGCACCACGTGAGCTGACACCGCGCCCCGGTCTCCCCTGGGCTCCCGAGACGGAGGTACGACGATCGCCAGCTTCCTGGAGTACCTCCAGAACCCTGCGATCCAACGCAGTCTCCTGACTCAGACACGCGAACACCTGATCATCACCCTGGTTCCGGTCCTCCTCGGCGGGGTCATCGCGGTGCTCCTCGGCATCCTCGCCCACCGCTACCAGACGTTCCGAACCTCGATCCTCAACCTGACGTCGTGGTTCCTGACGATCCCGTCGCTGGCCTTCTTCGCCCTGCTGATCCCGATCGTCGGCATCGGCGACACCGCACCGATCATCGCGATGACGTTCTACGCCCTGCTGCCGATCGTGCGCAACACCGTGGCTGGCCTGACCTCGGTCGACCAGGCCATCGTGGAAGCGGCCAAGGGCATGGGCATGAGCGCGCGTTCACGCCTGATCAAGATCGAACTGCCCAACGCCTGGCCGGTGATCCTGGCCGGGGTCCGCGTCGCCACCTTGCTGATCATCGGCATCACCGCGATCGCCGCGCTCGTCGGCGGCGGCGGCCTGGGCCAGGAGATCTACAGCCGCGGCATCAACCGCATCCCGAGTCCGGGGTCGGTCGAAGCGATCCTCGGCGGCACCGGCATCATCGTGCTGCTCGCGGTCATCGTCGACACGATCTACCTCGGCATCGGCCGACTCACCATCCCACGAGGCCTCCGTGACTGACACGATGATCGAGCTCAAGGAGCTCACGAAGATCTACCCGGGGACCGACGTCCCAGCGGTCGAGTCGCTGACCATGGACATCCCCAGGGGCGAGATCGTGGTGTTCGTCGGCCCCTCCGGGTGCGGCAAGACCACGAGCCTGAAGATGATCAACCGGATCATCGAGCCGACTTCGGGGCAGATCATCCTCGACGGTGAGGACGTCACCGACGTCGATCCGGACCTGCTGCGACGGCGCATCGGCTACGTGATCCAGCAGATCGGGCTCTTCCCCCACATCCGGATCGGCGACAACGTCGCGACCGTCCCCAACCTCCTTGGCTGGGACAAGGAGCGCACGCGGGCTCGGGTCGATGAACTGCTCGACATCGTCGGGCTCGACCCGGACATCTACCGTGAGCGCTACCCCAAGGAGCTCTCCGGCGGTCAACGGCAGCGGATCGGGGTGGCCCGCGCGCTCGCCGCGGACCCACCGGTGCTGCTGATGGACGAACCGTTCGGCGCGATCGACCCGATCACCCGAACCCGGCTGCAGAACGAGTTCCTGCGCCTGCAGGACGAGCTCCAGAAGACGATCGTCTTCGTCACCCACGACATCGATGAAGCGATCAAGATGGGTGACCGCATCGCGATCCTCGAGCAGAAGTCGATCCCCGCCCAGTTCGCCACCCCGGAGGAAATCCTCACCGCACCCGCCAACGAGTTCGTCGAGGACTTCGTCGGTGCTGGTGCCACGCTCAAGCGCCTCAAGCTCACGCGCATTCGCGAGATCGACATCGTCGGCGACTGTCTGACCGGCTCGATCACCGAGGACAAGACCACGCTGCGGCGCAAGCTCGACGACTCCGACTGGACCGCGCTGCTACTCCTCGACGAGGAGCACCGGCCAATCCGCTGGCTGCGCGCCCCCGACTTCCGCCAGGACCGACCCGTCGATCAGATGGGCCTGCCGGCGGTTGCCTTCGTCGAACCGAACGCCACCCTCTCCGATGCCCTCGAGGAGATGCTCATCGGCTCCGCGGGCGTCGCGATCGTCATCGACTCCCGGGGCAAGTTCCAGGGCCTGCTCGACATCGACACCATCATCAACTCGATCCAGCTGATGCGCGACAAGAGCGCGGAGTTCTACCGCGCGGAGAAGCTGATCGACCCGGCGGAGGTGGCCGGCTGATGGCCGACACCGATCTCGCTTCCACCTCCGCCGCCGCCGATCAGGGAAGCGGTGGGCGTCGCGACGACCAACGGTCCCCGATCGGTGCCTTCGTGCACTACTTCGGGATGCCGATCTTCCTGGCGCTGGTGCTGCTCGCGCTGTACCTGTGGATCCAGGGCCAGGACCTGGGCGTGGTCGAGGAACGCAACCTGCGCCTCGACCGGCTGCTGGCGATCACGCGAGCGCACGTGGAGCTGACGATCTACTCGTCGGTGATCGTGCTGCTGCTGGCCATCCCCCTGGGGATCATCGCGACCCGGCCGAAGGCCAAGAACATCGCCCCGGCCATCATCGGTCTGGGCAACGCCGGGCAGGCGATTCCGTCGCTGGGCCTGCTCGGCCTCATCTTCTACGTCGCACGGACCACCGATCTGCTGCCGAGCACCGGCGCCGTGCCGGCCGTGATCGCGCTGGTCGCCTACTCCTTCCTCCCCATCCTGCGCAACACCATGGTGGGGCTGCAACAAGTCGACGCGTTCGTCCTCGAGGCGGGCCGCGGCATGGGGATGTCGAATGCAAGGGTGCTGCGCAAGCTCGAGCTTCCGCTCGCGGTGCCCGTGATCCTCGCCGGGATCCGCACGGCCCTGGTCCTGAACGTCGGGACCGCGACGATCGTCTTCCTGACCGGAGGCGACGGGCTGGGACGCGTCATCTTCAGCGGTTTCCAGCTTCAGCGGACAACGGTGTTGGTCACCGGATCGGTGCTGGTGGCCGTATTGGCGCTGCTGATCGACCACATCGCTGGCGTCATCGAGGACGTCCTCACGCCCAAGGGGCTGTGAGGGGCCGGTCGCTGACCGACCCGTACGTCGACCTACGCCAACGGAAACGAACAAACCCCCGACAGATGAGGAACGCCGTGAAACGCCATCTGAAACTGACGAGCACCCTGCTCGCTGCCGGCTTGATCGCCGCAGCGTGCGGTGCTGAGGACTTCGAGGACGACCCCGACACCGACCCCGATGCCGCGGCCGAGGACGCCGCGGAGGACGCGGTCGAGCCGGGATCCGAGGACCTGGACGGTGCGACCATCACCGTCGGGTCGAAGGATTTCGATGAGCAGCTCATCCTCGGCTACATCTCGCTGCACCTGCTCGAGGACGCGGGTGCGGAGGTCATCGATGAGATCGACCTCGGCAGCACTTTCGCGGCACGCGAGGCGCTGACCGGTGGCGAGATCGACCATTACTGGGACTACACCGGGACCGCCTGGATCGAGTTCTACGAGGAGGACGAGCCGATCCCGGACCGTGAGGAGCAGTTCGCCGCCGTTCGTGATCTGGAGATCGGTCAGGGCCTGTACTGGCTCGAGCCGACGCTGTTCAACAACACCTACGGCATCGCCGCCCACGAGGAGACCGTCGAGGAGCTCGGCACCGAGACGATCTCCGACCTCGGGGAACTGCTCGAGACCGACCCGGACGCGGCGACGCTCTGCGTCGAGTCGGAGTTCGAGAGCCGCAGCGACGGACTCCCGGGCATGGAAGCCCACTACGGCTTCGAGTTCCCGACCGACAACGTCTCCGTCCTCGACACCGGTGTGATCTACGGCGCGACCGCCGACCGCGACCCCTGCAACTTCGGTGAGATCTTCACCACCGATGGGCGCATCGCCGCGCTCGACCTCGAGGTGCTCGAGGACGACGAGGCGTTCTTCCCGCTGTACAACGTCTCCCCGATCTACACCGAGGAGATCTACGAGCAGTACGGCGAGGCGCTCGAGGAGATCTACGAGCCCGTCACCGCAGCGCTCGACGACGACACCATGGCCGAGCTCAACGCTCGCGTCTCGGCGGAGGAGGAACTGCCCTCCGACGTCGCGCTCGACTGGCTGCAGGAGAACGGCTTCATCGGCTGACCTCCGCCACCGTGGCATGGGTCGGGCCCCCGCCTCTGGCGGGGGCCCGACCCATGCGTGACGTTGTTCCTCACCACCAGCGGTTCCACAGCCACCCAGACCACCGGGCGAGGGGCGAGTTGTGGAGCAACAGCCGCACCCAGCCCCCGCAACGCTCCACACATCCCCGCCACGCGCACCCGACAGCGACCCGTGGAACAACAGCCGCACCCAGCCCCCGCAACGCTCCACACACCCTGGGCCTCACGGGACGATGCGGAGCTGCGCACGGTGGGGGAACCCCATCCCCACCGCAGACGGGTGTGGGGCGGGCCCGAAGGCCCGCCCCACACGCGTGCGATCGCTCGTCGATCAGATCGAGAGGTCGGTGCCCTCGAGCCATGCTTCGACGATGTCGCGGTTGTCCTCGAGCCACGCACGAGCGCCCTCGAGCTCTTCGCCCTCCTCTTCGAGGACCTGGACGGTCAGCTCGGCGATGGTTTCGTTGTCGAACTGGAAGTTCTCGAGCGCCGCCGCAGCCTCCGGGTGGTCGTCACCGAAACCATCGCGCGCGAGCGCGTGGATCTGGTCCGGCTCACCGAGGGCGCCTTCGGGGTCCTCGAGGTCCTTGAGGTCGTACTCACCGTAGGCCGGGTGCGGGCGCCACAGCGTCACGAGGATCGGCTCCTCGTTCTGGTAGGCCGCATCCAGCTCGCTGAGCATCGCCGGCGTGGAGCTCTCGACGAGCTCGTAGTTGTCGGCGAGGTCGTAGGTCGGGATGACCTCGTTCTGCGAAATGTCGGTGAGACCAGCGCCGGGCTCGATGCCGACGATGGTGCCGTCGAACAGGTCAGCGTGGTCGTTGAGGTCGGCGATCGAGTCGACCTCGTCCACGTACGCCGGGACGGTCCAGGTCAACGGAGCCTCGTCGAGCCACTGACCCAGGTCCTCGACGTCGTCGCCGTACTGCTCCATGTACTGGCTGTGGGTGTTGGGCAGCCAGGCGTCGAGGAACAGGTCCAGATCGCCGGTGGCGATCCCGTCGAACACGATCCCGGGGTCGAGCTGTTCCTGCTGGACGTCGTAGCCGTTCTCCTCGAGGATCACGTGCCAGAGGTTGGTGACGGCGATCGCCTCCTCCCACGGCATCCAACCGATGGAGACGGTCTCGCCTTCGCCGACCGCGGCGGCGTCATCCGCCTCGTCCTCGACCTCCTCTTCCTCTTCGACCTCTTCCTCCGGCTCATCGACCGGCTCCTCGTCGACCACCTCGTCCTCGGCGCAGGCGGCCAGGACGAGCGCAGCCGCGAGACCGCCGACGAGCAGCAGGTTTCGCTTCGGTGCACTCTTGTCGCGTAGGAACCTCACGGGTTCACCTTCCTTCGGGGTCGTTCATATCCGGATCCGGTCGCATTCCGACCGGATCCGCGGTCACCGTCGCCGCCGGGGCGAACCCGACGGTCACGGCAGGCTTGAGGTGATCTCGATCAACTCGAGATCGACCGGTCACGATCATCGGAGGTCGCCTGGTCGGATCCCTCGGAGTCGTCCGTGTCGTCGCTCTGGCTGAGGCTGGCCTCGTCCGTGCTCGCCTTGGCTGCGGAGCGGCGGCGACCCCGCCCTTCACGGCCGAACGCGGCCGTGACGCGGTCCAGGTAGATCGCCAGGATGACCACGCCGATACCGCCTTCGATGCCCATGCCGATGTTCATCCCGGTGACGGCCCGCACGACGGTCGCACCCAGACCGGGAGCACCGCCGAGCCCGGCGATGACCACCATGGACAGCGACAGCATGATCACCTGGTTGACACCGGCCATGATCGACGCCCGCGCCAACGGCAGCTGCACGCCGGTGAGGACCTCGCGGGGTCGTGCACCGAACGCGTTCGCGGCTTCGACCACCTCCTTGTCCACCTGGCGGATGCCCAGCTCGGTCAGCCGGACCGCCGGTGGCATCGCGAAGATCAACGCCGACATGACCCCGGGAACGCGGCCGATGCGGAAGAAGACGACCGCGAGCAGCAGGTAGACGAACGACGGCATCGTCTGCATGAAGTCGAGCACCGGCTTGATGGCGACGCTGACCTTCTCGTTGCGCGCCGCCCAGATCCCGAGCGGGATCCCGATCAGCACGGCCAACACCGTCGCGACCAGCACCAGCGCGAGGGTCTGCATCGCCTCCGGGAACCGTCCCATGCTCTCCAGGAGTAGGAACGTCAGGACGGTGAACAGCGGCAGTCCCCAGGACCGGGTGGCCACGAACGCCAACAACGTGAACAGCGCGATCAGCACGTACGGGGACGGTGTGGTCAGCAGCCACTCAGCCACGTCCACGATGCCGCCCACCCCACCACGGATGCCGGTGAACAGCCAGCCGAGGCGATCGGTGAGCCAGTCGATGACGGCTTCCGCGCCGTCGCCGATCGGTAACTCCGGCAGGACGTTCTGAGCGAGGGTGATCTCACGCATCGACCTCGACCTCCTCGCTCGACAGGGCGGCGAGCAACCGCGCTCGGGGCACCACACCGAACAGTTGACCGGTGTCGTCGGTCACCGCGATGGGGACCGTGGAGTTGGCGGCCATCCCGGCAAGGTCGGCCAGGGGCGTGTCGTGCCGGGCCGTGGCGTAGTCCTGGGTCAGCAGATCCGCGATGGAGGTCGCCCCCGAGCGCAGCCCGCTGGCGAGCCGGTCATCGCGCGCCACACCCAGGATGCGCTTGTCGCGATCGACCACGTACGCGCCGCTGAACTCCTGCTCGTCGAGCCAGTCCAGCACCGTGCGCGGCTTGTCGCCGGGTGAGAAGGTCCGCCGGACCGCACGCATGGTCTGCTCCGCGGTCAGCACCCGGGAGCGATCGACGTCGGAGACGAAGTCCGCCACGTAGTCGTCGGCTGGGTTGGCGATGATCTCCGGTCCGGTCCCGACCTGGACTACCCGACCGTCCTTGAGGACGCAGATCCGGTCGCCGAGCCGCATGGCCTCGTTGAGGTCGTGGGTGATGAAGACGATCGTGCGGCTCAGCTCCGACTGCAAGGTCGCGAGCAGGTCCTGCATGTCACGTCGGATCAGGGGGTCGAGGGCACTGAACGGCTCGTCCATCAGCATGATGTCGGCCTTGGTGGCCAACCCTCGGGCCAGCCCGACCCGCTGCTGCATCCCGCCGGAGAGCTCGTTGGGGTACGCGTCGACCCGGTCACCGAGGCCGACCGTCTCCAAGGCTTCCAGGGCACGGGTGCGGCGTTCGTCCTCCTCGACCCCCTGCACCTTGAGGCCGTACGCCGCGTTCTCCCCCACCGTGCGGTGCGGGAAGAGGGCGAAGTGCTGGAAGACCATGGACAGCTTGCGTTGCCGGACCGAGCGCAACGCTGCAGGGTCGAGTTCATCGATGTGCTCGCCGTCGAGTTCCACCGTCCCCGCGGTCGGCTCGATCAGGCGGTTGAGCATCCGGATCACGGTCGACTTGCCCGATCCCGACAGGCCCATGATGACGAACAGCTCGCCTTCCTCGATCTCCAGGTCGACCTCGGCGACGGCCAGCAGTTGCCCGGTCGCTTCCAGGATCTCCGCCCGGGAGCGCCCCTGCTTCATGAGCTCGAGGGCGTGCTTCGGCCGCGAACCGAACACCTTGGTCAGTTCGCTGACACGGAGTTTGCTCATAGGTCACTCGCGGTCGGGTGATGGCCAACTCATCGGATCGCGCGTTGTCCGACACCCTGACGCTTCCACGATCACAAGGGCGGCCGAAGACAACGGCTTGGAACAGCCGATCGGGACCAGCAGGATGGGAGCAACACTCACCGTACGACCCGGGTCGTCGGAGGGCAAGCTCAGGCGACCACCGATCGCACCGGCAAGCACCCCCCGCGGCCAGGGGCCCCGCGCCATCAGCGCGACGGCCTCAACCCGAGGCGACCCCCGCCCGAAGCTCGCTGACCAGCGCGTGGACGCGGTCGGGCGCCCCGTCCGGGTCCCTCTCCCCCGCCGCGCGGATCACGGCCGAACCGACGATCACGCCGTCGGCGTAGCGTGCCACCTCGGCGGCCGATGCGCGGTCCTTGACGCCGATGCCGACGGCGACGGGCAGGTCAGTGTGCTGACGGATCCGCGCGACCAGATCCCGCGTCACGTCACCCGAGATCGAGCGCACCCCGGTGACGCCGAGCAGGCCGGCGGCGTACACCCAACCGGACGAGACCTGCGCGATCGCGGCCAGCCGCTCGTCGGTGGACACCGACGAGGCCAGGAACACCGTCGCCAGCTCGCGACGCTCGGCCTCGGCCAGCCAGGGACCGGCCTCCGCGGCCGGCAGATCCGGCAGGATCACGCCGGAGAGGCCGGCGTCGGCACACTCGTCAGCGAACCGCGCGTAGCCACGCATGTCGGCGATCGTCACGTAGGTCATCGCCAGCCGGGGGACGTCGAGGTGGGCCAGATCCGCCACGAACGCCAGCTGCTCGCTGACGGACCGGCCGGCATCCAACACGTGCTGGTTGGCCGCCTGGATCGTCGGGCCGTCCATCATCGGGTCGGAGAACGGGATCCCGACCTCGATCACGTCCGCTCCCGCATCGACCGCGGCCTCCATGCAGGCCCGGGAGGTGGCCGTGTCGGGGTAGGTCGCGGTGAGGTAGATCACCAGCGCTGCGCGGTCCTCGGCCTTCGCACGGTCGAACGCGGCCTGGATCGCGGTCGGGCCGGCGGCATCGCTTCCGATCATGCCTCGCCCTCACCGAACGCTTTGGCGACACCGACGTCGAACCCGGCCACCTCGAGCACCTCGTCGACGTCCTTGTCGCCGCGGCCGGACATGGTCAGCACGACGCGCGCGCCATCACCGAGCTCCGCGCGACCGTGGGCGAGCACCCACCCGACCGCGTGGGCGGGCTCCAGCGCCGGGATGATGCCCTCGAGCTCGCAGGTGCGACGGAAGCCGTCCAGCGCCTCCTGGTCGGTCGCGGCGACGTAGGTGGCCCGGCCGCTGCGGGCGAGGAAGGCGTGTTCGGGGCCGACGCCCGGGTAGTCGAGCCCGGCTGACACCGAGTGCGCCGGCAGGACCTGCCCGTCGTCGTCGATCAGCACGATCGAGCGTGACCCGTGGAGCACGGCTTCGCGCCCCTCGGAGATCGTGGCTGCCGACCGGCCGGACCCGACGCCCTCCCCGGCCGCCTCGACGCCGATGAGCTTCACGCCGTCCACGTCGATCCACTCCGCGAACGAGCCGATCGCGTTCGATCCACCACCGACGCAGGCGATGACCGCGTCGGGCAGGCCACCGGCCTGGAAGTCGAACTGCTGGGTGGACTCGACCGAGATGACCGACTGCAGTTCGCGCACGATCGACGGGAACGGGTGGGGACCCATGGCGGAGCCGATGAGGTAGTGGGTGTCGTCGACGTTGCTGACCCAGTCGCGCATCGCCTCGTTGATCGCGTCCTTGAGCGTGCGCGTACCACTGTCGACCGGCACCACTTCCGCGCCGAGAAGCTGCATCCGCACGACGTTGAGCCGCTGGCGGCGGACGTCCTCCGCCCCCATGTACACGGTGCAGTCCAGCCCGAACAGCGCCGCCGCGGTCGCGGTCGCCACACCATGCTGTCCAGCGCCGGTCTCCGCGATCACCCGGGGCTTGCCCATGCGCTGGGTCAGCAGCGCCTGCCCGACGACGTTGTTGAGCTTGTGGGAGCCGGTGTGCGCGAGGTCCTCGCGTTTGAGCCACACCTCCACCCCGGCGACCTCCGACAGACGCTCCGCGCGGTACAGCGGCGTGGGCCGACCGCCGTAGTCACGTCGCAGCCGGTCGAGCTGCTCAGCGAACGCCCCGTCCTTCTGCGCGGCGCGCCACGCGTCCGCCAGTTGCGCCAGGGCGCCGGACAGCGCCTCCGGGACGAAGCTGCCCCCGAAGGCACCGAAGTAGCCCTCGCGGACCGCTTCCTCGGACGGGGCGGTCGGATCGGTGAGGCGGCTCATGCGTGCCTCCAGCGTCGGCGGGGAGGGTCGGGACGGGGCGTCGAGGTGGAACGGAGACCGCGCGGTGCGGCGCCGGTCATGTGGACGTCGAGCTGGGTGCGCGTCCGGCGGCGACCAACGCCGCGACCGCACCCGTCGGGTCGTCGGCGCGGACCAGCGACTCGCCGACCAGCACGGCGTCCGCGCCGTCCGCGGCGGCGCGCGCGACGTCGACCGGTTGGCCGATCCCCGA
>SKJX01000245.1 GCA_007121785.1 Nitriliruptoraceae bacterium
ATCCAGCCCCGCCCACCAGCCCTGGCACCCACCCAACGTCAGGGCCTACCTCTCACTGCCCGCAAACCCGCCCGACAACACTTGTCCCGTGCACTTGACAAGCCGTTCCACATCAGACGCGACGGTGCTGCGTGCGGTCAGGCGGTCTCGGACGATCCGGGGGATCGCCCGCAGCGTTGCACGAGCAGGTCAAGGTTCGGGAACCAGTCGCAACCGGTCCTGCGCTGCCGCCTCAGCGGCGGCGCCGCTGAAGGGGATCGCGATGCTTCCGCCATCGCGCCAGAGTTCGGCCTGGTCGGTGTAGTGCGGGTGGAACGGGCGGCCCGACTGGCCGGTGAGGTGGATCCACCGGCCGGCGTCGAGGTCGCCGAGGTCGAGCACCATGCGCATCGACGGCACCCAGATCACCTCGTAGCCGTTGGGGGCCCACCAGCCGTTGGCGTTGACGATGTCGGAGCCGCCGCCGAGCTCCAGCGGCCCGCGGTTGAACAGCGCCTCGA
Organism: Nitriliruptoraceae bacterium; assembly: GCA_007121785.1. Lineage (GTDB taxonomy): Bacteria > Actinomycetota > Nitriliruptoria > Nitriliruptorales > Nitriliruptoraceae > SKTG01. The sequence goes on from SKJX01000245.1 coordinate 501, forward strand.
CCGGCCCGATCCCCGAGGCTCCGAACGTGTCGTGGACCAGGTCGAGGGTGTGCAGCTCACCCCAGGCCCAGTCGTCAGGGTCGTCACCCAGCTGCTCGGTGAGCTCGTCGTGGGCATCGGCCAATGCGGCCCGGAGCTGGTCGTCACGGCCTTCGGTGGTGTCGGTGGTGGGGTCGTCCCACCACACCGCCCCGGGGTCGTCGAGCAAGCCGCGGACGACCTCCCACCAGCGTGCGTTGCCCGACGGCCACGCGAACTCGGGCAGGTCGGCGTGGAAGGTGTTGGCCAGCAGGTGGCGCCAGGTGGCGTTAAAGGCGGCGGCCCCGGCCGAATCGGCGGCGTCCACAAGGTCCCAGTCGGCGAGCAGGGTCTGCATGGCGATCACGCGATCGTCGCCGATGGGCTCGAGCTCGACGAGGAACGGCACGAGGGTGTCGGCGTTGCCGTTGTGCTCGTCGAGCTGCAGCTCGAGGAGGTCCTGGGGGGAGAACCGCTCGCGCTGTTCGAGCCGTTCGACGATGCGTTCTGCGCGGTAGCCGTGGTTGGCGTCCTCGGTGAGGAAGGGAAGCTGTCCGTCCGGCAGCACCGCCTGGTTGGCCGTCACGATGTGGCCGCGATCCGGATCGACGATCCATGGCAGCTCCTCGAAGTCGAGGTGGCGGTCCCAGCCGTACTCGCCCGTCCAGCCGGGGACCGGCAGCGTCCCGTCACCGGCGCGTCGGACCGGGATGCGGCCGGGAGCCTGGTAGCCGATGTGCCCGTCGACGTCCGCGTAGACCAGGTTCTGGCTCGGCACGGCGAAGTCCCGCGCGGCGTCGCGGAACTCCTGCCAGTTCCGTGCACGCATGAACCTCGGTAGCGCATCCATGGTGTTGGCCGGCTCCAGGGCGACCCACCGCAGCGCCACCGCGTGGCTCGCCGCCGGTTCACCGTCGGAGCCCGCCTCCCCGAGCGGACCGTCATCGATCCCGCTTGCGAGCCCGTCGGCCACCTCGTCGGCCGCGTCCGACACGTCGGAGAACAGCGGGCCGTGGCGCGTCTCGCGCACGGTGATGTCGACGTCGTCGCTGCCGGCCACGCGGATCGTCTCGGTGCGTTGCTCCAGCGGCTCCCAGCCGTCCTCGGTCAGGTAGCGATCGTCGTCGATGCGTTCGACGAACAGATCCGCCACGTCCGCGCCCAGGTTGGTGAAGCCCCAGCCGAGCGACGCGTTGTGGCCGATCACGATGCCGGGGACCCCGGAGAAGGAGAAGCCGGCGTTGTGGTACGGGCAGGCGTCGGTCACCGGCTCGCAGCGCAGCCCGACCTGGTACCACAGCGACGGCTGCGAAGGGCCCAGATGGGGATCGTTGGCCAGCAGAGCGGAGCCGGTCGTGGACCGTTCGGGCGCCAGGACCCACGAGTTGGACCCGAGCCCGTCGGAGGCGCCGTCGCCGAGCAGCTCCGGAGCCAGTGCCAGGGCGTGTTGCGCCCCAGCCAACGCCGTGTCGATAGCTGCGTCCGCGGCGAGCGTCACCGAAGGGTCGGCCTGCTTGCCCGAGTTCCCTGGTGCCGTCGCGGTCGCGTCGAGTTGTGTCGCGTCGACCACCTCGGTGCCCGCTGGTACGAAGTGGCCGTCGACCAGTTCGCCGCCGTCGGGCAGGATGGGCGGGAAGCGGTCCTCGTCGGACCGTGGGTACAGTTCGCGCCAGTCGCGCTCCCCGGGAAGGTCGGCGATCTGCAGGCGACCGCGTTCGAGCTCGTCCTCGAGGTTGGCGCGCAGGTCCCAGGCCATCGCCTTCAGCCAGGCGATCGAGTCGACCGGCCCCCACGGCTCCGGCTCGTAGCCGCCCGCACCCGTGACGGGTAGCAGGGCGTGCTCGAGCGAGAGTCGGCGGCCCGTTCGGCCGTCCATCCAGGCGTTGACCCCGTCCGCATAGGCCTCGAGCATCGCCACCGTGTCATCCTCGAGCAGGTCGAGCTCCTGCTCGGCGACCCGACGCCAGCCGAGGGTGCGCACGAAGCGGTCGGTGTCGACCTGGTCCTCACCGAACAGCTCCGCTACCCGACCGGCGGTCACGTGCCGGCGGAAGTCCATCTCCCAGAAGCGGTCCTGGGCGTGGACGAACCCCTGCGCGTAGAACAGGTCGTCGCTGCTGCTGGCGACGATCGTGGGCACGCCGTGGTCGTCGCGGAGGATGTCGACGGGGTCGCCGAGCCCTTCCATCGCGATCTCCCCCTCGCTGGTGGGGAAGCTCCCGCGCACGGCCAGCATCCCGACCACCGACCCCGCCACCAGGACGACCACGAGCACGGCTGCCAGGGTCAGCGAAAGCCGCTTGGCCCACCTCATCGTCCGCTCCCGGTTGCGCGTCTGGGTTCGTGACGGGAGTTGGGCTTGAGAACTCCCCACACACCGGGAGGGTCTGTCGGGACCGCCGGAGGTGGAGAGCATGGCACAGCAGCAGGGAAACGGGAAAAGCTGCCGTCGGTGGCGTTCGGCGCCGCAGAAGGCGGGTCAGGTCTGGTGTGACCATCGCCGGCCAGCGAAGCCAGCGTGAGATCGCCGACCACGGGGGCTTCGATCGAACCTCAGGGCTGCCGGGCCCGCCCGACGCGCCCAGGGTGTTAGACGACACGTCGTTCGAGGACGGCGACACCCAGCGAGAGGACGAGATGAGTGGTTGCGCGAACGGGCCTCGACCCTTGGCGACGATCTTGGCAAATGGGAGGAACGTGAGCCCCCGGTCGTGCTGGGCGGGTTGTTTCGCGGTCGGTTGACTTCGGTCCTGCGGGCCAAGGACCGAAGGGCGAGTCGACGGCTGGCGAGACGTGCCGGTAGCACCTATGGGCGTGATGCTCACGTCATGAGAAGCGCCTGAGGTGCCATCTCCGCCTACACCGTTCGGATGTCGAGACCCACGGCTCCGAGGTGGTCGAAGTCCGCCGGGTTGCGTGTGAACAGTGGCAGCTCGTTCGCCAGCGCAGTCGCGGCGATCAGTAGGTCAACTGCTCGAGCACCGCGGGGCTTGCGCTCATGGGTACGGGTAGCGGCGTAGATGCGGCCGTAGGCGCGTGCAGCGGCACCATCGAACGGGAGCGGATCCAGCAGCGCCTCGATGCGCTGGAGCCGGTCTTGGCGACGTGCCCGTTCCTCGGGGTCGTCGGTCGCGTGAGGGCCGGCGGCCAACTCGGCGAGAGTGATCGCTGCAATCGTGGGTTCGAGGGGCAGTGCACCGGCGGGAACCTGCTCGAGGGCGATGACGACGGACGTGTCGAGTAGCCCCTGTGCGACCGTGGTCGTCGCCTCATCGCTCACGTCCGAGGCTCGGGGCTCTGGTCGAGGATCGCATCGAGCTCGTGACGGAACCGACCGGCGTCGATGTTAGGGGCGCTCCCGAGCGCTTCGAGGAGCAGATCGCGACTCACGAACCGTCGACGGGCGGGACGCAACTCCCCGACAGGGATGCCGTTGCGGGTCACCAGGAACACCTCACCGTGGTCGAGCGCACGCATGATCGCTCCGCTGTCGTTGCGGAGCTCACGCTGACTGATGGTCCTGATCATGGCATCATCATACCCGGGTTGTAGCACAGTCGCTACACCACGGTCCGATGGAGGCGCTTGGCGAGCCGAGAGGCGGTCTCGAACGTCGCTGCAACCGCCGTTGTAGCCCGGTCTCCATAGCCCCGAAGCAGAGGATCCGGAGCCGTCCGCGGACCCCGGCCGGACTCTCCGAGATCCCGGTCCTTGCGGCTTCGAAGGACCGCCCTAGCCTCGTCGGCCGCGCCACTGGAACACGCGCCTGGCGTCCTCACCTTGCCGGAGACGGCGCTGGCCGATTCACCTGCGAATACAGCGATCGGGGTCCAGTCGGGGACAGCAGAGGGTGAGGGGACTGGCCTCCTCAGCCGACCTCCCACGCCGACCGCTACGGCACCATCTCGTCCTCACGGAACGTGGCGTCAGGATCCTCAACGAAGGTGGCGCCTCACACCCAGGGGAGCGCACGAACCGCACATCCGTGTGCAACACCGCGACCGTGAGACGTCTGTCCCCTTGACAGCGCTCGACCACTCTCTATAGATGAAGGCGTGCACGACGGCTCTCATGCTGGCCATCGAACGGGGGACCTCAGGGAGCACCTGCGAGGTGGGGTGACGAACGGCGGTCGACGCGAACGCCGCCGGCATCTCGCTTCCTCGGGTCTTCGGACCTACCCGGCCGCGGCTTCCGGATACGCCACCACAGCCGTGTCGGCTCATCCCGAACCGCTGTCGGTCCCGGGTCCACGACCCGGTGGAGCTTCCGTGACGACGGCGCCTGCCGCGATCTCTTCAGGCGTGCGTACCCCCGGGTGGCCTCTGGCCGACCGCGCAGGTGCACACCGACACCCTGGAGGGGATCGAGATGGTAGACCGAACCGTTGTAGTCCCTCTCATCGACCGTGCACGTTCACGTGGGCTCACGGCGCCGCTGGCGTTGTTGACGGCGCTCGTGATGATCCTCGCCCTGCTACCCACCGCCGGTGCCGTTGCGCACCCCGACGGGAAGGGTGACCTCGACACCAGCAACGGCAACGATGGCCAGTACAGCGAGTCGTTCGGCGTCAACGTCCTAGGACACGCCGAGCCCGGCGGCTTCAACGCCGACGTCGTCGCTCACGGCGAGCACGCCTACATGGGCAGCTGGGGCAACGCCGTCGATCCGGCCGGTGACGGGTCGTACCCGTTCTGTCCGTCGCTGGGCGTGCGGGTGTTCGACATCAGTGACACCGGGAACCCTGAGCACGTCTCGACCTTCGCCGACGGCGCCTCCGAGCCGCGCCTGCGCGGCACGTGGACGGAGAAGGTGATCGTCGCCGACGTCGATACGAGGCACTTCACCGGCACGCTGGCCGCGGTGTCGGTGCAGAACTGCGAACCCAACGGCCCTCGAGGCTGGGGGGTCTGGGACGTAACCGACCCGGAGAACCCCGAGCGGCTGCACTTCAGGCAGACCGAGGCCGAGGTGCGCACGCGCGGCGGATCGCACGAGATCTGGCTCGAGGTACGCGAGCACTCGGCGTTCGTCTACACCGCTGAGATCCTGCGTGAGCAGCGCCAGGCTCATCCCCGTGGGAAGCGCTTCGAGCCCGACATGCAGATCTGGGATGTCAGCAACCCGAGAGGGCCACGCAACGTCGGGTCGTGGGGTGTGTGGCAGGACGAGGGCATCGAGCCGGTCAGCCCCGATGAGGACGGGGTCGCCCGGACCCGTTTCGTGCACTCGCTGATCGTCTCTGACCAGGTGGCCTACCTGTCCTACTGGGACCGCGGCACCGTGCTGCTCGACGTGTCCGACCCGTCGAACCCGACGAAGATCTCCTCGGTAGAGGTCCCGACCGAGGGGCTGTGGTCGCGCGGCTCGATGCACTCGTCCTGGCTCGCTGACGGCGGTGATCTGCTGATCGAGGCACCCGAGGTCTTCGATCCAAACCCGGCTCCCGGGTCGAACCAGGAGTTCGCGTTCGGCTACCCGCGCTTCACCGACATCTCCGACCCCGACGACCCGCAGGTGCTCGGCGGGTTCGAGATGGATACGACCCGTTTGGATCCCGGTGACCTGCCGGCGGGGTTCTGGACGGCCCACGACCCGAAGGTCCGGCCCGGCTTGCCCGGTGACGACGGTCTCACCTACGTCTCCTGGTACGCCGAAGGCGTCGCGATCGTCGACATCGACGCCGCCATCGCCGCCAGCGACCCGGATGCCGGCATCACCGCCGGCGAGGACGACGCGCTCGTCGCCCAGTTCGTGCCCGAGCCGGCGGAGGACCCGTTCGCGTTCTTCGGGCCGCCAGGGGTGGCGTTCCCGCACGTGTGGGGCGTGTTCCTGCACGAGATCGACGGCCAGGAGATCGCGCTTGCGAGCGACATCAACTCCGGGCTGTGGGTGTTCCAACTCGACGAGTAGCTCACCCACCCCGGCCGGACGGACGAGCTGCCCGGAGCGGTCCGGGCCCCCCAAGGGTCCCGGACCGCACCGGCGCTTGACCGGCCCACCGGCGGAAGCCCACCTTGGTCTTCCCCGGAGCGGTGAACGCCGACATCACCAGCAACTCGGGTGTCGATGTCCCGAGCGTCGGGACCTCGGAGAAGGCGTCCTGGATCCTGACCACCTCCGCTCAGGATGCGGCCAGCATCATCGTGGACGGCATCAGTCGAGCCGGTTCCACATCTCGGTCCGTGGTGCCTTCTGGGCCGGCGGGACCCTGCCCCCGGGGTCGGCTTCCTCGACGGTGGGGACCGGGCCCCGGGTGGCGCCCCGGCGCGCGATGCCCGACCGGGACCGCATCGGGGGAACGATGTGGGTCAGGTCCGAAGGGACGGAGCCCGGAAGGACATGCGGCGGGTGGCGGCGCTCATCGCGGTGGTTGCAATGACGCTCGCCGCCGCCGGTGAGGGCGAGCCCGACGCCGGATCGGGTGACGTCGAGCAGGTCGAGTTCGACCTGGTCTGGTGAGCCCGAGCGGCTCAGCCGTCGCGTCGTCCGAGCCAGGTGACGACGGCCCGGACGCGCCGGTGGCTGTCCTCGTCCGGTGCCAGCCCGAGCTTCGCGAAGATGTTCGACACGTGCTTCTCGATCGCGCCGAGGCTGACCACGAGCCGGTCGGCGATCGCCGGGTTGGTCAGCCCCTCGGCCATCGCCGCCAGGACCTCCCGCTCCCGGGCCGTGAGCTCGTCCAGGCCGGGACGCCGCCGGTTGCGCGCCAGGATCTGCGAGACGACCTCCGGGTCGAGGGCGGTCCCGCCGGCGGCGACGCGTTCGATCGCGTCGACGAAGTCCCCGACGTCGGCGACCCGATCCTTGAGCAGGTAGCCGAACCCGCCGGTGTCACCCGCCAGCAGCTCGGTGGCGTAGCGCTCCTCCACGTACTGCGACAGCACCAGCACCGGTTGCGGGTCCCGCTCGGTGGAGCGCAACGCCACGGCGGCGCGCAGCCCGTCGTCGGTGTTGTCGGGCGGCATCCGAACGTCCACCACCGCGACGTCCGGTGCGTGGCGGTCCACGGCGTCGAGCAGCCCCGGCGCGTCACCGACCGCCGCGACCACGTCGTGCCCGCGGTCGGCCAGCAGCCGTGTCAGCCCATCGCGAAGGAGCGCCGAGTCCTCGGCGATCACGACCTCCACGGCACCTCCAGACGCACCGTCGTCGGCCCACCGGCCGGGCTGGTGACGGTCAGGGTGCCGTCGACGGCGTCCGCTCGCGATATGAGCCCTGCCAGACCGGTGCCGCCGGCCGGGTCGGCGCCGCCACGGCCGTCGTCCACCACCTCGGCGATCAGGTGACCGTCACGGTCGGTCACGGTGACGCTCGCGGAGGACGCGTCGCTGTGGTGGACGACGTTCGTCAGCGCCTCGGCGACCGCGAAGTAGATCAGGGACTCGATGGCGGCTGGTGGACGGGGTGCCACCTCGACGTCCAGGTCGGTGGGGACGGGGGTGCGGCCGACCAGGGAGGACAGGGCCGGTTCCAGGCCGCGGTCGGTGAGGATCGCCGGGTGGATGCCGCGTGCGAGGTTGCGGACGTCGCCGAGCGCGACCTTGGCGTGTTCGTGGGCTGCGTCGACGCGGGGCGAGAGATCGGCCGGGTCCGAACCGCGGGCAAGCGCGTCCTTGACCTCACCGAGCTCCATCGCCAACGAGGTCAGGTGGACCTGCGCCCCGTCGTGGAGGTCGCGTTCGGTCCGGCGACGCTGCTCGGCAGCGGCCTCGACGGCCGCGTCACGCTGCTGTTCGAGCTGGCGCATGCGCTGCGCCTGGGTCGGACCGAGCAGCGCGATGGCGAGCCGTTCGAACACCCAGGCGACCCCGGTCGCGGCCGCACCCGAAGCCACCGCGATGATCGCGAGCAGCAGCATCACGCTGGCGTCGAACGCGGTGCCGGCGCCCACGCGTTCGATCAGCCACGGCTCGACCGGGCCGAGCTCGAATTCCGTCGAGTCGTCGCGGACCGGCCAGAACACCGCCGCGAGCAGGGAGAACCAGCCGGCCGCCATCAGCCAGAACCCGACCGTCGCCACGGGGAAGGCGGCCACGTGGAAGCTGATCGCCCGCCAGGCGGTGACGTCCTTGACCCGCTCCCACACCGCGGCAGGACGCCACCAGGTTCGGTCCGTCGCGGGCGGGGGAGCGGGGATCGTGGTCCCGAGCACGCTGGCGAAGACCTGCCGTTGGAACCCCCCGTAGCTGCGGGCCAGCGCGATCACCACGACCAGCAGCGGAATCCCGACCACCAACGGGATCAACGAGATACCCGCGATGGCACCGAGCAGCACCAGGAAGAACCCCACCGTCGTCAGCGGGCTCTGGAGGAACAGCAGCCCGTGGCGGCGCAGGACGTAGCTCGCCCACCGCCGTGGCGCGGATCGTCGCGGTGGGGTCGCGGGTGGCGGCGGTGGCGGTTGCTGGGTCGCGGCGTCCATCGGTCGCTGGTCCTGCCACGGCGGCGGTCATCGAGGCACGACGACAGTGTGGCTGCGGATGCGGTCGGCAGCCATCCCGCGCACCGGTCTCCTGCAGGTGGGGTTCCCCCCACCGTGAAGGGACCGGGGCGCGCCATCGCGACGCGGGCCAACGGGCTCGACGCTGTGCCCTCCAGCCATCGACCGGGGTTGCCTGCCTGGGCCGCGCTGACGGCGCACCAGGCGCGACCGGTCCGACCCTCACGAGGAGGAGATCATGACAGGCACCACCCGTGCGCCACCTCGCCGCCCTCGCAAGCTTCGCGGCGCTGGGGCTCACCGCCTGCGGTGAGGACCCGGACGCGACGAGCGATGATCCGGCTGCCACCACCGCCCATGGCACGGACGTGGAGGTCGATGAGGACATCGACCCGGACGGCGACGCGGACGTCGAGGTGGTGGAAGCACCCGATATCGGCGACATCGACGTCGGGTTCCTCGATGAGGATGGCGAGGAGATCGACCAGGCGTAGCCGCACCACCGGCACGTCCACGTTCGGACGGTGCCTGGAGATGTCGCTCAGCCGGCGGTGTTGATCGTCTCGAGCGCGTCCTTGTGCGCTTCCAGCTCCGATCGGGTCGCGTCCGGATCCAGGCGGGCGTCCTCCGCCGACGTGAGGGCCGCGTCGACGGTGGCGTCGGGTTGGCCGTCGCCGGTGGTGTCCACCTCGTCGTCGAGCCCGAGCGCGCCGTGGGTGACGTTCAACCAGGCGGCGAGCAGTTGCCGGTCGAGCAGATCGGCCATGGCACCGTCGATGTGCCGGTGGTGCAACACCTCGTGCGGGTCGCTGGCGTCCCGAACGTCGTGGAACACCCGGCTGAGGCGGTCGATGCTGTCGAGGTAGCAGGCAAGGGTGGCGTCATCGACGTCGCCGGGGCCGCCACGTCCGGGTGCGGTGGTCACCTGCCAGTACCCGGCTGAGCGTGGTTGATCGGCGTCGCCGACGACGATGACCACCACCTCGTCGGTTCCCTGCCCTCGGTCGTCGTCGACCGCGGTGAGCGCGACGTGGTGCGGGCAGGACTCGCCCCAGGCATGCACCTGCTCGTCGGTGACGTCGCGCGGGTTGACGTCCGGGCTGGGGAACGGATCGTCGCCGACGTCCGGGTCGTTGAGGTAGGTGGCTTCCGTGTCGCTGCCGTCCCCCCAGTCCCAGGTCAGCAGGAGGTCGTCGCTCCCCGGATCGGTGACCTGCGCGGCCAGCTCCAGCTGCTCGTCGACGCCGGTCACGAACGTCGGCGTCGCATCGTGGTCGCGTGCGTCGCTCGTGTCGATCTCCACCGTCGGATCGACGTTCGCTACGACCACGTCGAAGCCGGTCGAGCCGGTACCCCCCTCGACGTCGGCGACCGACACCGTGCCGCTGAACGGCTCGCCCGATCCCGGCTCGGACTCGCTGGTGTCCCCGTACGGGCACTCGGCGGCGACCGTTCCCTCCAGCAGCGAGGCATCCTCGTCGACGTCGTCGATCGTTACCTCGCCGTCGACCTCGAGGTGGTCGCCCTCCACGTCGTAGCAGCCGACGCTGGCGGTGAAGCCGTCTTCCTCGGTTCCTGGGTAGGTGAAGCTGGCCTCCACCTCCAGGGTCTCGCCCTCGTTGATCACGCCCTGGTCATCGTCGATGTCGACCTCGGGGGCGCGCAGCGCATGCTCCAGCGCATCGGCGCCGCCGACGATCGGCAGGTCCACCTGGCTCTCGGCCAGGTTCACCTCGATCGAGCTGCGGGTGCCGGGATCCTGGAGTCGTGTGCTGGACCCAGCGACGATGATCCCGATGCGGTGGCCGGCCTCGAAGGTGTAGTCATCGGCTATGATGTCCCAGTCGAGCCGGTGTCGGTCGTCCGGGTGGAAGCCGTCGTCAAGGCCGGTCAGGTAGCTCGCGTTCGCCCATCCGCGGGCGACCACCTCGAACGCCCGGGTGTGGGTCCGGCGCTGCACGTCTGGGAAGCAGCCGTCGTCCTGCTCGGTGCCCTCACCGAAGCAGGTGACGGACTCGAGCCGATCGATCCCGCCGTCGCTATCCCAGTCGGTCCGTTCGGCCTCGCCGTAGTCGATCAGGAAGGCGGACAGGGTCGCGTCGGACCCCTCGATGCCCACATCCAGCGAGATGTCCATGCTGGTGCCGCTGACACGGATCGGCTCAGCGAGTTGCCGGGTGAGGTACACGAGGCGGTCTTCGCGCTCGTCGAACGGGTCTTCGACCGCGTCGTCGCGGTGTTGATGGGCTTCGGTGAACGTCTGGACGTCCGGGTCCGATCCGGCCCGTTCCAGGCTGAGCACGCCCGAGCGGGGGTCGTCGCCGTGGGGCTCGTCGAGCGGGAGGGGCGTGCGCTCGCCACCGGGCCAGTCCTTGTAGCTGGCCCACTGGTCCGGGGCGTACTCCACGTCGGCGATCGGCTCGTCCATGATCCCGTTGTCGACGTCGTAGAGCCAGTGGTCGAACCAGCGATGGATCGTCTCGATCCACGTGTCACGCCGGAAGTCGAACGGCTCCTCGTGCGCGACCTGGGAGAGCCAGATCTTGCGATCCACGTCGTGTTCGGCCAGCGCATCCCACCAGCGGCCGTAGTCGTGTGGCTTGACGTTGTAATCGTTGAGCCCGTGGACGACGAAGACGCTCGCCTCGACCTGGTCAGCGTCGCGGATGTAGTCGCGCTGCTCCCAGAACGGATCCTCCGGATCGTCGATGGTCGCAGCCTCGTCCAGGTCGTCGATCACGTCCGAACATTCCTCCGCAGGGACGTCGCGGACCCCGTTCGCGAGCCCGAGCGGTGAGAACCCCGAGAACCGTGCCCCGTTGTGCCAGAAGTACTGATGCCAGCTCGAGATCGCGACGATCGGCACGATCGTCTCCAGCCCATCGACGCCGGTGGCCGCGACCCCGTTGGCGACCGTGCCGTTCCACGACTTGCCGATGATCGCCGAACGGCCGCTGGACCAGTCAGCGTCGACCTGGTCACCGTCGACGTCGTAGGCGACCGCGCCCGCGTCGCCCGCCAGCCACTCGACCACACGCGTGGTGTTGGCGACCTCCGCCGGTCCCCCGAGGTCGGTGCAGCCGCTCGACCCTCGCGTCCCGGCGAGATCGACGAGGGCGACCGCGTAGCCGCGCGGCACGAAGACGTTGTCGTAGTAGGCGGGGAAGTGGTCCAGCGGACCGTTGGGATCCGCTTTCGTCTCGTTGGTGGGGCCGACGCCGAGCTCCGCGAAGTAGGGGCTCGGCAGGATGATGGTGGGCACCTCGAGCCCGTCGTCGGAGGCGGCCGGTCGGATGATGTCCACGTGGATGCGGTCGAGCTCGTCGTCGCCGTCCTGGCTGCTGACCGCGCCCTCGACCTTCACGACATCGCGGATTGCGTCCTCGTAGGAGAACACCGGTTGGGTGGCGTCGTCCTCGACCACGATCGCGTCCGGTCCGTCCTCGCTCGCGGCTGGCTCCGGCGCCGTCGCGGTGTCGGCCCCTGCTGCGGGCGGCATCCCCGATGTGCTGGCCAGGACCAGCGCACACACGATGGCCAGCACCGCGGGCAGGCGCCAGCCAGACACCGACACGGTGCGGTCGTCGGCGGGACGTAGGCCTCGGTCTCTGAGCACGGCGGCGCTGGGCGTCACGTCGTCCCTCCAGGATCGCGAGCGTCATCACGTGGATCAGGCGCGCGACACCTTGTACGACCGCGGGAGGCCGTGCCAGTACAGCATGTGTACCGCGAGGTGGGTGACGCGCTGCTCCGCGAGCCCGACGACGAGCGGGATGTGCAGGGGAGCACTCGACCTCGAACTACCCGTCGGCCGCCACCCCCACGTGGCGGTCCAGGAAGGCGACCTGGTCCGCGAACACCTCATCGAACCCGCCGAGGAAGGGGTCGAAGTGGGCGAGGTCGAACCGGCGCAACGTCCCGTGTGGTGCCCGGCGCGCCGTCCGGACGATCGGCGGCCCGGGCACGATCGTGTCACGCTCCCCGAGGCACGCCAGCAGCGGGCACCGCACCCGTCCGGCGACCTTCACGGGTCGGTAGGCGACGAGCGGTTGGGTCGGGCGCGCACGGAACTCGTTGCGCCAGAGCGACCCGGGCGCCCGCACGGCGTGGAAGCCAGGTTCGGCCTCCTCCCGCGTCAGCATCGCTCGCGAGCGGGGCGGACCCGTCGCCGGGAGGTGAACGAGCCCGCGCCGGACCAGCGCACCCACCAGCGCGACCGCGACGTGCAGGGCGGAGACCGGGTCGGCGTTGCGCATCGCCGCTCGTCCGTCGAGGAGCGGGAAGTGCAGGATCGCCGCAGCCAGCCGCTCATCTCGCGAGGCGTGATCGAGGGCGTGACCGCCGCCGAAGGAGTACCCCCACGCCACGATCCGGTCCGGATCGATGTCGTCCAACGAGCGGGCGAGGTCGATCGCCGCCGCGAGGTCCTCGCGCTGCCGGACGTGGTCGACCAACTGCCGCGGCTCGCCCGTGCTGTCGCCGAGGTAGCGGTAGTCGAAGGCCAGGGCCGCGACCCCCGACCGTGCGAAGCCCTCGGCGTACCGCGGAACACCGTCCCTGCGGGTCAGCGAGAAGCCCTGCGCCATGACCACGCACGGCGTTGCTCCGCCGGGGCCCTTCGGCCGGTACAGCGTCGCGGCGCAGCGCTCGCCGGCGGAGGAGAAGGACAACTCCTCGGTGGTGAGGTCCGTCGCCGGCCCGGCTCGCGTCCCGGCTCGCTCGACCGTCTTCCCGCTCCACCCTTGCTCGCTCATGGACGCCTCACACGCTCGCTCGCACGCGGTCGAGCATGAGGCGTACGGATCGGATGAACGACGTACGGAACCCCCGAACGGTCGCTACAACTCCCACCGTGGTCCGCCGTCCGGCGGAGGGTCGTAGGCGCAGTAGGTCCCGGTCCGTACCGAGGTATCCAGCAGGTGGCCGAGCCGCGGCTCCACCTGCTCGACACGACGGATGGCATCCCGCAGCAGGCGCGTCACCTTCACCCGCGCGCGTTCCGTGGTGGTCGCGGCGGCTCGGTCCCTTCCGCCGAGCCCGACCGCTGTGGCGAGTTGCTCGGTGATCGCGTCGAGCTCGGTCTGCAGCGACGTCGCACGATCGACGTCGCAGGCTGACCGCGCGTCCTCCAGCTCCTCACGCAGCTGCGTTACGCGGTCGCGGTAGCTCGCGAGGGCTTCGCGATCCAGAAGCGGTCCGACGTCCCCGTCGGGGCCTCTGCGCGCGGCGAGCCCCCGCTCGGTGACCATCGCAGGTCCGGGGGCTCCCTCGACCGCGGCGACGAGTTCGACGGCATGCGTCTCGACCCCCGGCCGGCGCAGCAGCTCGGCGAGGTAGCGGAGTCCCTTCACCTCCCGCAGGAGCGACTCCCGACCCGGCGCCCCGACCATCCAAACCTCACCGTCGCGACGCAGCACCGCGTGGTGATCATCGCGCCGTTCCGCGGGGCCGGTGACGGACGCGCCCGGCTCGCCCACACCGAGGAAGCGTTCCATCGCGTCCAGCACCGAGGCAGCGTCCTCCTCCCACGGGAAGTGCGCCCGGCCATGCAGCTTCACGAACCGGGCTCCAGGGATCTGCGCGGCAAGCTCCCGTCCGAGTGATCGGTGCGCGATGCGATCACCTTCGCGATGCAGCACGAGCGTCGGGGCACGGACCTGCGAGAGGATCGGACGGACGTCGAGGTCGTAGCAGAGCTGCAGCATCCCCATGGCGGTCCCTGCGCTGGCGCACTCCCGCTGGAACCGAGCGAACCAGGCCCGGCTCTCCGCGTCCGCATCCGGGACGAACAGGTCCGTGAACAGCCCCGCGGCCAGGCCCCAGTGCGCCCGGATCAGGCCGAGCACGGCCTCGTGCGCAGACTCCGGGTAGACGTCCGGCAGGTAGGCCCACGCACCGTGGAGGATCAGTCGATCGACCCGGTCGGGTTCGTTGGCGGCGAACGCGATCGCGACGGCGCCGGCCTGGGAGTTGCCGACCAGGGTCGCACGGGGCAACGATAGCTCGTCGAGTATCGTCCGCAGGTCCGCGATGTCGGCGTCGAGCGTGAAGTCCGTGCGGTCGCGGTCCGACAGACCGACCCCATGCTTGTCGTAGAGGACGACGGTGCGGTGGGATGCGAGACGCTGGAAGAAGCGATGGTAGGTCTGCCGCTGCCACATCACCTCGAGGTGGTTGATCCACCCGGGGATCCAGACGAGCGGTGGTCCGGAGCCCAGCACCGCGTAGGCCAGGCGCGCACCGTCCGGGCGCCGGCAGTAGCGGACCTCGAGCCCCATGCTCAGCCTCCGCGAGCATCATGCGGTCGCGCGACCGGGGCCGCAACCCCTCGCTGAGAGCCACCCAAGCGGTCGACGGCGGCGGTGCCTGGCTGGAGCCGACGCGTGCCTCCCCGGAGCGAGCAGGAGCGACGATGACGGCGTCGACCTCACCGCAGGAACCGGCTGATGACGTTGATCACGACCGTGAGCACGACCGAGGCGATGATCGCCGAGGTGATCGGCAGGTACACCCGAGTCGACCCGCGTTCGAACCGCAGGTCGCCGGGGAGCCGCCCGAACCAGTTCAGCGCTCCGGTGCTCACCAGCAGCCCGACGAGCACCAGTCCGATCCCGATGGCGATGATGGCAGCGCCGACCCCTCGTTCCATGCCATCCAGGGTACGGCGTCGGCCGGTACGTCAGGCCAGCACGTCAGGCCAGCACGTCAGGCCGGTACGTCAGGCCGGAGACCGGCGGTGCCACCACCATCGGGCGAGCAGGGCGAGGCCGGTCACCGCGATCGCCCCAGTTGCGACCACGAGCCAGCCGACGCCTTCGCCGTCGGCGGTCGCCTCGGTCCCGCCCGAGGCGTCATCGGTCGCGTCGCCGGCCAGGGGCGCATCGGGCTCACCCAGCGCATCGAGGTCGGCCTGCGCCTGATCCAGGGGCGTGGTGCGCATGCACAGATCGGTGACGAAGCCCCCATCGCCGTCCTGCCGCACGTAGAGCAGGTAGGACACGCCGTCCTCCAGGTCGGTGCCGCACAGCCCCTGATCCGCTGGTGTGGACACCTCGACGCGTTCGTGCACGGTTCCCCGCCAGACGTCATCCACCTCGACGTCGGCGATCAGGTCCTCTACCGCGGGGTCGTCTCCCCGGGTGGTGGTGGCGACGACCTCGCCGGCGAACACGGCCGCGGCGTCCTCCGCGGCCTGCTCCGGTGGGGCCGGTTCGGGACAGTCGCAGGCGTGCGCTGGCTGGGTGGTCGCGAGCACAGCGACGATCGCGAGCAACGGTGCCAGGACCGCGGGCACCCTTCGGCGTGGTTCGGCCCGGAGGTCCCCATACGGCAGGGGCATGGATCGGTCCTTCGACGCGGTCGGGTGGGGGGGCGAGACTGCTGCACCGTGGGTCGCGGATGTTGCATCGCCCCGCGGGTCGGACGTCGAGGGTGACGCCCGGGTTCCCTCCGTGTCGTGCGACGCTGACGAACGCGGCATCGCCGCTCGTCCAGGTGGAATGTCCGTACGTTTCGAGCGCGTTCACCGAAGGGGCGGCCGCAACCGTGCCCTCCACCATCCCGGAACGACCGAACGGAGCGCCCGATGGATCCCGACGGCTACACCCTCACCGTGACCCTGGACACCGATGCCGACGACGCGGATGCGAGGGTCCGTGAGGCGCTCGCCGGACAGGGGTTCGGCGTCCTCTCCGAGATCGACGTGCAGGCGGTGATGCAGGAGAAGCTCGGGGAGGACATCGGCACCTACCGGATCCTCGGTGCCTGCAACCCCAACCTCGCACGTCGGGCGATCGCTGCCGACCCGGACATCGGGGCGCTACTGCCGTGCAACGTGCTGGTCCGGGCCAACCCCGCCGGCGGCATCGACGTCGCAGCGGCCGACCCCGGGGCCATGCTGGCGCTCGCGGCCGGCGACCTGGAGGAGGTCGGTGCGGAGGCCCGAGAGCGGATCACCGCAGCCCTCGACCAGCTCAAGGCGACGTCCCCGTAACGCTCGTCGCACGGGGCCTGGCGCCTTCGGCCGCCACCGGATGGTCCGGGGAACGCGTCCAGCCGTGCGCCAGCGGCACCATCGCGGAGGTGCTCGGTCGTGGCCACCTGACCCGGAGCTACCTTCGAGGTCCGTCCGTCCCGCCTCGCGAGCGCGCCGCTGACCCTCGGGGTCTGCACCGCGGTCGCGTCCGAACGAGTGGCCGCCGAACGTGCGAACCTCCCGATCCGTGCGTGTGCTGATCGCGCTCGCGCTCACCGCTTCCCTCGTGCCCGTGCCGATGTCGGCCGCGGCGGCGTCCACCACCTCGACGGCCTGCCCGAGCCAGGACGTACCCGCAACGGGGTTCGCCGACACGCGCACGTCCGCGCACCGGCTGGCGATCGACTGCGCCGACTGGTGGGGGATCGTCTCGGGGCGCTCGCCGACCAGTTTCGCGCCCGGCCGTGACGTGACCCGCGGGCAGACCGCGGCCATGGTCGCCCGGCTGCTGCGGACCACCGGGCACGAGCCGTCGGACGTCCAGCCGGCTGGGTTCACCGACACCGACGGTCACGCCTTCGAGGCGGACATCGACGCGCTCGCGGCGCTCGGGATCGTGACGGGGACCACCGAGACGACCTTCGAACCGAACGAGCCGATCGACCGGGCCCAGATGGCGTCCATCCTGGCGCAGACCTTCGAGCTCGGCTACGAGACACCGCTCTCCACGGGTCCGGTCCCCTTCGACGATGTCAGCGAGGACAACGTCCACCGCGACGCGATCGGGCAGCTGGTCGCGGCGGGCATCACGAGCGGGACCACGGCGACCACCTACGCGCCGTCGCGGGACGTCACGCGCGAGCAGATGGCGTCGTTCGTGACCCGGTCGACGTCGCTGTTGGTCGCCGACGGGTTGGTCGCGCTGCCGGAGGAGCGGCCGGCCGGCGACGACGCCTACGCCAGCCGGATGCGGGCCGCGTGGGTGCACCTGTTCGACGACACCCTGAAGACGCGGGCGGGCATCCAGGAGCTGGTCGACGAGCTGGCCGCCGCCGACGCCAACGCCGTCATCGCCCAGGTCGCCCGACGGCACGACGCCTACTACGTCTCCGACGTGCTGCCCCGGACCCCCGACCCGGATGTCGCGCCGGGCTTCGACGTGCTGGACACCCTGATCGAACTCGCCCACGCACAAGGCATCGAGGTGCACGCCTGGTACGGCGTCGCGCCGACCTACCACGGCGCCTACGACGACCTGCCGGCGCCCGACGGCTGGATCCACACCGACCACGGCCAGAAGGCTGAGGACGAGGACGACCGGTGGGTGACCCGGACCCACGACGGGACCTGGTTGGACTACCTCGACCCCGGCGTGCCGGAGGTCCAGGAGCACGTCGCCGAGGTGGTCGCCGAACTCGTGGCTGACTACCCGGTCGATGGCATCCACCTGGACTACGTGCGTTACCAGGAAGCCGCGCGCGACCAGCCGTCTGATCGCGGCTACAACCCGCGTGCACTGGCGGCGTACCAGGCCGAGACGGGCGAGAGCGGCACGCCCGAACCTGGCGACGAACGATGGACCGACTGGCGTCGCGACCAGACCCGCCAGATCATCCTCGACGCCCGTGACGTGATCGAGGAAAGCGGGCGCGACGTCACGCTGTCGGCCGCGGTGATCAGCTGGCGGGACGGTCCCGTCGGCGCGGACCGCGCTGGGTTCGAGGGGACCGATCCCTACACGCGCACCCTGCAGGACTGGGACCAGTGGGTGCGCGAGGGCGACCTCGACGTCGTGATGCCGATGAACTACTTCCGTGCCCACATCCCCGAGCACGCCCGCTGGTTCGATGAGTGGCTCACCTACCAGCGCGCGTTGGCGGCCGAGAGCGACACCGAGGTGGTGCCGGGGCCCGGGGGCTACCTCAACCAGCCCGACAACGCCTACGCGCAGATGCAGGCGGCGATGGGTGTCGACGGGGCTGCGATGTACTCCTACCAGCAGCCGACCGAGGACGGCTCCCGGGAGATCTGGGGCCGGTTGGCGCGGACGCGGTGGGGCTACCACCCGGTGCGGTGACCGATGCAGCCGGACCGCGTCCGGTCACCAGCGGTTGTGGACGTCCTCGGCCCAGCCGATCACCTCGGCGAGGTGGATCTCCGCACCGACGTCGTCGAGCACCGTTCCCGCCCAGTGGCCGAAGCACTGGTGGGTCCTCGAGGAGAAGACCTTGAGGTCGGTGACGGACCGTTTGAGGTGGAACGGTGTGAACGTCAGGTCGACGGTGTCACCGGTGACCCGCCAAGGCGCCAGCCAGTCGTCGGTGTCGTAGCGCCAGACGAGCTCCTCGCTGATCTTCGACAGGTGGCCGTCCACGACGAG
Organism: Nitriliruptoraceae bacterium; assembly: GCA_007121785.1. GTDB lineage: Bacteria > Actinomycetota > Nitriliruptoria > Nitriliruptorales > Nitriliruptoraceae > SKTG01. The sequence goes on from SKJX01000245.1 coordinate 19,317, forward strand.
CGCGTTCTCGACCGTGCCGGTGCCGTCGGTCCACCTGCCGCCCACCTGGAGACCGATGGTCCGTCCGTCGACGGTGCCCGACCCGGCGCCCCAGTTCCAGCGGACGTCGTAGGGCCAGCGGCCACGCCCGTGGTCCAGCGTCGCCCACGACGTCTCGGTCGGTACCTCGTGCTCGATGCCGTCGACCCGGATCGTGCCTGACGCTGGCCGGGCCACGTCCTTGACGGTGTACTGGAACAGGGTGTCGGTCCAGGGCACGACGACGCCGAGGCACTCGTGCCCCTCGGGCCGGTGCGCGATCACGTCCACCTCGACCCGGTCACCTCGGGCGCGTGTCCGCGTGCCGCCGGGGACCTCGTCGATCGCGATCTTGACGGTTCTGGTGCGGGCCCTGACCCGTCCCTGCCCGAGGGTGCCGGGCAGCCGGACGCTGCCCGCGAGCACCCCGATCGCGTCGTGGGAGATCTCCTCGCCGGTCGCACGATCGAACAGCCAGATCCCGTGCACCGCGGCGTAGTCGATGTCGGAGGTGACGACGGCGACGATGTGGGTCGGGGTGGTGACGGCCCAGTACTCCCAGCGCTTGTTCCTGCCCCGTCCGCGCAGGCCACGGCCGATCCCGTCGGTGGTGACCAGCGGCGTACGGGTGAAGCCGACGGCGTCGGGGTTGAGCCGCCCATCGGGCAGCGTCAACGAGACCGGCTGCTCGAGTTCACGCTCGACGACCGGGACCGCGCGCGCCGGGTGCCCGCCCGCCCCGCGCTGGAAGCGGCCGCGCCGTCGCCGGTCGGATCCTCGCCCCTGGTCGGCGTCCACCCTGCGCATGCGCCGGTCGTCGGTCATCAGGCCGTTCGCCTCCTGCTCGACATCCGCGAGTTGGGTGTCGACGAAGCCGGCGAGGCCGTCGTCGATCGCCGACTACCGTAGAGCGTCGCAGCCGCAGGAACGCACGCTGGAGCCGGTCGCTGAAGCCCGGCCGGTCGTCGCGCTCGAGTCGACCATCATCGCCCACGGGTTGCCGCGTCCACGCACCCTGACGGTGGCGTCCGAACTGGAGACGATGCTGCGCGAGCAGGACGTGACCTCGGCGACGATCGCGGTGCTGGACGGCCGCGCGCACGTCGGGCTCGACGACGCCCAGCTCGCACGCATCGCGGAGGACGGCGAGGTGGTCAAGGCCTCCGTCCGGGACCTGCCGTACATCCTCGCCCAGGGCGGGTCAGCCGCCACCACGGTCGCCTCGACGGCCCTGCTGGCCGAGCGGGCCGGCATCGAGGTGTTCGCCACCGGCGGGCTCGGCGGCGTCCACCGCGAGGCGACCCGCACCTTCGACGAGTCGGCCGACCTGCAGGTGCTCAGCAGCACCCCCATCGTCGTCGTCGCCGCCGGGGTGAAGTCGATCCTGGACGTGCCCGCGACGTTGGAACGGCTCGAGACCCTCGGTATCACCGTGCTGGGCTACCGCACCGACCGGTTCCCCGGGTTCTACGTCACCGACTCCGGGCAACCGATCGACTGGCGGATCGAGCATCCCGAGGAGGTCGCGGCGGTCCTCGCCGAAGCCCGGGCGCTCGACCTGTGCGGTGCGGTGCTCGTCGCCAACCCGGTGGATCCGGCCGAGCAGCTCGATCCGGAGCTGCACGACCGGGTCCTGGCCGAGAGCCTCGAAGCCACCGAAGCCGAGGGCCTGCGTGGCAAGGACGTCACGCCCTTCCTGCTCGATCACATCCAACGGGTCACCGGCGGCGAACCGGGCGACGTGGCTGGCGGCCGCCGGCGCGGTCGTCGCCACCCGCGAGGCGGACCGGCTGCAGATCCCCGCTCCGGACGTCGAGGTGGTGGACACCACCGGTGCTGGCGACGCGTTCACCGGTGCGTTCCTCGCGGCGTGGCTGAGGGTGCGGACGCGGCCCAGGCCACCGAGGCCGGTGTCGCAGCGGGTACCCGAGCGGTCGCGGTGACCCGGGGGGCGACCCGGGCCGTGAGCGCCGGCGTCAGTTGACCGTTGACCGGCCACGACCACGACGGTGCCCGCATGCGGACCTATCGCGGGTCGCGGCGATCCGTCTCCATCTCTGCCGCGGCACGACCGCTGGACCTGATCGTGGCCAGGAGGGGTGTCGCATCGTCGCGAGCGACCTCGACCGTGACGTCGCAACGGCGGAAGCAGGCCAGGGCAGCGCCGACCACCCCAGCCTCGGCACCCAGGGCGGCGAGGCGTACAGGCAGCGACCGGGGCACGCCTCGTGCCATCAGCCGCCGTTCGAGTCCCGACACGCACCGCTCGATGTACGTCCCACCCGCCAACGACAGGCCACCGCCGAGCACGACGCTGCCTGGATCCAGCAGGTGGACGAGGGTGGCGATGCCGGCCCCGAGGGCGTCACCGGCGTCGGCCAGCATGCGGGCCGCGTCCGCATCGCCATGCTCGGCCGCCTCGGCGATGGCGGCAGCACCGGTCACGGTGGTGCCGGTCGCCGTGCGGTAACGCGCAGCCAACCCGGCACCCGACGCGAAGCGTTCCAACGTCCAGGCCTCATCGTCTCGATCGGTCGACGTTGCCACCTCGAGTTCGCCGAGGGCGATCGCCCCACCGGAGGCTCCAGGTCGAGGGACACCGTGTTCGACCAGGCAGTAGCTGATGCCGGTGCCGACCGAGACGTACGCGCATGAGCCGTCGTTCGACCCCGCTCCCAGGATGGTTTCCGCGGTGCCAGCCGCGCGCACGTCTGATTCGACCGCGACCGGCAACCCGAACGCTTCGAGTTGGTCGCGAGGCTGCCGGCGCCAGTCGATCACCTCGCGACTGAGGAGTTCACCCTCCGTCGTGACGAACTCGGGGAACCCGACGCCGACCCCGGTGGGCGGACACCGGTCGCATCGCGCCTGCTCGAGCAGCCCTTCGATCAGCGCCATCGTGGCGGTCAGGCCCGGGTCGCCCAGGGAAGCGTGCGGGGTCGGCACGACCCGGTAGTGCGAGACCGCCCCGGTGTCGTCGACCAGCCCGCCAGCGATCTTCGTCCCCCCAACATCGACCCCGAGAGCGCAGGGGCGGCCGGTCTCCCGGTTCACGGTCGGGCGTCCTGGTAGCGGTACAGCGTGGCTTCGAAGCGGTAGGCCTCGCAGCGGTAGGTGCTGCGTCCCAGCAGCACCGGCTCGCCGGACGCGTCCATCGTCCGCTCGTCACCGATCAGCACGGGAGCACCTGGCTCGGTATCGAGGAGTTCGGCGATGGTCTCGTCGGCGGGGCCGGCGTGAACGACGAACTCGGCTCGGGTCGCCTCGCGGCCGGCATGCTCGGAGAGCGCGGCGTAGATCGAGTCGGTGAGGTCGACCTTCTCCAGTTCAGGGATGCGTGCCAGGGGCAGGCGGCTGACCTCGACGCACACGGGGACGCCGTCGAGCAGGCGTAGCCGTTCGACCTCGCGGATCGGTGATGTCGGCGCGAGCGCGAGCCGGTCGGCCTCGTCGAGGGAAGCCGGGCGGATACGCGATCCGAGGACCTTGGCGGACGGGGTCCGGCCCTGCGCGATGGCGAGCTCGGTGAAGCTCAGGAGCACGTTCGGCTCGGTCAGCACCGCCTCGGGCACGAACCAACCGCGTTGGGGGACCGGGTCCAGGAGCCCTTCCTGCGACAGAGCGTTGAGGACCTGCCGCAGGGTGGCCCGGCTGACGTCCAGCTCCGCGCTGAGCTGGCGCTCCGACGGCAGTTGGCTGCCCGAGGGGTAGGTCCCGGAACGCAACCGCGCCAGGAGCCGTCGGTAGGCCTCGAGCGTCGGGTGCGTCCCGCGTCGCGTCGAACCTGGGTCGACCGCCTCAGCCACCGTCGTCGCCTCCCTGCCGCCGGGGCGCAGACTCGCAGATCGTCCATGCAACCGCGCACTTCCAACCAACTGGTGTCGCTGACAGACCAGCGGTGCGTATAATACTCCAAGAGCGACCGGGATCGGACCAGCACCTGCCTCCCTCGGCATCCGCCCGGTGGAGGTGCTCTGATGATCTCGCCGGCCCTGGTCTTCCCTGACGCCGCGTCCCTCGCGGAGACGCTGGCTGGGGAGATCCTCGAAGGGTTGGAGCGATCTCGGCAGGCTGGTCGACGCTACGTGCTCGGCTGTCCCGGAGGTCGGAGCCTGCGGCCGACCTACCGGGCGCTGGCCCGGCAGGCGCGGGAGCGGGACGTCGATCTCCGCCCGCTGATCATCGCCATGATGGACGAGTACGTCCTGCACGAGGTCGGCGGCTACGTGTCGGCACCGGTCGAGGCCCACTTCAGCTGCCGCGGCTTCGCGCAGCGCGAGATCGTCGAGCCGCTCGACGCTGCCGTCGCCCCACCGCATCGCCTCGAGCCCGGATCGGTCTGGGTGCCTTCGCCCACCGACCCGGCGGCCTACGACATGCGGATCGCCGACATCGGCGGGATCGACCTGTTCCTTCTGGCGAGCGGCTCCACCGATGGGCACGTCGCGTTCAACGCTCCCGGTGCGCCGCTGGACGGCGGCACCGCGGTGGTGGAGCTCCCTGAGTCCACCCGAGCCGACAACCTGCGGACCTTCCCGACGTTCGCCTCGCTCGACGAGGTCCCACGCCACGGCGTGACCGTCGGCCTAGGCACCATCGCCCGTCACTCGCGCCGGGCGGTGCTCGTGCTCCACGGTCCGGAGAAGCGGATGGCCGCATCGCGTCTGCTGGCGACCGACGGTGTCGACCAGGCCTGGCCCGCCTCGATCATCCACGGCTGCCGCGACGGGCGGATCTACCTCGATGAGGCGGCCGCCCAGGGCTCCGTTCGACCGGCGGGCCCCGAACTCCAGTTCCGACAAGAGGAGAGAACATGACGCGGATGCAGCGTCACCGATCAACCCGTGAGCCTTGGCGCCGTCGCCTCCTGGCCGTCTCGCTGGTCATCCCACTTGGGTTGGCGAGCTGCGCCCCAGGCGCCGACCAGGACGAGGCCGCCGATGCCCCAGAAGAGGTGGCAGAGCCGGCGGAAGACGAGGAGGTCGTCCTGCAGGTGCTCGATGCCCGTGCGGGCGAACCGCAGCTCCAGGCCACCTACGATCGACTCGATGAGGAGTTCGAGTCACGCAACCCCGGCGTGACCGTCGAGCGCGAGTCGGTCAACCTCGAGGAACTGCTCGACACCATCAGCCTGCGCCTCTCCGAGGATGACGTGCCGGACGTCTCGGCGGTCAACCAGGGCCATGCGACGATGGGCAGCCTCATCGACGCTGGCCTGATCCGCACGCTCGACGAGTACGCCGAGCAGGATGGCTGGAGCGACGCTCAGTCCGAAGCGCTGCTGGCCATGAACGGCCGGTACGCGGCCGAGGACAGCACCATGGCCGAAGGCGACCTCTACGCGATCTCCGACACGGGTGCGCCGGTGGGGATCTTCTACAACGTCGATCACCTCGACGACCTCGGGCTGGAGGTTCCTGGGACCTGGGACGGGTTCGAGGCCGCCCTCGATGCTGCCCAGGAGGGGGACCTGACCCCGCTGATGTTCGGCAACGTCGACGCCTGGCCGGGCATCCACCTCTACCAGCTGTTCTGGAACGACCTGCTCCGCGACGGCGCGGCCGACTTCGTCTACGGCGTCGCGCCGATGGACGAGGCGACCGGTGTCGAAGCGTCGGAGCAAGCACAGTCCTGGGTCGAGAACGACTGGCTGGCTGAGGGGTGGGAAGGCATCGACTACGACAGCAGCTGGCAACGGTTCGGTGACGGTGAGGGCGTGTTCCTGGCCACCGGGTCGTGGATCGCGGCGGACCTGGCCGAGGCCGAGGCCGACATCGGCTTCATGTTGATGCCGCCGTCCACCGGGGACGAGTACGTCGCCACTGCCGCGGGCGACTTCCCGATGGCGATCCCCACCAACGCCGCCAACCCGGACCTGGCAGCGGAGTTCATCGCATTCCGGGTCAGCGAGGACGCGGCCCGCATCTACATCGAGGACGGGCACATCCCAGCTGCACTTCCCGACGGCTGGGAGGACCTGGCCGAGGAAGGGACCATCCAGTATGACCTGCTCGCGGCGTGGGAGCGGCTCGAGGCTGACGAAGGGATGATCCCCTACGTCGACTGGGCGACGCCGGACTTCTACGAGGTGTCCACCGCGGAGATCCAGAACCTGCTGGGGTTCAACACCACCCCGGACGAGTTCGTCGACGCGTGGAACGCGGAGTGGGAATCCTTCCACGGCGAGAGCTGATCGAGCGTGCCGAATGCGCGCACGGATGTGACCGGCGACGCCGGTTCCGGAGGAGCTCCGGAGCCGGCCGCCGTGATCGCCCGTGCGCGCGAACGCCCGACGAAACGCGCGCGGCTCAGCCGCGGAGCGCCCGGCGAGCCGTACCTGTCGGCCTACCTCTACATCGCCCCCGCCCTCGTGGCCTACGCCGCGTTCGCGCTCCTGCCGTTCCTCTGGGCCGTCTGGATCTCCTTCTTCCAATGGGACGGTGTCTCGGTCGGCACCTGGGTCGGCGTGGACAACTACGTGTCGATCGCGACCGACGTGCGCCTGCGTGGTTCGTTCCGCAACGCGCTGGTCCTGATCGTCTTCTACTCGATCGTCCCCGTGACCCTCGCGCTGGTACTCGCTGGTGTCATGTCCAGGGCCTCGCTACGCGGGCTGACGGTGTTCCGGGGCATGCTCTTCGTGCCTCAGATCATGGCGATGGTGGTCATCGGCACGATCTGGCGCTGGATCTACAGCTCCAACGGGCCCTTGAACCGCTTCCTCGAGCTGATCGGTCTCGAGCAGGCAACGCGTCCTTGGCTGGGTGACTTCACCTTCGCGTTGCCGGCGCTGGGCTTGGTCGGCACCTGGTTCATGCTGGGTCTGGCCCTCGTGCTGTTGATCGCCGCCGTCCAGCGGGTGCCGATGGATCTCTACGAGGCCGCGAGCGTCGACGGTGCCGGCGCCATCCGGCAGTTCTTCGCCGTCACGTTGCCGAGCGTTCGCAACGAGATCGCGGTCGCGCTGGTGCTGACGATGCTCGGGGCGCTGCGCAACTTCGACCTGGTGTATGTGACCACCAGTGGAGGTCCCGGCTACAGCACGGCCGTCCCTGCTTTCGAGGTCTACAACCAGGCCTTCCGGCTCGGCCGGGTCGGGGCTGCTTCGGCGGTTGGTGTCGTGCTGGCGCTACTGATCTTCTCCATCAGTTTCGCCGTCACCCGCATCGCGGAGAGGGATGACGAATGATCTCTCGACGCGAACGGACCCTGAACTACGCCATCCTGACGTTCTTCGCGGTGCTCTCGGTCATGCCGCTGCTCGGGGTGGTGCTGGCTGCGGTGACACCTCCCGGTCAGGCGGTGCAGGGCTTCGCGATCCCAGCCGACGGCGTCGACCTCGGGAACTTCGTGCGGGTCTGGCGTGATGCCGATTTCGGTCGAGCGCTGTGGACCAGCTTCCAGATGACCGCGATCACCGTGGTGCTCTCGACGATCGCGTCGATCCTGGCGGGCTACGCCTTCGGCACCATGCGGTTCCCGGGCTCCACGACGATCTTCTACGTCTTCCTCATCGGCCTGCTGATGCCGTTCGAGGCGACGGTCATCCCCGTCTACTACATGATGCGGTGGCTCGGTCTGACGGGGACGGTGTGGTCGGTCGCCCTGCCATCGACGAGCCTGTCGATCGCCTTCGGGACCTTCTGGATGCGGGCGTTCTTCCGGTCGGCCCCGCGTCCGCTGATGGAGGCGGCGCGCGTCGACGGTGCGTCGAGCCTGATGGTCCTCCGCAAGATCCTGCTGCCGCTGGCCCGCCCGGCCGTGCTGACCATGATCCTGCTGATCTTCATGTGGACCTGGAACGACTTCCTGTACTCGCTGGTCATGCGGCTACAGACGGCGCCGCTGACCCTGGCCCAGTTCCAGGGGTACCGCCGCGCCGACGTGAGCGGCATCGCGGCCGCCGCGATCCTGGTCGCTTTGCCCGTCTTCGCCATCTACGTCGTGCTGCAACGTCACTTCATCCGCGGGATGCTCGCCGGCTCCATGAAGGGTTGACGCCATCCCTCCGCGCAACGCTAGGAGTACCTCATGAACCGACGTCCATCGCCTCGCCCCACGTTCGACACGCCGACGGCCATCCCGCGCGCGGCGGCGACGCTCCACCTGTGGGGCGACGACGAATCGGGCTACGTGTCCGACCGGATCTACGTCTCGTCGGACCACATCCATCAACTCGAGATCACCCTGCCGCCGGGTGGGGCAGGCTTCCAGCACTCCGAGGGGAACCGCACGATCTTCGCCGCTGACGAGGTGTTCTACGTCCTCCAGGGTGAGATGGTGATCGCCAACCCGCAGACCGGGGATGTGGAGTATCTCGTCGCCGGCGAGGCAGCGTTCTTCCGCCGTGATACCTGGCACCACGCCTACAGCTACGGGACCGAACCGCTGATCGTCCTCGAGTACTTCTCGCCGCCACCGGCGCAGGGGACGTCGAGCAGCTATGCCAAGGAGCAGCCGTACCTGGAGGAGTGGTCGTACACCGCTGACGCGCACCTCGGCCACTGGCCGATGGAACGCGACCGGATCCGTGAGCAGTCGAGCTTCACCGTCATCCGCGACACCGACCTGCTGTGGAGGCTGGAGAACCCCGCCGGTCAGTTCCTCGTTGGCCTGCTGGCCAGCACCGAGCACCTGACGGTCGGCAAAGGGATCGTCCTACCCGGTCACATGGGACGCCACGAGTCCCACAGCGGCGACGAGGGCCTCTACGTGCTCGAGGGGACGCTCAACCTGTTCCTGCCCGAAGCCGAGGGACAGAGCTGGTACGAGCTGCACGCTGGCGACGGCTTCTACCTGCCCGAGGGCGTCCCGCACGAGTACCACAACCGCGATGGCGAGCGCGCCGTCTTCCTGTTCGGTGTCGGACCGGGCTACCGCTGAGCGGTCGCCCACGACGCCTCGCAGGGATGGTGCAGCGTCCCGTCCCTGCGAGGTCAGCGGCCGGCTTCAGACGCTGTACCGGGCCACGGCGGCGGCGTGGTCGTCGACCTCAGCGAAGGGTCCGCTCGATCTCCCGGCGCAGCGCCCGCGCCCGCTCGACCTGCGTATCGGTCGGAGCGGCGCGGGCGAACCGGGCGTCGGCCGCAAGGTCCGCCAGCTCGGCGTGTTCGGCGCTGACGTGGACGCGGACGGCGTGCTCGTGCGGGGTCTCGTGTCCCGGACGGCCCGATCCTTCTTTGGCGAGCAGCCGCTCGACCTGGGTGTACTCGTGCAGGACGGACGACCGCGGGTCCCTGGGGCGCGGTCGGAACCGGTCGAGCACCCCGAGGAGCCGACCGCTGCCCGTCCGGCGCTGCCCGTCCGGGTCGGCGTCAGCGAGGTCCGCGGGGGCCCCGTTGACGGTGTCCGGGGCCTGCCAGGCCGAACCGCGCAGCGCCCGCCACAGCCGCTGCAGGGCGGACCGCCACCGGTGCGGCCGGATGAGCGCGAGCAGCAGGGCGAGGCCGATCACCGCCACCAGTGGCCCCGTAGGTGTCGGCAGGCTCCAGGTCCGTTCACCTCGTTCAGGGACGGGATCGTCGTCGTGTGCCTCCTCACCCCGTCCCGGGCCGTCCACCGTGTCGACGCCGCCACCGGGGACGAAGTCGGGCAGCTCCGCATCGAGCACGGCGGGCGTCCACAGCGTCAGGTCCCAGCCGACCGGTACGAGCGGGACGACGGCCGCCGTGAGCGCCACGGTGACCGCGACGGCCAGCCCGATCGCGGCGACGCGGATCCGGCGCGGCGCGGCAACCACCGCAGGGCGCACCGACCCGATCGGGGGCGTGCGGATGCGCAGGTCGGCCAGGGCGAGCAGGCTGACTAGCGCGCTCCCCACCAGAACCACGCTGGCGGTCGCGGTGTGGACCTCCGGCGTCAGGCCGTAGAGCAGCACGAACACCGCGGCGACCCGCCACCAGATGGCCAACTGCTGCCGCTCGTGCTGGTGGGCCAACCGGACCGTCGGTGGAGCCGGTGCGTGCTCGGTCAGTCGGGCGGCCAGGGTGGTGCTGGACACGTACGCCACGAGCAGCAGCACGAACGTGGCCAACGTCGTGCCGGACAGCAGCGGCGCGTCCCGCGTCAGCACCTCGTCGACCGCGACGCGTGGGTTGGGGACCGTCAGCCGCACGCCGATCGCGAGCAGCACCAGGAGCGTCAACCGCAGCGTCATCTGCCGCAGACGCGGGCGCGGGAACGCCACGGTCGCCAGCCCGGCAGCCGCCACGGTGAGCAGGGTGAGGGCCAGGACCGCGACGCGTGGGAAGGCGTCGATGCGCGCGTCCGCCGCGGTGGTGACCGCCCAGGCCAGGGGCAGGTTCGCGCACAGGGCCAGCACCAGGGCGTGGCGCAGCCCGGCGGTCGAGGCCGCCGCCGTGGTCGTCGCGTCGGGCGTGTCGCTCATAGCCGCAACCGGGTGAGCGCACGGTCGACCGGAACCTCGATGCGGCGGACCCCACGGGTCGCGTTCGCGGTGGTCCGGCCGTCGAACTCGTGCGGCTCGCCGACGTGGATCACCGCCGGGGTGATACCGCTGGTGCGCAGCGATCCCATGGCGTCGGTGAGCGCGTCGGTGACCTCGCCGGTGATCACGGCCACGGTCGTGCCCGGCTGCTGGCCGCGGACCTCGCGACGGACCAGGTCGGCGAGCGGCATCGCCGCATGATGTCGCGAGGTCGCCAGGTGGACCAGCATGGCGTCGAGGTGGGGTCGGCTGTGCCCGACCCGGAAGCGGGCCGGGTCCGGTGCGGCCGGGACCGGTGCCGAGCCACGGACGACCGCGTCCGGGGACGGCAGCGAGGTGACCAGCCCGGCCGGTTGCCGCTGGTTGAGGATCGCGTCGACCAGCAGCGACGCCGCGACCGTCACCTCAGCCTCCACCGGGCGCGCCTTGCCGTGCGGCCACGCGGCCATGGACAGATCGAGGACCACGACCAGGTCGCGCGCCCACGCTCGCTCGGTCTCGCGACGGACCAGCGTGCCGCTGGCGGCGGTCGCCGGCCAGTGGATCGACCGCAACGGGTCGCCCGGCTCGTACGGCCGGACCCCGACGATCGCGCTCGGGTCCGACAGCAACGACCGCTGGTCGGGGATCTCGACCGCCGGGGAGGCCGCCGGCAGCTCGATCCGTTCGATCGGCACGATCGCCGGCAGGACGATCACCGGCGGCGGTGTCGGGCCGGTCGTGGTCAGCACGTGCAGACCCCATGGGTCAGCCACGTGGATCTCCGGTGGCTCCAGCGGCCAGCGGCCCCGGCCGTAAGCGCTCAGGTCGACCGTGAGCCGCTGCGCGGTGCGGCCGGCGAGCGCGACCTCGAACACCGACTCGTGCGGGTGGAACCCGCCCGGGGGTGCGGCGACCCGGACCCGCACCCGGCCGGTGGGTAGGCGGCTGCGGTTGGTGACGGTCACGGCCAGTTCGGCTGCCTCGCCGTGCACCAGCCGGGTTGGGATGTCCGCCTGCGCGGTGATGGACCGGCGGATCGTTGCGGTCCACAGCGCCAGGACCGCGGCGAACACCAGCGACCCGACCGCCAGCGCGACACCGCCGGTCGTCGGGAGGAACGCGGCTAGGACCAGCAGGCCGAGGGCGGTTGGCCAGATCCAGCGCGACACCAGGTCAGCTCCGTAGCTGCATCGGCACCTCGAGCGACGCCAGCGCTTCGCTGACCAGCGCGGCCGGCTCCTGACCGTGCACCCCGGCGGCCTCCTGCAACACCAGCCGGTGGCTGAGCAGCGGGCCCGCGAGCCGCTTGATGTCGTCCGGCAGCACGTGGTCGCGTCCCTGGGTGGCCGCCAACGCCCGCGCCGCCTGCTCGAGCATCAGCACCGCCCGCACCGACGGTCCGACCGCGACGTCCTCGTGGCTGCGCAGCACCTCGACGAGTTGCAGGGCGTAGTCCTCGAGCCGCTCGTCGACGTGGACGCGGCCGACCTCGTCCCACAACGCCGGCAGCAGCGCTGGCCCGTCGACGACGCAGGCGACGTCGCCGTGCGGGTCCGCGCCGCGTTGGCTGCGCAGGATCGACCGGTGGGCGTCACGGTCGGGGTAGCCGAAGGTCAACCGCAGCAGGAACCGGTCGAGCTGCGCCTCGGGCAGCGGGAACGTGCCTGCCTGCTCGATCGGGTTCTGCGTGGCGATGACGGTGAAGGTGTCGTCGAGTTCGTGCGAGGCACCGTCGACGGTGACCTGGCGCTCGGCCATGGCTTCCAGCAGCGCCGACTGGGTGCGTGGGGTGGCACGGTTGACCTCGTCGACCAGCAGCAGCGACCGGAACACCGGGCCGGGCCGGAACCGGAACGCACCGGTGGTCTGGTCGTAGATGTTGACGCCGGTGACCTCGGTCGGCAGCAGGTCCGGGGTGCACTGGACGCGCCCGAACTCCAGGCCGGTCGCGCGCGCGACCGCCCGCACCGCGGAGGTCTTGCCGGTGCCGGGCACGTCCTCGACCAGGACGTGCCCTCGCGCCAGCATCCCGACGAGCAGCAGTTCGAGCGGTTCGTGGATGCCCATCACGGCGTCGCTGACCTCGCGCAGGACCGCGTCGGCGAAGCCAGCGACCGACGTGTCGGCCGGTGAGGGATCGGATGCGTGGGTGGGTTGGATCATGGGGGCGACGGTAGTGGCCGTCGCTGGTCGTTCAGCCGCGAGCGCGTGCGCGTCGCGACCGCACCGCCTTGTGGATCTCGCTGACCAGCACGACCGCGACCGCGACGACGGCGATCCGCCACCAACCTGGTCCGGTGACCGGCTCGATCTGCAGCACCGTCTGGGTCGGGCCCCAGTAGCTCGCGCTGATGTGGATCGTCAGGGCGAAGATCGTGGCGATCAGCAGGAACCGGTTGCCGCGCACGTGGGTCAGCACGATCGAGCGGTACTCGGAGCGTGCGTTGTACACGTGGGCGGCCATCG
>SKJX01000119.1 GCA_007121785.1 Nitriliruptoraceae bacterium
GATACTGGCCATGAACGGTCGGCTCCTTCCTCAATGTCGGCTCCGCCTTGCGGTCACGCACCACAGCTTGGTGGAAGATCCACGTAGATGCGGTCGGAGCCGGCCGTTCCATGATGACTAGGCGGGTTGGTGCCGTTGGTGGTGGGGCAGGGTGGTGCGTTGGGTGGTTCCGCTGGGTGAGCGGAAGGTGGCCTCGGCCGTGGTCGGGTCGAAGGTCAGCGACCAGCCGCCTTCGTGGACCAGCCGGTGGTGGTGGCGGCATTACGCCGAGTCCCGGGTTATGCCGAGTGGGTTGGCATCGCCGCAGGTGAGTGGGGGGTCTGTGCCGATCCCCGCGGCATAATCGAGGGGGTTGGTCGACGCTTCTCATCTTGGGCCAGGTTGGTCCGGATGGGAGACGATCATGGGAACGGGATCTTCGACCATGTGGAAACCCGCAACCCGAACGAGACCAGGACCCGAAGAGACACCCCGAGACCGGACCCGACGAGCCCCAGAACCCTCCCCCGCCACGGCTCCGCACCGCTCACGCCAGCGGCAGGGTCACCGCCAGCAGCCAGGCCATCAGCACCGCCGTCGCCAACCCGGCAGCCCACGGCCGCTGGAGCGGCACCCACACCAGCATCGCCAGCCCCAGGGTCAACGGGAGCAGGGGTAGCACCAACGCGACGAAGCCAAGGGCCGGCACCGCCGTCGCGGTCAACGACGCCGCCGCCAGCACGACCGCCGCGACGACGAGGTACCAGGCGAGGCCCCGCCATCCGCGTCGGCCCTGGGCGCTGGCGGCGAACGCCAACGTGAACGGCAGGATGCCGACGGTGAACAGCGGCAGGTAGCCGACCCGAACGAGCGACGGCCAGAACGGTGACCAGACGCGCGGTGCGAGCAGCCCGACCGCCGCGATCAGCACGCCGACCACCAGCACCGCCCACAGCAGTTCGCGACCGGAGGGCGCCGCCGGCCGGTCCCCCACCCGTAGCCACACGGCACCGGTGACCAACAGCCAGCCGGCCAGGGCTGGTCCGACCAGCATCCCACCTAACCCGTCCAGATCGACGATCGCGCCAGCGATCGCCAGCACGCCCAGCGCGGAGGCGGCGCCGGCGATCAGTCCCAGCAGCGGACGACCCGGCCGCACGCGGACGTCCTCGCGATCGACGAGCAGCGGGACGATGGCCCGCCAGACCAGCAGGACCCCGGTGAGGTGGAGCAGCCACCACAGCCCCAGCCGGGCATCGGCGGGTGCTGGCGCGTCGGCGTCCCGGTCGGCGCCGAGCGTCGCATCGAACCAGTCGATCGCCTCACGGTGCATCGTCGCGCTGAACAGGATCGTCAGGTGGTCGGCCCCCGGGATGGTCTCCAGGGCGCGTGCCGGCGCGTCGTCACCGATGGGCACCGGGCCACCCGCGCGGTCCAGCAGGTCCTCCGCGTTGGCGACGAACCGGCCCTCACGTTCGCCGGCCAGCAACAGCAGGGCCGGTGGTCGGTCGGCGGAGACGTCCGCGTCGGTCGGTGAGACCGCCACGGTCGCCGCCACACGTCCGGGCTCGGCGATCGCGGCTTCCATCACCGCACCGGATCCCATCGAGTGGCCCAGGACACCGAGCCGCTCGCCGTCCACCTGTGGCTGGTCCTCGAGCACCTCCAGTGCGCCTGCCACCTCCGCGGCCAGGGCCGGTCCGGCGTCGTCCCCCCGGGGCAGGGGAGCCGTGCTCGCCCCGTGACCGGAGAGGTCCGGCACGGCGACCGCGTAGCCCGCGTCGGCGAGGGCCACCACGGTCGCCCGCATCAGCTGCCGCGAACCGGAGAACCCGTGCGTGACCACGACGCCGGGGGTGGCCGCGTCGACCTGGTCCGGGAGCCACACCTCCATCGGTACGTCCTGGTCGTCGACCACCTCGACGGTCAGTTCGGCCGTCGCGGCACCGGTCTGCCACCACCCAAGCGCGATGAAGCCGATGCCGATCAGTGCGACCAGCCGACGCCAGATCGAGAATCGGGGCGGCCGTTCGAGGTTGAGTCCGCTCACGCGACCGCGTCCAGCGCCGCCAGCTGCTCCTCGGAGAGCGTCAACCCGCTGGCGGCGACGTTCTCGCGCAGGTGCGCGCTCGAGGAGGTGCCCGGGATCGGCAGCATCACCGGCGACCGGTGCAGCAGCCAGGCCAGCGCGAGCTGTGCCGGGGTCGCACCGGTCTGCGCCGCGAGGCCGTCGAGCGGCCCCCCGCGTGCGGCGAGATCACCGGTCTTGACCGGGAACCACGGCAGGAACCCGATCCCCTCGGCATCGCAGACGTCCAGCACCGCCTCCGAACCACGGTCCAGCAGGTTGTAGCGGTTCTGGACCGTGGCGACCGAGAGGTGCTGGCGGGCGTGCCCGAGCTGCGCCACGTCGACCTCCGACAGCCCGATGTGGCGGATCTTGCCCTCCTCCTGCAGCTCGGCGAACACCCCGAACTGCTCCTCCGCTGGCACCTTCGGGTCGATGCGGTGCAGCTGGTAGAGGTCGATCCGCTCCACGTCCAGGCGACGGAGGCTCATCTCGCACGCGAAACGCAGGTACTCCGGCCGTCCCACCTCGTGCCACTGTCCCGGGCCGGTCCGCACCAAGCCGGCTTTGGTGGCGACGCACACCCCGTCGTACGGGTCACCACCACCGGTGTGGAGCGCCTCGCGGATCAGGTCCTCGGAGACGAACGGGCCGTAGCTGTCAGCGGTGTCGATCAGATCCACGCCGAGCTCGACGACCTCCCGCAGCAGCGCGATGGCCGCGTCGCGGTCCGGCGGATCCCCCCAGATCCCCTCGCCGGTGATGCGCATCGCGCCGAAGCCCATCCGGGTGACCGGCAGGTCATCTGCGATCGTGAAGGTCCCGGACGGATGGGCGGGCAGCGACGACATCGTTGGCTCCTCATCGAACACGGTCAGGCCGGCTCCGGCGCGAGCAGGGGCCGCAACCCCTCGAGCAGCTCCGGGGGTGCGGGGCACGGACGGCCGGAGGGATCGGTGATCGTCGAGCGGATGCGGTTGTCGGCGATGGGGTCGTCGCCGCGGACGAGCCGCTGCTGCCAGGTCGCCGACACGCGCCGGAGCTGGGTGAGCTCGCTGTGGACGGTGAGCCGGTCGCCGGCCACGGCGGGCGCCCGGAACCTTAGGTTCACCTCGACCACCACCAGGTGGTACCCGAGCTCCTGCAGCCGGGGGAGCCCCCACCCGAGATCGTCGAGCAGTTCGATCCGGGCCACCTCGAAGTAGTTGAGGTACACCCCGTGGTTGACGTGCCCGTAGGGGTCGAGCTCGTAGAAGCGGACGTCGATCTGGGTCGTCGGCACTCCTGCTCCCGTTCGCGTGGCTGGGCCTGTGGGCCGGCGGGCGCGCGACACCGCTGGCGTCGGCACGTCGACCGAGGCTAGTGAGCCGCCGAGCTCCAGCGGCGTTCGGTCCCAGCCGCCGGGGCTGCGGCGCTCGGACCGCGGGACCTCGCGCTTGCTACGTTGAGGTCGTGAGCGACGGCAGCCGGTGACGGCAGCCGGTGACGCCAGCCTCCCGACCCACCCCGGACGAGGGGCGGCGGTGATGCACGGGGAGGTCCGCGCGTGTTCCAACCCGACGCGGAATCGGCACCGGTCGACGCTCGACGCACCCAGCAGGACGAACGGCTGCGCGATCTCCTCCGCCGGCTGGCCGGCTGCGACCAGCCGTTCTGGACCGAACGGCTCGCCGAGGTGACGCCCGACGACGTCGACGGTGTCGACGACCTCGCCGCGTTGCCGTTCACCGCGAAACCGGACCTGCGTGCCACCTACCCCTTCGGGATGCTGGCGGTGCCGCGGGACGCCACCGTGCGGGCCCATGCGTCCTCGGGCACCAGCGGGAAGCCGACGGTCGTGGCCTACACCGCTCGGGACGTGGAGATCTTCGCCGAGGTGGTCGCGCGATCGATCGCGTGCGCCGGCGGTCGCCGCTCGGACGTGCTCCACGTCGCCTACGGCTACGGGCTGTTCACCGGCGGACTCGGGCTGCACTACGGCGGCGAACGGCTCGGCGCGACCGTGATCCCCGCCTCGGGTGGCAACACCGACCTGCAGCTGACGCTGCTCGCTGACCTCGGAGCTGACGGGCTGGCCTGTACCCCGTCGTTCGCGATGCTGCTCGCCGAACGGGCAGAAGCTGACGACCTCCAGGACCTTCGCGTGCGCTACCTCATCTGCGGTGCCGAACCATGGTCGGGCGGCTTCCGGGACCGGCTGGAGGACGCCTGGTCGGCCCTCACCGACCGGCGCGTGGTTGCCCGCGACATCTACGGGCTCTCGGAGGTCATCGGCCCGGGTGTCGCCATGGAGTGCGTCGAGGCGCCGGGTGCCCTGCACGTGTTCGACGACCACTTCCTGCCGGAGATCATCGATCCTCACCGCGGCACCGTCCTGCCCGACGGTGAGCGCGGTGAACTGGTCCTGACCACCCTGACCAAACAGGCGCAGCCGGTGGTGCGCTACCGGACCGGCGACGTCACGCGACTGACCCACGGCGCTTGCGCCTGCGGTCGGACGCATCCGCGGATCGACCGCCTGTCGGGTCGCACCGACGACATGCTGGTCGTGCGAGGTGTGAACGTCTTCCCGAGGGAGATCGAGGCGGCCCTCCTCGAGCACCAGCAGCTCAACGGCAACTGGGCGCTGGTCCTCGACCACCGCAGCACGTTGCTGCGGTTGGAGGTCCACGCGGAGGTCCACGGCTCGCACGTCGACCCACAGCTGGCCGCGGTGCTCGCTCAGCGGCTGACCAGCCGCTTGCGCGTCTCGAGCGTCGTGGTGGTACACCCCGCCGGCACCTTGCCGCGGACGGCGGTCGGCAAGGTGCAGCGGGTCCACCACCGCTACGAAGACGCCCATCCGTTGGGGCTGCCGGACTGATCCGTGGCGGCCATCTCGACATCGGCGCGCCCAACCGGTAGATGTAAGCGGTTACAGCCCCTCGTGCCATCCGCGTCCAGGGACCCCTCGTGCGCAACCAGGCCCAGCTGATCGCCTACGCCGACCGCCTCGCCGGCGATCTGCCCGGGGTGCAACGCCTGCTGGAGGGCCCGCTCCAGGGGTGGTTCGGTGGTGTCCACCTGCTGCCGTTCTTCGATCCGATCGACGGCGCGGACGCCGGCTTCGATCCGGTCGACCACCAGCGGGTCGACGCCCGGCTCGGCACGTGGGACGACGTCGAGCGGCTCGGTCGTGCCTGGCCGATCATGGCCGACCTGATCGTCAACCACATGTCGTCACGCTCGCCGCAGTTCCTCGACTTCCTCGAACACGGCGAGGCGTCCGAGCACGCGGGGCTGTTCCTCACGCTCGACGGGGTGTTCGAGCACGGCGCGACGGAGGCGCTGCTCACCCGGCTCTACCGGCCGCGACCGGGGCTGCCGTTGACCCCGGTCCAGTTGGCCGACCGCACCAAGCGGGTGATGTGGACCACCTTCACCGCCGACCAGATCGACATCGACGTCCGCTCCCCCGCCGGGGTGGCCTACCTCGACGCGATCCTGGACCGGTTCGCTGAGCACCACATCGAGGTGGTGCGCCTGGACGCGGTCGGCTACGCGATCAAGACCCCCGGGACCTCGTCGTTCATGACCGAGGACACCTTCGCGTTCATCGAGGGGCTCACCGCCCGGGCACACGCCCGCGGGATCGAGGTGCTGGTCGAGGTCCACAGCTACTGGAAGCGGCAGGTCGAGATCGCCGAACGTGTCGACTACGTCTACGACTTCGCGCTGCCGCCGTTGGTGATCCACGCCTTGTTCACCGGCAACGCGGAGCGCTTGCGACGCTGGTTCGAGATCCGGCCCCACAACGCGGTCACGGTGCTCGACACCCACGACGGCATCGGGGTCATCGACGTCGGTCCCGACACCTCCGACGCCCACCACCTCGGCCTGCTCTCGGTCGAGGAGATCGACGAGCTCGTCGAAGGCATCCACGAGGCCAGCCACGGGACGTCCCGCCTGGCGACCGGGGCGGCGGCGTCCAACGTCGACCTCTACCAGGTCAACTGCACGTTCTACGACGCGCTTGGCGCCGACGACGACGCCTACCTCATCGCCCGTCTGCTCCAGGTCTGGCTGCCCGGGGTCCCGCAGATCTACTACGTCGGCCTGCTCACCGGCCACAACGACGTCGAGCTGTTGCACGCCACGGGGATCGGCCGCGACATCAACCGCCACCGCTACCACGCTGAGGACCTCGAGCGCGCGCTCGCCCGACCCGTGGTCCAACGGCTGGGGGTCCTGCTGCGCCTGCGCAACCGCCACCCGGCGTTCCAGGGCAGCTGGTCGCTGCTCGAGGACGGGCGCGACCACGGCCGGCTGGTGATGCGGTGGGACGCGGACGGCGAGGTGGCCGCACTGGACGTCGATCTGCGCGCCAAGCGCTACGAGCTGACGCTCACCCTGGACGGGACGGAGCGGACGGTGACCGACCTCGCGCAGCTTCGCGACGTGTGAGGGGGCGCGGTCGCGACGGCGTGGCCGGCACCGCCGCGTGCACCCGGCCGGTCGCCCTTCGTCGTCAGCTGCGTTCGACGTCGGTGGTCGGCGTCGAACGCCGGTCGCGGCGGCGCAGGAACCGCTCGGGGTTGCCGACCGGGGTCCACTCCTGCGGGTCGGCGCTGACCCGACGCCGCCGGGTCAGCCGTCCCCAGGTGAGCGGGTCGACCTTCGGGCTGGTGTCCACCGGCGCCAGCCCGCGCACCGCACGGTAGGACTGCCGCAGCCGGTAGATGAGGTAGATGCCGACCAGCTGGGCGGCCAGCACGCCGAGCAGGACCGCGCCGGCCAGCAGCACCTCGCTCAGCTCCACGGGCCCTCGTCGTCCGGGGGTGAGGCAGCCGTCGGCACGACCGCCGCGTGCGACGGTACCGCTCCGATCCGGCTCGAGCCGAACGACCCTCCGGGGAGCTCACGCGGCGTACGACCGGTCATCGGTCGCGCTGGGCCAGTTCGTGGAAGGCGACCGCGGCCGCCGCGGCCACGTTGAGGGAGTCGACCGCGTCGGTGAGGTCGATGCGGGCCCGCCGGTCGGCACGTTCGAGCGCGTGCGTGCTCAGGCCGGGCCCTTCCGCGCCCAGCAGCACGGCGAGGCGGTCCGCACGTGCCACCTCGACGTCCCGGTCCAGGCGATCCGCGGCGGGGTCCGGGGTCAGTGCCAACGTCGTGAACCCGTGAGCGGCGAGCCGGTCGAACAGGTGGTCGAGGTCGCGGCACCACGCCTGCGCGACGTGGAGCACGTGCCCCATGGAGACCCGGACGCTGCGGCGGTACAGCGGATCGGCACAGCCGGGGCCGAGCACCACCGCGTCGATGCCCAACGCCCGCGCCGATCGGAACAGCGTCCCGAGGTTCTCGTGGTCGTTGAGGCCCTCGAGGACCGCGACGCGCTGCGCGGCCGCCAGCACCGCGTCCAGGTCCGTCGGCGGGAGGCGTTCGCCGCAGGCCAGCACCCCCTGGTGCGACCGGAACCGCACCACCGTCTCCAGCACCGGACGAGCCACCACGTAGGCGGGCGCCTCGACGGCGGCCAGGATGTCCCTGGCGCCGTCCAGCCGCTCGCGCGCGACCAGCAGCGACCGGACCGGGTACCGGGACGCCACCAGCTGACGGACCGGGTTCGGTCCTTCGGCGATCAGGACGCCGTGCTGGTGCTCGTAGCGCTTGCGCAGCGCGGCGTCGGTCAGGGCCGCGTAGTCGCCCAGTCGCGGATCCTGCGCCCCCGCGACCTCGACCAGTTCGGCCACCGGCGTCAGCTCGTCGGGCGGGCGCCGCCGGAGGCACGTCGTCGTCGCTCGGCGGCTTCGCGGGCCTGGAGCTCGGCCTCCTCCGGGGTCGGGGCGGAGCCACCGAGGTGCGCCGGCAGCCACCAGTTGTCGTCGGGGCCGGCGGGCCGCTGGGGGTAGGTGCGCTGGGCGTGGTCGACCACCTCACCGATCGCGCCCATCAGGCGCTTGTGGAGCGTGATCGGATCGTCCGCCGGCTCGGGGTGGACCGGCGGACCGAACGTCACCGACACCGCCGTGCGCGGCGCCATGCGGATGGGACGGTCGTGGCTGAAGATCCGCTGGCTGCCCCACACCGCCCCGGGGATCAGGGGCACCCCGGCCTTCAGCGCCATCCGCGCGGCACCGGGTCGGCCAGCGAGCGGCACAAACGAGCGCGACATCGTGCCTTCCGGGAACATGCCGACGACGTCGCCGGCCTCCAGGGCGGCCGCCGCCTCACGCAGCGCCGTGGTGGTGTTGCCGCCGCGGTCGACCCGGATGTGGCCCATCGATCGCATGAGCGAGCCGACGACCTTCTGGTCGAACACCTCGCGCTTCGCGACGAACCGGACCCGACGGCCCCGCTCGCGGGCGCCGTAGCCCACGAACACGAAGTCGAGGTAACCGACGTGGTTGGTGGCGATCACCGCCGGACCGTGGCGCGGGATGTTCTCCGCCCCGTGGATCTGCACGTTCCATCGCGCGAGCACGAACGCCGTCATACTGGCGGCGGTCGCAGTGGCGTACACAGGGTTCACGGCGGACCTCCTCGGCGGCAGGAGGGTAGTCGTCCCGGCCCGAGTTGCGGCCGGACCGACCTGCGACCGCCGTGCGACCGCCACCATGGCTCCCCCGAACCCGATCGCGACAGGAACCGCATGCCCTGGACCGCCAGCGACATCCCTGACCAGACCGGCCGCACGGTCGTGGTCACCGGCGCATCCTCCGGGCTGGGAGCCGCGACCACGATCGCGCTGTCGACCCGCGGCGCGCACGTGATCCTGGCGAACCGCTCGGCCGAGCGGTCCCGGGAACTGATGGACCGGATCCGCCAGCGGCACCCGGCCGCGTCGCTGGAGCACCTCCCGCTCGACCTCGCCGACCTCCGCAACGTCGAGTCGGCGGCCGCGCGGCTCGCCGACCAGCACCCGCGCATCGACGTGCTGATCGCCAACGCCGGGGTGATGGCGACCCCGATGCTCCGTACCACTGACGGGTTCGAGTTCCAACTGGGTGTCAACCACCTCGGCCACGTCGCACTGGTCGGTCAGCTGCTGCCCCAGCTGCTGGCATCAGACGACGCCCGGGTGGTCGTGGTCGCCTCCAACGTCCACCGGCTGGGTGACATCGACCTCGACGACCTCAACTGGGAGACCCGGCCCTACCAGCGTTGGGTCGCCTACGGCCGCTCGAAGCTGGCCAACCTGCTCCACGTGGACGAACTGCAGCGCCGCTTCGACCAGGCCGGCACCGACGCGATCGCGGTCGCCGCCCACCCGGGCTACACCGACACCGCGCTCCACACCGCCGGGCCGTCGATGGGTGCCCGATCGGCCGCGCCGCTGCTGCGGACGGCCGCCCGGATCGGCGGGGCGCTCGTCGCGCAACCGGCCTCGCAGGGAGCGCTACCACAGCTGTACGCGGCGACGGCCCCGGGCGTGCCCGGCGGGTCCTACTGGGGCCCGGACGGTCCCGGTGAGATGCGCGGCTCCCCCGCCCCCGCCGCCCGGTCCCGTGCAGCCACCGACCCGGACCTCGCGGCCGGGCTGTGGGACCTGTCGGAGCACCTCACCGGTGTCACCACCGCCCTGCCTGGGAGCCAGCTATGAACACCACCGACCCCGAAGACGAACGAACCACCGACCCTGCCGCGGGGCGAGCCACCGCGTCCACCGACGGGCCGACCACTCCCCTCACCGCCGACGACCGACGCTGGCTCGCCCGCTGCGTCGAGCTGGCGGCGACCGCCCGGGATGCCGGTGATGATCCGTTCGGCTCCGTGCTGGTCGACGGCACCGGCGCGATGGTCGCCGACGCCCGCAACACCGTCGCCACCGACCGTGACGTCACCGCCCACCCGGAGCTGAAGCTGGCGCGCCTGGCCTCCCGGCAGCTGACACCCGACCAGCGGGCGGCGGCCACGATGTACACCTCGGGCGAGCACTGCCCGATGTGCGCGGCCGCCCACGCCTACGCCGGGATCGGTCGGCTGGTGTTCGCGCTCTCCGGCGCGCAACTGGCCGAGGCCACCGGGCAGCCGGGGTGGGGGTTGACCGCGGCCGACCTGCTCGTCCGCTCCGGCCGCGACGTCGAGGTGGTGGGACCGGACCCGGCGTTCCACGACGAGGTCGTCGCGCTCCACCTCTGCGGCTGACGCGGCACGGACGCGGCACGGGCAACGTGCGCACGACGGCGGCCGGGCGCCTCAGGAGATCGGGGTCGTCCAACCGTGGGCGTCCTCGGCCTCGCCGCGCTGGATCGCCTGCAACGCCTCGCGGAGGCGTTGGGTGTTGTGGCCGACCTCGCCACCGTTGATCGCGATCGTTCGGCCGTCGTGCACGAGGGCACCGACGCCAGCCAGCACCGCGGCCGTGCCGCTCAGTGCCGCCTCGCCGCCCCATGCGAGCAGCTCGTCGACGGGCAGGTCGCGCTCCTCCACCCGGTAACCGAGATCGCGAGCGATCGTCAGCACCGAGTCGCGGGTGATCCCGTGGAGGAACGAGGAGTCGAGCGCGCGGGTGACGACCCGGTCATCGTCGATCAGCAGGAAGTTGGCCGCGCCCGTCTCCTGGACGTAGCCATCCGGAGCGAAGAGCACCTGATCGACGCCGGCGGCAGCCTTGGCCGCCAGGGTCGGACCCAGCGCCATGACGTAGTTGGCGCCGGCCTTGGCCTCCCCGAACTGCGGCGTGGTGCGCGGGAGGTCGGTCTCCACCTGGAGGGTCAGCGGTCGTCCGCCTCCGGCGAAGTAGTCGCCGACCGGTGAGCACAGCACGAGCAGCTGGGCGTCCTTGGACGGCGCCGCGGCCGCGCCGATGTTCGGTTCGGTCCCGAACAGCAGCGGCCGCACGTACAGCGCCCCCGGTGCGGGTGGGGCGACCTCCAGGTTCGCGGCGACGGCCGCGCGGATCGCCTCGTCGAGCAGGGCCGCCGGCGGGCGGGGCAGGTGGAGCAGTTCCGCGGTCCGCCGCATCCGGGCGACGTTGGCCTCGTGCCGGAACAGCCGCACCACCCCGTCGGTGCCGCGATGGGCCTTCAACCCCTCGAACCCCGCGCTGCCGTAGTGCAGGACGTGGGCGAACGGGTGGAGCCGCAGCTCCTCGACCGGCCCGACCCGCAACTCGCCGAACTCGCCGTCGGTGGTCTCGACCGCCGCCATCATCGGTGCGGGGACCGTGCCGAAGGGCGGCGCCGCGTGCGCCGCCGTCTCGGCCGTCGCTGCCTGGGTCGTCATGCCCGACTCCTTCCCGACGGCTCGGACCTTAGCTGGGCCGTCGCGGCGGGCCCGCCTCGTCGGCCCGATCCCGCCGTGGCCTCCGACGAACGGACGAGTCACCGCGGGGACGCCGTCCGACGGACAGGTGACCCGAAGTTGGCGACGCAGCGCTGTGCAACCGCCGGCCATTCACGTTCCCTGGGATGCGACGGGCCGGTAGACCTCCCCGACCACCGGCCGTCCACCTGGAGGCACACCATGTACATCGGACTCGGAACCCTGCTGCTCATCGTCATCCTGATCCTGCTCCTGGGCTGAGCAGCCCGACGCTGACCCGACCACAGGAGGAGGGCCAACGTGGCCGGCTTCAAGGAAGACACCGCACGGACCAAGCAGGAGTTCGAGGGGCTCTCGAACTCCACCCAGGTCTTCGTCTGGTCGCTGGTCGCCATCGGCGTCCTGGTCGGCCTGCTGCTCGGCGGCGTCGTGGCCTACGGCGTCGCGGTCGAGGAGCA
>SKJX01000036.1 GCA_007121785.1 Nitriliruptoraceae bacterium
AGATCGGACACGGCTTCGGCTTCCTCGGACGGTTGCGGTCCTTGGGCTTCGGACGGGGCGGCATGGGCGTGCTCCTCGTGGGGGCGCGGCCGGTGCGGTGCACCGGCGCCGGTGGATGATGATGGAAGGAAGGGAGGTCTGGGGTGGACCCGACCCGGCTGGATCAGAAGGGGACGTCCTCGTCGGACGGGGGCGCCGCGGCCGGGCCGCTGCTGCTCCCGCCCCCGGAGCCACCACCGCTGGTGCGCTCGGGCTTGGCTTGCGCCCAGCGCAGGCTCGGGGCGATCTCGTCGGCTTCGATCTCCGTGGTCCAGACCGTCTGGCCTTCGCGGTTCTCGTAGCTGCGGACGCGGACGCGACCGATGACCACGACGCGGTCACCCTTGCCGAGCGACTCGGCCGCGTTCTCGGCGAGGTCCCGCCACGCGTTGACGTTGAGGAAGGTCGTCTCCTCCTGCTGGTTGCCGGAACGGTCCGTGTACCGGCGGTTGGAGGCGACCCGGAACGACGCGACGGGCGCCCCGCCCTGCGTGAACCGCAGGTCGGGGTCGTCAGTCAGGTTCCCGATGAACGTGATGATGTTGGATTCGAAAGCCACAGCAGCTCCTCGCTCGTGTTGGCCGACCTGGTCGTCGTGGGAGGACAGGGCCTGGGTCGGTTCACGCAGGATGAGGTCGAGCGAGGGTCAGGCCGTGCGGATCCGCGTCGCCGGGCGCACGGTCTTGATGCGGATCACCTCGTCGGTGATCTTCAACAGACGCTCGACCTCCCAGACGGCCTCGGTCGTCGCCTCGAAGTCGAGGACGCCGTAGAAGCCGTGGTCGCGGTGGTCGATCTCGTAGGCGAGCTTGCGCTTGCCCCACCACGCCTCATCGAGCAACGTGGCCCCCTGCTTGTCGAGCAGGTCCTTCGCACGGTCGAAGACCGCGACGGCGGCGTCTTCCTCGATCGTGTCGGTGATCAACACCATCATCTCGTAGCGGCGCATGGCACCTCCTCTGGTCGCGCCGCGACCGCGCGGTGGCGCGGTGCGGACCACCTGGTAGCCCACGGCGTGCGGGCCGATCGGTGGTTGGTTGGCCCCCGCGGACACGCGGCACGTGCCGTGCCTCGTCGTCAGGGGCAGGGGTGCGAACGGCATGGTCCGGTCGGTCCACGCCCGTCGCCGGTGCTGCTCGGTCCACCCGGGGTGGAGGCCGATGCAGTGGCCGGTGACGTACGGCGCGCGGAGCCGAGAGTGGCCCCGCGCGACCTGCGAACCGTACCGCAGGCCCTGTCCTCCCACAACCGAACCGTAGAGGCTCGGTGCGACAGGACGTCGACCGGATGCCACGGGCTGTGGAGAAACTCCGGTCTCTCACCGGGCCGACGGCTCCGCCCGTCGGTCGGTCGCGACCCGCGCCACCCGGCGTGCGAGGTGGGTCGGCGAGCCGTCGGCGCGCTCGATCGCCGCAGCGGCACCGAGCAGGACCAACCCACCGATCGCCAGCCAAACCCACGTCGGGACCACGGCCACGACCGCGAAGGTCTCGACCACGACGGCCGCGACCAGCACGCCGGACCCAGCGACCAGGGGCCCACCGAGCCGGGCCAAGCCCCCGGCGGCGACGGCCACGATGGCGACGGCTCCGGCCAGAACCGCGTGCCAGCCGGGTCCTCCGGCGGCCCGCTCGATCAGCCCGGGCACCCCGACCAAGAGGACCGAGGGGACGTAGGCCAACCACGAACTGGTCGGCTGCGTGCGTCGCACCCCCCACCCGGCGATGGCCAGGTGGGCCGCGACCGGCAACAGCCAGGCGTCGATCGCCGTCACCTCCAGAACGGTGAGCAGCCGCCACACCCCGACCGTGGCGACGATGCCGCCGAGATGGGCGAGCACGAACTGGCTTCGCAGCGCCCCCGCCCCGACAGTCGCGAGCCCGACCACGATCAGCACGGCGGCGTGCAGCAACGGCCGGTCACCGAGCAGCGCGATCCCGACCGGGACCGACAGCACGGCCGTCGGCAGCGCCGGGAGCCAGCGCGAGCTGATCGCGGTCGCGAGCGCCGCCGCCAACCCCAGCAGCAGGACGATGAAG
This sequence comes from Nitriliruptoraceae bacterium, assembly GCA_007121785.1. Taxonomy (GTDB): domain Bacteria; phylum Actinomycetota; class Nitriliruptoria; order Nitriliruptorales; family Nitriliruptoraceae; genus SKTG01. The sequence goes on from SKJX01000036.1 coordinate 2,079, forward strand.
CCGACGATGGGCACGCTGACCCCGACGGCCAGCAGCCCGGCCGCCACCGCCCGGACGAGCACCGGGCCCGCCATCGCGGCGATCCACGGTCGGGCGTGCCGGACCGCGTCGACGGCCAGCCACGCGCCGGCGAGCAGGGAAGGCACCAGCGCGCCCGGCACGACATCCAGCCGCAGGGCCGCAGCCAGCTCCGTCGGTGGGTGCACGGCACCGTCGAGCCCGGTGGTCGGCCACAGGGTGAACACGGCGAGCAACCCGACCACCGCGGCCAGCCCACGCGTCGCATCGGCGAGCGAGGGGAGCCGGTCGGTACCGGCCGCGAGGAGCAGGGCGGCGACGATCACCGCGATCCCTCCGCTACCCCGAGGCAGGCCGGTGACGGACGCGGCGTGGATCGCGAAGACCGCGGAGGTCACCAGCGTCATCAGCGATCCGGTGACCGCCCCGGCGATCCGCACCGGGGTGCGCTCGACGAGCAGACCGTCGAGCTGGAGGCCCATCACTGCGGGGAGGGTGAGCGCCACGAGCAGCAGTTCGGGGTGGTCGACGACCAGCGCGCCGGCGAGGAGCGCAAGCACACCGGTGACGACGACGGCGGCCGCGCGCGCGGCGGGTGAGGTCAGCGTGTCCCAGACCGGCCGCCCGGCACCGGAACCAGTCGGGTCGGACGCGGCGTCGACCCGGGTGATCAGCGTCACCGTCGCGGCGGCGAGCAGCCCGATCGCGACCGTCTGGATGCGCACCGGCGAGGCACCCAACGCCGCCGCCGCGTAGAGGGCCGCCATCCCCCAGGCGCCGACGACGAGCGCACCGACCCACGACGGCCGGCTCGTGGCGACCATGCGACGCAGGCCAGCGAGCAGCCACGCCGCTGCCGCGACCGCGTAAGCGCCGGCCAGCGCGGGATCGTTCGTCCCGACCGACCACCACGCCATGTCGATCAGGTGAAGCAGGACCCCCGAAGCGAGCACGAGACCGAGCACCTCGAGGACCCGGGCACTGACGCGGGTGGACCTTGCCCACAATGGGTCGCGTCGAGCGGCCAGCGCCGCGAGCTGGACCAGCAGGGCGACCACGGCGGGAGCGAGCAACTGCACGGCCCGAGGGGTGTCGACCGGCAGCGTCGAGTGCACGATCGTGAGCACCGCCACCGCGATGGTCAGACCGGTCAGCGCCTGGCGGTTCCGTCGGATCGCGGCGACGACGAGCGTGGCCACGGCCACCGCACCGACGCCGGCGATCGCCGCCCCGTCACCGATCCAGCCCGCCACGACCGCGGAGGCGCCGACCCCGCCGGTCCCCGGCACGGTGACGATCAGCGCGAGCACAAACGGCACCACGACCGCGGTGGTCGCCAACCCCGGAGCGGCCAACCGTGCGGCTGGACCCAGAGCGGACGGCAGCCCGTCCGGCAGCGCCAGGGCGAGCGCAGCCAGCGCCACGACGATCACGGCGGGGTTGCCCCATCCCGCGGCCCCCGCGGCCGTCGCGGTGACCGGCACGCCCGCCAGGCCCACCAGGCCGAGCGTGCGGCTGCGTCCAGCGACGGCCAACGGGGGCAACAGGAGGCTCGCGGTCAGACCGACCGCGGCCCATCGGATGGCGCTCGACGCCTCGAGCTGCAGGGCGAGCCCGAGCACATCCACCGGCAGCAGCAGCGCCCCGAGGTGGAAGACCACGCCACCGACCACCGGCAGCGGCCCCCGCAGCCGGTGGCCGCCGACGATCGCCGCACCGGTCGCGGCGCCGACCACAGCAACCCGGGCGGTGAGCCCGAGCGCGTCCCAGCTGACCGCCAGGAACGTCCCGGCGGCCGCCAACAGCAGGGTGGCGCCGAGGGCAGCGACCCAGACCGTGGCACGCAGACGTGGGACCGGCCGCTCGGCCGGCAAGGTCGGACGCTGCGTCGGGGGCGGTGGCGGACCGTCGGGTGAGCGTCGGGTGGGCTCGTCGGTGATCACGGCACGGGCTCCTGGTGGGGTGATCCCAGCATCCGTCGCGTCCCGACCGCCGACCATCCGGGGCCGCCCCTGGATCCGCCTGGGGGTCCCCAGATCGGCCCGGGCGGATCGGCAGCTCGCGGACCGAGCGCTCACGGATGGCGGGTCCACGGGTATCCCCGCCCGCATTCCCTCCAGCCGCTCACGACGGAGCGCGGGACCCGTCCGGGCCCCGCGCTCCGCGGTCGTGCGTCGGTGCTATCGAGGGATCACTCGATGAACGTGCCGTCGATCGGACCGAACCGCTGGTAGCGGTCGAATTCGATCGACAGATCCGGGTAGTCGTCCGCGGTGATGGTCCCGAGGGCTGCCATCCGATCCGCGAGCGCCTGCTGGTAGGTGATCCCGAGCCGGGTGAACTCACCGTCGAACATGTCGTACCCGTCACTTGGCGTGAGCAGGAAGTCGATGCTCGCCAGAGTGAACGTCTCGTTCGGGGCGACGAGGTCGCCGTCGACGATGACGTCCACCTCGGTGCCCTCCGATGTGGTCACCGTGGCTTCCGTGATGCGCTCACCGACGGCAGCGCTGGTGTCGAACCGGAAGTCGACACCCGCCCACTGGCCATGGTGGCCCGTGGGATCGGGGACATCAGACACGCTGTGCTCGAGTGCTTCGGCGAGCGCTTCACCGTCGATCTCCTCGACGGCGACGATGTTGGTGAACGCCGCGATGTCGAAGGTGTTGAGCTCGGTGATGTCGCCCGGCTCGTAGACGGTGTCGGCTCGCATACCACCACCGTTCTGCAGGGCGATGTCCGCTTCCTCTACCCCGTAGTCCGCGGCCCGGTCACGTGCGGATTCGAGCAGGGAATCGGCCAGGAGGTTGCCCAGGTTGGTCTCGCGTGAACGCCCGGCGTCACGTCGACCATCCAGCGTCACCTCGGTCGTCGCGATCACGTTCTGTTCGAGATCCGCGACGTACGCGGCGACGGGATCCACGACCTGCTCCTGGATCGTCGTGTTGACCTCACCTTCGACCGGCACGTTTACGAGCGCCGAGCCGAGCCCGATACGGACGAGGTCGCCGTCCGTGTCGAAGCCGAGTTCAAGCTGTCCGACGTCAGTGTACTCGCCCGGCACGGTGACGACCGGGACCTGACGGCCGTCAGCATCGACCGCGAACAGCGGGTACTTGTCGCGGAGGTCCTCACCTCCGCCACCACCGATCACCGCGTCGACACCCGACAGCTGGGGGACGAGGCTGAGTTCAGTGCTGAGATCCTGCAGGTGGCTCGAGAGAAGGATGTGGTCAACCCCGTCGGCTTGGAGCGCATCGACCTCCGCCTGGACCGCTTCGAGCACCGGGCCAGCGACGACGTTCCGCGGGCTGGAGATGGACGCCAGCTCCTCGTAGGTCGCGCCGATGATGCCGACGTCGGTGCCATCGCGCTCCACGACGTGGCTCGCCGCGATGCGACCCTCGTCCACGAGGGCTTGGAGCTCCGCTTCGCCGGAGAAGTCCAGGTTGGCGGACAGGAACGGGATGTCGTCGTCCACGGCCTCGATGAACTCGGCCAGCAGCTCCGGGCCGAAGTCGAACTCGTGGTTGCCGATCGTCATGGCATCGAAATCCGCCTCGTTGTAGACGATGGCGTCGTAGAAGACACCCTCGGTCTCCAGCGAAGCGTCCAGGCGCGGACCGGCGAGGTAGTTGTCACCCGCGGAGATGGTGACGACCGAGTGCCCCTGCGCCTGTGCCGCCTGCTGCATGGCCTGGAGGTCGTTCACGAACCGGGCGGCACCGGGGAAGCCACCATCGGGGTCGCTGAGCAGCCACGACTCACCATCGTTTATGTGGAGGACGGTCAGCTCGAAGTCCGCTTCGGGCATCTCACCGATGCTGGCGAACAACCGCGTCACGACGCTGGCGATCTGATCACGACGGATCGACGCGTTGGGCTGGAAGGCCCCGTCGCCGCGGCCGACCATCAACCCGAGCTCGAACGCTGCATCGATGTTGTCGGCGTGGACCCCGGAGACATCGTCGAAGTGTGGCCCGTCCTGGGCAGGTTCGGGCAGGCCCAACGCGAACTCGTAGCTGCCCTGGATCAGCGAGGCGACCTGTTGGCGACTGACCATGGCGTTGGGAGCGAACTCGGTCTCCGTGCGGCCGGAGATGACCCCGACGGCAGCGAGCTTCGCGATGTTGTCCGCGTGGGTCCCGGACACGTCCTCGAACGGAAGGTCGGCGTCGGCCGGGAGCTCGATGCCGGCGGCCTCGAGTGACTGTGCGAGCAGCGTCGCGATCTGCGCCCGGGTCGCGGAACCGGCGGGGTCGTAGACCGTCGCCGACTTACCCTTGGCGATCCCGAGCTCGACCGCGCAGTTGATCGCCGAGAAGTGGACGTTACCTTCGGAGACGTCCTCGAACCCAGCGGATGGAGCACCGTCCGGGCAGGCGTCGGGAGGAGACGGATACTGCTGTTCCTGGCCTGCCGCGGGTGCGGCGAGCATGCTGAGCATGAGCGCCATCACCAGTGCAGGCACTGGCCAACGTCGTGATCTCATAACTTCCTCCGAGGTTGTTCATCGAGTCGTTCTGTCTCGCCGGATGGGTCGAAACCCCCGTGGTTGGGGACAAGCGGTCCTTCTACGAACCTAGTACCGGGTTCGTCGATGCGGGCCCGAGAATCTGCGGATCCCGGGGAACCGGCCGGAGCGCAGGACGGTGAAGGCCTCCGATCACCCTGCGCCAACCGGCCCACGAGGGACGACCGACCACACCGAATTCCTTGGTGCACGTTGCCCCCAGGGCGTCCCTCCGAGGCACCCGCCCGCTCCCTCGTTGCACCGGCTGAGCGACGACCGTGGGATCGTGACGCCGATCGCGTCGGTCCTACCGGTCTATGCCTGCTGCTAGTCCACGTGGGACATCGGGGCGTACCGCGGTAGCCAGCCGAGAGCGAGACTCTCGGCAGGGGCCCCAGTCCACGACGGCTCCCCCGGCACCGCGCGCGAGGGCGAGACCCAAGATGAGCGCTCAGCGCTCGTCGACGGAAGGGTCCCTCACACCCGGGCACGGGCTGAACGCCGTCTCACCGGCAGCCGCGTGCATCCAGGAGCCGCCCGATCGTCGCCGATACCAGCATGCGGAAGCGGGGTGCCGACGCTGCCAGCACCCCGCCTCCGTGTTCACGAATCCGGGTCAGTCCTCCAGATCGAGCAGGGGCAACGCCCGCGCGACCATCGAAGCGGACTGCCCTCGTTGGACGGGGTCACCGGGACGGAAGGTCCCGTCCGCGAACCCCGTGACGACGTCGGCCTCGAGCAGCGCGCCGATCGCGCCCTCATGTCCGAGCGCGGCGACCCACACGGTGGCACGGACGCGGGGGACGGGCCGCTCGGCCGTCGAGGTGGAGCGCTGCGTCGGTGGCGGTGGCGGACCGTCGGATGGACGTCGGGTGGGTTCGTCGGTGATCACGGCGCGGACTCCTGGTGGGGTGGGTCCAGCATCCGTCGCCGGTCGGGCCCCACCTATCCGGGGCCGCCCCCGGATCCGCCTGGGGGTCCCCAGAGCGGCCCGGGCGGTTCGGCGACCCGCGCTCCGCCCGTCGTGGGCGCTCCCGCCCCATCACCGCCGGACGCGTACGACGGAGCGCGGGACCCCCGTTCGGGTCCCGCGCTCCGCGGTGGTGCGTCGGTCGTGCGGTGGTTACTGCGCGGTGACGTCGACGATCCGGCCCTCGACCTCGGGGCTGACCGGCGAGTTGGCCTTCAGGTAGTTCTCGACGTCGATCTCAAGCGACTGAGCCTGCGAGTAGATGTCATCGGTGATGACCGGGTAGCCGTCACCGCCGGCCGCCATGAAGTCGTTCGTGGCGATCGTGTAGGTGGCGTTCGCGGACAGATCGACCGACGTACCGTCGTCGTGGTCCGGGTGGTTCCAGTACTCCACGTTGACGATCTCGCCGCGCGGGAACGGGTCGGCGTCCGGATCGGCGATCTCGTAGTCGATCCGCAGACCACCCACCTGGATGAACCGGCCGCCGCCGATCTCCTGCACACCGTTGGCGAGCCACGCCTCGAGCATCTCCCCGTCGATCTCGGCGAGCACGGTGACGTTGCCGAACGGCCACACCTCGAGGACGTCGCCCCGGGTGATCGGGTACAGCCCGTCGTCGTCCGCCTCCGTGGTCAGGTCGGCACGCAGCCCACCGGAGTTCTGGAACGCGAAGTCCACGTCATGCTGGTCGAGCAGCGCGTCGGTCGCCAGGTTGCCCTGCTTCGACTCGGCCTCGCGGGTCGTGCGGGGGATCTCGACGGTCGAGTGCCCGACGACCTCCTCCATCAGGGGGCCAGCCAGCTCCTCGTAGAAGTCCACGATCTCCTGGACGTCGGCGTCCGGCTCGACGTCGTCGGTGACCAGGTGGTTCTGCGCCGTCCGAGCGACGATCTCGCCACCGCGTCGGTGGTCGAAGACGAGGCTGATCTCGGTGAACATCTTGCCGTACTCGTAGGCCTGGGTGACGAGCGGACCATCCTCGAGATCACAGACGTACGACTCGTGGGTGTGGCCGTCGACGACCACGTCGACCGCGTCGTCGAACTGCGGGTGGATGCCCGCCGTCGCCCCACGGAAGTTGTCGCAGGAGTTCATGTCACCGTCCTGGCGGCCACCTTCGTGCATCAGCACGACGATCACGTCGGCACCGGCAGCCTGCACGTCCGGAACGGTGCTGTTGACCGCCTCGGCCTCGGGCAGGAAGGTCAGCCCGACGATGCCGTCGGGATGCACGACGTTCGGGGTGTCCACGGTGGTCACCCCGATGAAGCCGATGTCGACACCGCCGACCTCTTCGATGTGGTAGGGCTGGGTCAACGCCTCGCCGGTGTCGTCGACGATGACGTTGGATGACAGCGTGACGAAGTCCTGGCCCTCGAACGGCAGACCGTCGCGGTAGTCGCAGTCACCCTCGTAGCAGCCACCGTCCCTACGCCGCAGGACCTCGTCCTGCCCGGCGTCGAACTCGTGGTTGCCGACCGTCTGCACGTCCATGCCCATGGCGTTCATCACCTCGACGGTGGGCTCGTCGCGGAACAGGTTCGAGGTCACCGGGGTGGCGCCGACGAGGTCACCTGCGTCGACGTGCAGGGTGTCGGGGTGCGCGTCCTTGATGGCGTTGAGGTGGGCCGACAGCAGCGGGCCGTTGCCGATCCGTCCGTGGAAGTCGTTGGTCGCGAGCAGCTTGATCTCGGTGAAGTGGCGGGCATTGGTCGCCACGTAGCTGACGCACTGGCCCTGGTTCCTGAAGCCGAGATCGAAGTCCTGCCAACCACCACGGAAACACTGCTCCCTCTCGGTCGGCACCGAGAAGGTTTGCCCGCTCGCCGCCGTGGGCGGAATCAGCGCGAACGTCAGCGCGCTGAGCAGGAGGACGACGAGTGCGAGGCGCTGCCAGCCGACCCGCTGGTGTCTGAGAGGTGCCTGTTGCATCCCGGTTCCTATCGTCGTAGGGACGCCGCTCGTCCGATGACGGCGGAGGGGCTGCCCCCACAATGACCGGACGGGAAAGTCAGGAGCGCACCGTCCAAGCCCACCAGGACCTGCACCGGGAGTCAGGGCGGACGTGCGCGGACACTCCGTTCGGCGCATCGTGGCGGTAGGTCCACTGACCTTAGCACCATGAAGGTCGACCCCCAGGGGAATAGGTCCTCGCCCCTCTGAGTCGGTCGGCCGCGCGACGCCGTAGCACGACATCGCGGTACGCCGCCTCGCGACGCAGCCCACCACCTCGACGGCGCACGTTGTCCGGATCATCCGGCCAAACCGTCCCGACAACGGTCCGACGACCCCGTCCCCCGCCCCGCGGTCAGTCGATCCCGTGCTCCACCGCGTAGCGGATCAGCTCCTGCCGGCGGTTGAGGTGGAGCTTGTCGAGGATGTTGCGGACGTGGTTCTCGACCGTCTTCGGCGCGATGTGGAGCTGATCGCCGATCTGGCGGTAGGTGTAGCCACGCGCGACGTGCTGCAAGACCTCACGTTCGCGCTCGGTCAGCGGGTTGGTGTCGGTCGCCTGCTGGGTGAGCCGCCGGAACTCCCCGAGCACCAGCATCGCCAGCGACGGGCTGAACACCGGTTCACCGACGGCCGCACGCGTCAGGGCGTCGCGCAGCTCCCCGCCCGGTGTGGACTTGGTGAGGTAGCCGACTGCGCCGGCCGCGACCGCGTCGAGCAGGTCGCGCTCCTGCTCGCTCACGCTGAGGATGACGATGCGCGTGTCCTGGCCGCAGGCCTTGGCGACCGCGATGCCACCACCGCCCGGCATCTTCAGATCGCAGACGACCAGGTCAGGCGCCTGGGCACGGATCACCTCGACCGCCTCGTCGGCGGTCCCGGCCTCGCCGACGACCTCGAACCCGCGACCCAGGTCGGCACGGACGCCGTCGCGCCAGATGGGGTGGTCATCCGCCAGGACCACCCGCACGGGGGCCGGTCGAGGGCTCGCGCGTCGGTCAGCCACGCTCATGCTCCTGTCCGGTGCCGAGCGTAGGTGCGGTGGTCGTCGGCACACGCAACCGCACCTCGGTCCCGTGACCTGGCTCGCTGCGCACCTCGACCACCCCACCGACCTCCTGCACGCGCCCGCGCACGGAACGCGACAAGCCGACGCCTTCGGGCACGCGCGCCGGATCGAACCCCCGGCCGTCGTCGTTCACGGTGACCGTCAGCCCGTCCTTCTCGTCCGGTTCGGCGTAGACGACCACCCGCTGGGCGTGCGCGTGCTTGCCTGCGTTGGTCAAGGCCTCGCCGACCGCGCCGATCAACGCGGTGACCAGATCGTCGTCCACGTCCGGGAGGTCGTCGGGGACGAGCACCTCCACGCGGTGGCCGTAGGTCTCCTCGCTGTGGGCGCCGGCCTCGCGGAGTCCCGCTCCGAGGCCACCGGCGCCGACCACCTCGACACCCGGGTCGTCGAACAGGTAGGTGCGCAGGTCCCGTTCCTGGTCGCGGGCGAGCTTCGCGAGCTGTGGGTCGTCCGCGCGACGCTCGACGATCGCCAGCGTCTGCAGGACGCCGTCGTGCAGCCGCCGGGCGACGTCCTCGCGCGCCTGTAGCGTGGCGACCTCGCGTTCCGCTTCCGTCACACGGTGCTCGGCAGCACGGAGCAACCGGGCCGCGTAGCCCGCGATCCCGCCGGCCAGCACGTACAGCACCGTGGTCGTCACCAGCGACAGCACCTGCTCCGGGGTGAGCACACCCAGCCACGGATCCGGCGCCGGCGCGACGTTCGCGATCGAACTGATCGCCCGGGCGACCCCCAGGGCCACACCGGTCGCGCCACCGACCAAGGGTCCGAACGCCACCCCGGCGGTCAGCACCGACGCGAGCGGCCAGCCCACCCCCAGCGGCTGCTCGGTCGTGAACACGTGCGGGGCCCGGTAGACGAACCCGTCGGCGAACTGCAGCGCGAGAGCGACCCCGACCTCGATGCCGAGCGCGGGTGCGCCGACGGCCCGCTCGGGCGACCGACGCACCAGCACCGTCAACCAGACGGTGACGAGCAGCGCGGCGGCGACCAGCGCGATGGCCGTGGTGGGGGCCACGAGGTTGCCGCGCGCCAGCACCAGCACGGTGGCCATCCACACCCAGGCCAGCCATCGGAAGACGGCCAGCCCGTGCAGCACGCTGTGGTGCATCCGCTCCAT
>SKJX01000096.1 GCA_007121785.1 Nitriliruptoraceae bacterium
CCACCGACCGATCCTGCACGAGCCCGACGACATCCCCTCCATCGAGGAAGCGCAGCTCTCCCCCACCCAGCTGCCGTTCACCCAGGAGGACTTCGACGAGCAGATGGAGCACGCCCTCGAGCTGATGCCTGAACTGCTCGACACCCCCGGCGCCGGCATCAAGCACGCGATCAACGGCCTGTTGTCGCTGACGTCGGACGCCGCGCCGCTGCTCGGCGAGACCCCGGAGGTCAAGGGGTTCTGGTCCGCCGCCGCGGTGTGGATCAAGGAGGGGCCGGGCGTCGGCCGGGTCATGGCGGAGCTGATGACCGACGGCGTGGCGTTCATGGACGTCCACGGCGCCGACATCGCCCGCTTCACCCCGAACCAGCGCACCGACCACCACGTCAAGGCCCGGGCCAACGAGCACTTCAACAAGACCTACGGGATCGTGCATCCGCACGAGCAGTGGGAGTCGCAGCGCGGTATCCGCGTCGGGCCCATGCATGGACGCACCAGCTCGCTCGAGGCCGTGTACCACGAGGCCGGCGGATGGGAGCGTCCCCAGTGGTACGAGTCCAACGCGTCGCTGGTGGCCGACTACGGCGTCGAGGACCGACCACACGAGTGGGACCGCCGCTGGTGGTCACCGATCATCAACGCCGAGCACCTCGCGATGCGTGAACGGGTCGCGATGATCGATCTGACCGCGTTCTCGATCTACGAGGTCCACGGGCCCGGCGCGAAGGACTACCTCGACTCGGTCGTGGTGACCAACGTGGACCGCCCGGTGGGACGGATCATGTACACCCCGGTCCTGACCTACAACGGAGGCTTCCGCAGCGACCTGACGGTGATCCGGCTCGGCTGGGACCACTACCGGATCATCACCGGTGGCACCGACTGGGGCCGCGACCTCAAGTGGTTCAGTGACCACCTGCCTTCCGACGGTTCGGCGCACCTGACCGATGTGACCAGTGCCTGGACCACCGTCGGTGTCTGGGGCCCACGGGCACGTGACCTGATGGTGGGGGCGACCTCGCACGACCTGTCCAACGAGGCCTTCCCGTTCGGGAACGCCCAGTGGGTGGAGATCGACGGGATCGAGGCGCTGATGGTGCGGATCTCCTACGTCGGTGACCTCGGCTGGGAGATCCACGCGCCCATCGAGCAGGGCCAACACCTCTGGGACGTGCTGTGGGAGGCGGGCCGGCCGCACGACGTCGTGCCCGCCGGCGGCGGCGTCTACGGCGGCAGCGGACGGCTCGAGAAGGGCTACCGGCTCATGGGCGCGGAGCTCGAGAGCGAGTACGACCCGGTCGAAGCCGGACTCGCGTTCCCGAAGGTCAAGGCGGCGAGGTTCATCGGCAAGGACGCCTACCTCAAGGCACGGGAGAACGAACCCGTCGCCACGATGTGCTCGATGACCGTCGAGGACCACCGCTCCAGCGCAGGCATCGCCCGTTTCCCGATGAGCGGCTCGCCCCTGCTGACGACCGACGGACGTCGGCTGCAGGACGCCCACGGGCGCCCGTGCGTGGTGACCAGCGCCGGTGCCGGCCCATCGGTCGGCAAGCACCTGCTGCTCGGCTACCTCCCACCTGAGCAGGCCGTCACCGGCCAGGAACTGCTCGTCGAGTACATGGGGGACCGCTTCCCCGTCCGCGTCGGCTCGGCCACGCGTCACGGCCTGTTCGACCCCGACGACGCCCGGATGAAGGGCTGAAGGAGGTCGCCATGCGGATCCTGGTCTGCGTCAAGCGCGTCCCGTCCCCGGGCGCGAAGATCACCCTCACCGAGGACGGATCGGGGATCGACACCCGACATCTCGGGTTCACCATCAGCCCCCACGAGGAGTGCGCCGTCGAGGAGGCGGTGCAGCTCGCCGCGGCCCACGGCGGCACCTCCACCGTGCTGACGCTCGGTCCGCCCACCGCGGAGGAGCAACTGCGCAACGCGATCGCGATGGGCATCGATCACGGGGTCCTGCTCCCGATCGACGCGGACGAATGGGACCCGCGAGCGGTCGCCGGCGCCATCACCGACGCGGTCCGCACGTTGGAGGACGAGGACGGTCCCTTCGACCTGCTGCTGTTCGGGAACGAGTCCGCGGACGCCGGCAACTTCCAGGTCGGCGTCCGCGTCGCCCACGCCCTCGGTCGTGCGATCGTCGACGGGGTCAAGGGCGCCGAGGTCACCGACGGGGAGGTCCGTGCCCGTCGATCGATCCCGGACGGGTTCACGGTCCACACGCTGCCGACCCCGGCCGTGCTCGCGGTCAAGGAGGGCATCAACCTCCCCCGCTACCCGGCCATGCGCGGCCGGCTGGCAGCCAAGAAGGCCGCGATCCGTCAGCTGCCCCCGACGCCGCGCGACGGGGGTCTGCGGACCCTGCGTCTGCGGGCGCCGCAGCAGGAGCAGACCCCGACCCGCATCCTCGGCTCCGGGGCGGACGCCGCCCCAGCCGCCGCTGACATCCTGGAGGAGGTGGGGCTGCTGTGACCACCGTGCTGACCCTGATCGAACACCCCGACGGCACCCTGGCGCGCACCTCGCGGGAAGCGCTCACGCTCGCTCGCCAGCTCGCTGATCACGCCGGCCAACCGCTCCACGCTGCCGCGCTCGCTCCGGTGCCGGACGAGGTCGTCAAGGAGCTCGGCGAGTTCGGCGCCAGCGTCGTCCACGCCATCGAGCACCCGGAGCTCGACGCCGACGCCGCCGCGCCCGCGATCGCTGAGGCGCTGCGCCAGCTGCTGGATGAGCTCACCCCCTCCGCGGTGCTCGGCTCGGCGTCCGACCGTGGCACGGCCGTGTTCGCCCACCTCGCCGCACGGACGGACCTGCCACTGGCGGCCAACTGCACCGCGATCACGCCGGTCGAGGCCGGTTGGGAGATCACCCGGATCCGGTGGGGCGGCGTCCTCTACGAAGACGCCCACCTCGACGCTCCCACCGCCCTCGCCACGGTCGCTCCACACCAGGTCGTCGCCGCGGCCGCCTCGATGCCGGCGACCGTCGAACTGCGCGTCCATGCTCCCGTGCTCGATGACGACCTGCACGTCACCCGGAGCGTCGACCGCGAGGAGCTCAGCGGTGGTGTGAGCCTCGCGACCGCACCCGTGGTGTTCGCAGGTGGGCGGGGCATGGGCAGCGCCGAGGGTTTCGCGATCCTCGAGGAGCTCGCTGGGCTGCTCGGTGGCGCGGTCGGCTGCTCCCGGGTCGCCACCAACGCCGGCTGGCGGGCGCACAACGACCAGGTCGGCCAGACCGGCACCCGGGTCGCACCCGACCTCTACATCGCGTGCGGCATCAGCGGGGCGACCCAGCACTGGGTCGGGTGCATGAACGCCAAGCGGATCCTGTCAATCAACACCGACCCGGAGGCACCGATGGTCACCCGCGCGGACGACGCGGTCGTCGGCGACCTCCATGACTTCCTGCCGGCCCTGGTCGCAGAGATCAAGGCGCGGCAGGGCTGAGCCGACCACCGACCCTGCGACCCAGCCCGGCAGCCGGGCACCAGCCGTGTCGGCCCCGGCGGAAGCGCCCTGCCCCCCCAGCTAGGGCCTTCTGGCCTGTATCGGTTCCACCTCTCCAGGTCCATGCTGGGAAGCAGCCGGAAGGAGACACCATGGCTGCCAGACAGGCGCACCTGCCGCGGATGCTGGACTTCCAACAGTGCGAGGCGTGCACGTACGACTTCGCAACCGGGGAAGGCGAGAGGGACTGCCACTACTACGAGTGCCCGTACCTGCCCGAGTCACTGGACGCGAGGTGCCCGACCTGCCTGTTCAACTTCTACTCGAAGGATGGCAACCCCGCCTGCGACGACCCACCGGACTGCGAGTTCGCCCGGACGATCGCGCCCGAGCGGGTCGGGAACCTGCGGCGCTGGCTCGAGTCCCAGGGCCCGACCGAGCGGCGGGGGGCGTGACGCGACCGTGCCCCCGCCGGATGCGGGGGCACGGTGCGTACGGGGACTACAGCCGGCCGCGTCGCAGCGACCACGTCACAGCGGTGCCACCGAACAGCAGCATCGCCAGAGCGAGCAGCGTCAGCGCACCGATCTGAGCGCCGGTAATCGGGAGCGGCTCGCGCTCCTCGGTCACACCGAGCACCTCGACCTCCTCGACCTCGACCGCGTCGACGATGTCGACCGGCTCGGGTTCGGGGGTTGGGGCAGGCTCGGGTTCGGGCGTCGGGTCAGGTTCCGGTTCCGGTTCGGTGACCGGTTCGGGTGGTTCGACCACGATCGGCGCGACCTCGACCTCGGCCTCGCAGACCACCAGGTTGGTGATCGTTCGGGTGATGACGTCGTCCTCGTTCGCATGGTCGGGGTCGACCGTGTACATGCCGGTACCGATGGCTCCTTCCAGCACGCAGCCGTCGGGGAGCTTCACGTTCCTCTCGCCCAGCCGGATCCGGTCACCGTCCTCGACGTCCACGGGGCTGACGTAGTCCACGCCGTCGATCGTCAGGATGGAGGACGCGGTGTCCTCGTCCCACAGCCCGTCAACGTCGGAGACCCTCCAGTCCTTGACGAGCACGAGGCTGAGCGGGTCGTCCTCCGGTGGGGGTGGTGGCGGCGGCGGGCCGTTGCCGTTCTCGTCGGGGATCTCCTGGTTGCAGACGAGGTGAACGACATCTTCGAACTCGCCGTCCTCAACGAAGCTCTGGAAGGGCCCGTTGATCGTCAGACCCTGGTTCGTGAAGTCTCTGGTGGTGAGACCTCCACAGGAAACAGCTGCGAAGTCGTCGCCTCCCATGTCCTCGTCGATGCCGTATCGGAACGGCTGAAGGCTACCGTCCTCTTCGTCAACGAGGAGGTCTACGGTACCGCTGACCTCACCCTCGTCGCCCTCAGTTAGGGTAAGGACGACCTCGTCGTCAGCACCAACAACGACATCGATGGTGAACTCTTCACCCGGGGGCTGGAGAATCGACTCGCCCTCAGCGTCGTACCACTCCTTGATGAGGGTGAAGTTGATGGTGCCGTCATCCACTTCCTGGTTGCAGACGAGGTGGACACCGTCCTCGATCGCGTCAAAGCTGTCTTGAATGATGAGGGAGGTGTTCCAGGCTACGTAGCCGGCGAGGTCAACTCCCACTGACTCACAAGCAACGGCCTCGAAGCCTCCACCTTCTTCGATGTTCTCCAGGACGGTGTATTCCTCGCCCATCTCGAACTCGTAAGGGGGGGCTCCGAGGTCAGCCCCATCTGGCCCGCCGAGAAACGAGATGGTGTACTCGATGCCAGCAGGCTCGCTGATGGAGCCGCCGGCAGCATCGAACCACAGCTTCTCCAGATCGATGGTGACGGGCTCGCCGTTGTCAAGTTCGAAGAAGTTTTGGAAGGTGACCTCAAACGGTCCCTCGACGGTGCTGACAGGCACCTCAACAACCGCCGTGTCGCCGAAGCCAGAAGCCGCTCCTGCGCTCCAGGAGACCTCAGCACCCTGCGAGTCAAGCTCGGTGATGGTGCAAGTGGTACCGGCTTCGAACGGCCCTACGTCGAACTGCCCGCCATCTTCGATCGTCTTTGGGTCCGACTCGAAGCCATCGTCGCAGGCAACGGTGAATTCGAACTCGGCACCAGCGAACTCTCCGCCGTCACCACCCTCGCTGTCCAAGACCGTCTTGAACACCCGAAGAAAGCCCTCGCCTGGCTCGACGATCGGAATCTCCTTAGGAATCAGGCTGTAGTGGCTAGAGCCCTCCTCGTTGGAGTCATTCGGGTGCCAGATGTTGTACGAGCCTTCGGTGTACTCGCCCAGATCAACGGCGCCACCGAAGGGGTCGCTACCAACACCAGATCCCTTGTTGATGCACACGTCAACGGTCCAACCTTCGTTGACGGTGAGTTGTAGTGCTCCACTGTCAGGAGTGAACGTCGTGGAACCCCAGTCACCTGACTGTTTGGTGGTCATGTTCGACGGGTAGCCGATAGACGAGCAGGTCACGCCTTCGGGCTGGCCTCGCTGGGATTCCACCTGAATCTCAGGCTCTTCTTCGATTGCCTCGTCGGTCTGGACTTCGACAGGAGCCTCTTCTTCCGCTGCGGGTTCCTCCGTCTCGGGTGGCCCGGAGTCGGTCGTTGGTTCGGTCTCGATCTCGGTCGACGCCTCGACGTCGGCCGTTTCCACGGGCTCCTCGGCGTCCTCGTCCGGGCCAGCCAGGTCGGCGAAGGCCGGGGCGGCGATGCTGACGAGCAACAATGAAGCGGCGGACAACAGCGCGAGTCCTCGCACCGGTGCCGCCGCAGAACGGTTCCTGGCTTTCATGGCTGCCTCCAACCTGTCGCGTCACGGTCGTCAACAGCCGGGTCGGTCTCGCCACTTGCTCCCCGTCGGGTGCGAGGCGGCGCACGCGCCACCTCGGGGCGACCGATCGACGCCCGACGGTTCATCGCTTCCCGGTTCGGGTGGCCTCCTTCCCCCAGCGGCATCCCGAGGTCCGCACGGCCGCGGCCCCTGCCGGCCCACGCCCGTCAAGGTCAGTGTCATCGGGACATCTGTCCCGCGACAGGGTCCAAGGCCACGTTCGCGGCACGAACCGACACGGAGGGTGGTCGCACTCCGATCTCCGACCGGGCAGGCGCCGCATCGCCACTCACGTGCCGGCCGGGACGACCTCCCGTCCCGTCAGCGAACCGCCAGCTGCCGCGAGGTCACCTGGGACCGAGCCGCACCGACGAGGTACAGCGACCCGGTCACCACCACCCGGCCGTCCGGTCCGACGCGCGACCGGGCGGCCGCCAGCTCGTGCGCGAGCTCCGTCCCGGCGCAGGTGGCGTCCACGGACCTCACCTGCGCACCGCCCGCGGTGAGCTGGGCGGCGAGCGGGCCCGGGTCGCGGTCGCCCGTGGTCCCCAGCAGCACGACGGTCGGGCCGGAGACGGGCCGCTCAGCCAGCGCAGCGACCAACGCGTCCACCGCCGGCACGTCGTGCGCACCGTCGAGGACCAGCTCCGGCCCGGCCGCGTCCACGAGCCGTTCGGTCCGGCCCGGCACCGACACACCGGCGAGCGCGGACCGGAGTTCGTCCGGACTCGGCCATCCGCCCAAGACCACCGCCAACGTCGCCAGCGCCGTCGCGGCGTTGTCCGCCTGATGGGCCCCCCACAACGGGAGCCAGACGTCGACGACCCGCTCCGCCGGTCCGCGAACGGTGACGTGCTGTCCGTCGTCGCCGGGTTGACGGTCGAGGACGCCGTGGTCGACGCCGGCCCGCAGCCACCGCGCCTCACGCGCCGCGACCACCTCGGCGAGGGCCGCGTCGACCTGCGGAGCTTGCGGCCCGCTGACGAGGGTGCCGCCCACCGGCAGGACCGACGCCTTCTCCCGCGTGACCGCCGCCAACGTCGACCCCAGCTCGGGGTGGTCGAGCCCCACCCGGGTGAGCACCACCACATCCGCAGGGATCGCGGCGGTCGCGTCACCGATGCCGCCGATACCGGCTTCAACCAGGACGTGATCGACGCGGGCGTCGGCGAAGCTCTGCACGGCGGTCGCCGTGATCACCTCGAAGAAGCTGACCGGCTCCCCGGCCGCATCAACCCGCGGGAGCGCAGCGCGGACCGCGTCCACCGCTGGACCGAGCAGCGTCGGTGGCAGGGGTGCGCCGTCCAACCGGATCCGTTCATCGACCCGCTCGAGATGCGGCGAGGTCGTGGTGCCGACCCGTCGGCCGCTCGCGGAGAGCAGCCCACCGAGCAGGCGCGTCACGGACGTCTTGCCGTCCGTACCGACGATGCGCACCGCGTTCGTCCGCCGCTGCGGGTCACCGATGGCGCCGAGCAGCGCCGCGAGCCGATGCGGGCCACGGGAGCCACCACCTCGACGGCGGTGGGTGACGTCGGCCAGGGCGTGGTCGAGGGCGTCCGGCGTCCAGGTCCGACCGCCACCGTCCGTCGGGATCGTGGTCCGGGGTGGATCGAGGGTGCCGGTGTGGTCGATCCTCACGTTCGCTCGACCCGGCTGGCGGCACCGTCCGCCGTCGCGGTCGCGCGCCCGACGCGATCCAGGAACGCGGCGCCCGGCCCGTCGGTCGCGTCGAGCCCCCCTTCGGCCACGTTGATCCGAGCCAACCGCGCCGCACCGTGTGCCGCCCCCGCGGCCAGGTCGACCGCCACGCCGACGTCACCCTCCAGGTTCGGGTTGCCGTGCGGCAGCAGCTCAGCGGCGTGGTCGGCCACCTCCGCGGCGCACTCACCGAGCTCGACCGGGATCCGCGTCGCCTCGGCCCAGGCCGCGTCACGGGTTTCGGCAGCCTGCGGACCGTCGGCGGACCGCCGCGCGGCGATGACCCGGCCGTAGGCGGTCCGGTCCTCGTCGGCGAGGGACAGGGCGCGGGCACGCAGGCGGTCGGCAGCCCCGGCCACCGCTCCGTCCGGATCCGCGGCTGGCGAGAGCCGTGCGCCCATCGCCGTCAGGCCCGCCGCGCCGGCGACGGTCACCGCCAGCATCGCACCGGCGGACGGCGCCGCGCGCCCGGCGGCGAGCGCCTCCAGGAAGTCCGCCAACGACGTCGAAGCGGTCGACGCGTCGGACCCCGCCGGTGGCACCGGCGGGGTCGACGTCTGCTCGGTCGGGACGATCGTGGACCGCCTTGTCGGGTCAGGACAAGCCAACGATGTTGCCAGCCTCGTCGATGTCGATGCGTTCCGCAGCCGGCGCGGACGACAGGCCGGGCATCGTCCGCATGTCGCCGCAGATCGGGTAGATGAACCCGGCACCGACGGACGCGCGGACCTCACGGACCGGCATCCGCCACCCCGTCGGGGCGCCCTTGAGCGTCGGATCCGAGGAGATCGACAGGTGGGTCTTGGCGATGCACACCGGGAGGTTGCCGAAGCCGTTGGCCTCGTGCTGGTCGAGCTGGGTCGATGCAGCGGCACTGTAGTCGACCCCGTCCGCACCGTAGACGCGGGTGGCGACCGCTTCGATCTTCTCGCGCAGGCTCGCATCATCCGGGTAGAGGAACGAGAAGTCGGAGGGTTCCTCCGCCGCCTCAGCGACCTGCTCAGCGAGCGCGACCCCGCCCTTGCCGCCCTCGGCGACGTGGGTGGTGACCGCCACGCGCGCCCCCATCTCCGCAGCGATCTCCTTGATCACCGCGTGTTCGGAGTCGTGATCGGTCGGGAAGGCGTTGATCGCGACGACCGGGGAGACCCCGTGGAGCCGGATGTTCTCGATCTGCTTGCGCAGGTTGGGCGCTCCGGCGAGGACGTCGTCCGGGTTCTCGGCGAGCAGTTCCTCCGGCAGCGGCTTGCCCGCCACGATCCGGTGCCGACCGGAGTGCGCCTTGAGCGCCCGGACCGTGGTCACCAGCACCGCGGCATCCGGGGTCAGCCCGGACGTCCGGCACTTGATGTTGAAGAACCGTTCGCCGCCCATGTCGGCGCCGAAGCCGGCCTCCGTGACGAGGTAGTCGCTGCCACGGATGCCGATGCGATCCGCCACCACCGAGCTGTTGCCGTGCGCGATGTTGCCGAACGGGCCCGCGTGCACCAGCACGGGTGTCTGCTCCAGCGTCTGCATCAGGTTGGGCTTGATCGCGTCCATCATCATCACGGTCATGGCACCGGCCGCACCGATGTCCTCCGCGGTGACGGGTGAGCCGTCGCGATCGGCACCGACCACGATCCGCCCCATGCGGGCGCGCAGGTCCTGCAACGAGGTGGACAGCGCCAGGACCGCCATCACCTCCGACGCGGCGGTGATGTCGAACCCGGCCTCGCGGGGTGTGCCGTCCGCTCGACCACCCAGGCCGGTCACGATGTTGCGCAGTGACCGGTCGTTGACGTCCAGGACCCGCCGCCAACTGATGCGGTGCGGGTCGAGGTCGACACGGCCGCGGTGGTGCAACTGGTTGTCGATCATCGCCGCGAGCAGGTTGTGGGCCGCGGTGACCGCGTGCATGTCACCGGTGAGGTGCAGGTTCAGCAGCTCCATCGGTACGACCTGGCTGTAGCCGCCACCGGCCGCACCGCCCTTGATCCCGAACGTCGGGCCCATCGACGGCTGTCGGATCGCCACGGTGGCCGTATGCCCGATGTGCCGGAACGCCTGGCCCAACCCGACGCTGGTCGTGGTCTTGCCCTCCCCCAACGGCGTCGGGGTCACCGCGGAGACCAGCACGTACTTCGCGCGGGGGCGGTCATCGAGCTCGTCGATCGCATCCAGCTTGATCTTGGCGACGTGCTCGCCGTAGGGCTCGAGCAGGTGCTGGCCGACGCCGATGTCGGCCGCCACCTGCATCAGGGGCTTGAGGCTCGCCTGTCGGGCGATCTCCAGGTCGCTGGGGAAGGTCACAGCACGGCTCCTCCGGTCGTGGCGAGCAGGTCCTGCCGCCAGCGTTGTGTGCGTTCCACCTCGTTGAAGGTGAAG
Organism: Nitriliruptoraceae bacterium; assembly: GCA_007121785.1. Lineage (GTDB taxonomy): Bacteria > Actinomycetota > Nitriliruptoria > Nitriliruptorales > Nitriliruptoraceae > SKTG01. The sequence continues at coordinate 10,368 of SKJX01000096.1, forward strand.
ATATGCCAGCCAGCGACCCCGGTGTAGGGGTCGTCGACCAGGTCGGCGAGATCCTCCATCAGCTCGTCCGGTGTGTAGCCGGAGACGAGCTTGGCCGCGACCTCGTGTTGCTTCCGCAGGTAGCGGACCGAATCGCCGAGCCCGACCCGCAACGAGACGCGCAGCAGCCGGGAACGATCGATCACCCCGGGGACGCCGAGGTAGACGGGCAGCTCGATGCCCCGTGCTCGCAGGTTGGCGATCCAACCTCGGATCACCACCGGGTCGTAACAGATCTGCGAGACGATGTAGGTGGCGTGCGGTGCCTTGCGGGCCATGGCGTCGATCGCCGCCCGGTCGGAGATGAACGCGTGGGGCTCCGGGTAGCCCGTGATGCCGACGTGCGTGAGCCCGTGATCGACGGTGGCCATCTCCTCAAGCAGCTCCACCGCCCCAGCGTAGGGCCCCACCGCGTCGGCGGCATCGCCAGCGACGACGAACACCTCGATGATCCCCAGGTCGCGGATCCGCGCGAGCAGGTCCTCGAGGTGCGCGCGGTCCTTGACCAGCCGGGCGGAGAGGTGGGGCACCACACGGTGGCCGGCCGCAACGACGCGGCCGACCAGCTCCATCGTGGCGTCCATGCCCTTGGTCGGCGACGCGGTCACGGTGACCACGGCATCGTCCGGGAGGAACGCGAGCTGCTCGTCGATCCCCTTCATGGGGATGATCTCCAGCCGGGCTCGACGGATCGAATCGACCATCGCAGGCGCCTGCATGACCAGTTCGCGGCTCGTTCGGTCGATGGCGCTCATCCTTACACCTCCTGCGGCACCCCGTGGGATGCCATCACCCGATCTCATCTGGCATGGCGGCCTTGCGCTGGGCGATGAAGGCACCCAGTTCCTCGTCGATCGCCGCATCGAGCGGCGGTGGCTCGTACTCGGCCAGCTGCTGTTTCCACCGCGTGTTGGCGCGCTCCTCGACGGTCGAACTGCCCTCCTCCTGCCACTGCTCGAAGCTCGCGTTGTCAGCGAGTTCGGAGCGGCAGAAGGCCGTCTCGAAGTTGGCCAGGGTGTGGGCGGCGCCGAGGAAGTGCTGCCCGGGTCCGGTCTCGCGGATCGCGTCCAGCGCCTGCCCGTTGTCGGAGAGGTCGACCCCCTTGGCCAGCACCTCCAGCATCGCCAGCTGGTCGGCATCCATGACCAGCTTCTCGTAGCCGGCGACCAGCCCACCCTCCAGCCAGCCGGCCGCGTGCAGCGCGAGGTTCACGCCCGACAGCAGGGTCGGAAGCAGCGTCTGCATGCTCTCGTAGGCCGCCTGGGCATCGGGCACCTTCGACGCCGTCAGCGACCCACCGGAGCGGAACGGCACACCCAACCGGCGTGCCAGCGCGGCGACGGAGAGCAGGACCAGCGTCGGTTCCGGGGTCCCGAACGTCGGCGCACCGGTCTGCATCGACATCGAGCTCGCGAACGACCCGAACACCACGGGCGCACCGGGCTTGACCAGTTGCACGAAGGTCATCCCGGCCAGCGCCTCGGCCAGGGTCTGCGCGGCGACCCCCGCGACGGTGACCGGCGCCATCGCCCCCGCGAGGATGAACGGCGTGATGATGCATGCCTGGTCGTTGGTCGCGTACACCTCGGCCGCGTCGAGCATGGACGCGTCCCAGACCAGCGGCGAGGAGGCGTTGATCAGGCTGGTCATCGCGGTCCGCCCGGCCAGGTCACCACCGAACGCGATCCGGGCGAGCTCGACGGAGTCCTCGGCCCGCTCGGTCGCGGTGACCGAGCCCATGAACGGCTTGTCGCTGTAGCGCAGGTGGGCGTAGACCATGTCCAGGTGACGCTTGTTGACGGGCACGTCGACGGGCTCGCAGATCGTCCCGCCCGACAGGTGCAGTGCCGGGGCCAGGTAGGCCAGCTTGACCAGGTTCTGGAAGTCGGCCAGCGTCGCGTACCGCCGGCCGCCGTCCAGGTCGCGTACGAACGGTGGGCCGTACACGGGGGCGAACACGGTGGCGTCACCACCGATGCGGACGCTGCGTTCGGGGTTGCGGGCGTGGTGGACGTAGCTGTGCGGGGCCGAGTCGGTGACGATCTTGCGGCACAGCCCGCGCGGGAAGGTGACCCGTTCACCGTCGACCTCGGCACCAGCATCGGCCAACAGCTGCAACGCCCGAGGATGACCGCGGAACTCGACGCCGACCTCCTCGAGGATCGTGTCCGCGTTGTGCTCGATCAGCTCCAGCCCCTCGTCGCTGAGGATCTCGAACGGCGTCAGCTGGCGTTCGATGTAGGGCGCGTGGGTCGGTTCGTTGGCGGCACGGGCGGCGCGACGACCTGCACGGCCACCGCTACGACGACCGGTCGGACGGGCGGTGTCGGTCATGGTGCGACCTCCTGCTCGAACCCGGCGCCAGGGGACGTCGAGGTGGTGGTCCCCACCGCCGTTGCGATGCCGGGACCGGCAGCGCTGGGCGGGGCCGGTGTGGACGCGTCCGGACGTGCGCCGCCCCGCCGGCGGCCGGCGCGCATCCCGGCGGAGGTGGTCGGTGCCGGCAGCGACACCACCTCGGCGAGATGGGGGGTGGGCGTGCGGGTGTGGGGGAAGGCGAGGGCGGCGACGAACAGCTCCTGGAAGCGCGGCTCGGTGGCGGTCTCGACCCTGGTGACCCGTGCCACGACCGACTCGAGCTCTTCGCGCTGCTGCCGCGAGAGCAGGGCCCGAAGCGCGCCCGAGCCGGCCGCGTTGCCGACCGCTCGGACGTGGTCGAGGGGCCGGTCCGGGACCAGGCCCAGCACCATCGCGTGCACGGGATCGATCTGCGCCCCGAACGCGCCGGCGAGGCGGACCTCGTCGGGCGCGGCCAGACCGGCGTGTTCCAGCAGCAGGTCGATGCCGGCGCGCAGGGCCGCTTTGGCCAGCTGGATCGCCCGCACGTCGTTCTGGGTGACGCGGACCTCGGAGACGCCCCGGTGGAGCACGTAGCTGGCGGTGCGACCGTCGGTGACGATCCGGTCGTTCGTCGCCGCGAGTTCGCCGCGGATCACGCCCTGACTGTCGATGACGCCGGCGAGGAACAGCTCGCTGATGACCTCCACGATGCCCGACCCGCAGATCCCGGTCACCCCGGTCTGCGCGGTCGCCGACCCGAAATCGGGGTCGTCGGACCAGACGGGCGAGCCGATGACCTTGAAGCGAGGCTCGAGCGTGGTCGGGTCGATGCGTACCCGCTCGATCGCACCGGTGGTGGCCCGCTGTCCTGCGCTGATCTGTGCGCCTTCGAACGCCGGACCGGTCGGGCTGGAGGCGGCCAGCAGCTGCCGCCGGTCGCCCAGCACGATCTCCGCGTTGGTGCCGACGTCGACGATCAGCGTGGTCTGCTCGCGGGTGTGCGGCGCTTCGCTCAGGATCACTGCGGCCGTGTCGGCACCGACGTGGCCGGCGATGCAGGGGGCGAGGTAGGCACGAGCGTTGGCGGCGTCCAGGTCCAGGTCGCGGGCGCGGAGCACGATCGGGGCGCTGGTCGCAAGCGTGAACGGCGCTTGGCCGAGCGGGGTCGGGTCGATCGCGAGCACCAGGTGGTGCATCACCGGGTTGCCGACCAGGACCAGCTCCAAGATGCGGTCGCGGTCCTCTCCGGCATCGGCTGCGAGCTCCCCGAGCAGGTCGTCGAGGGCGCCTCGGACGGCACCGGTGAGCTCCTGCGCGCCAGCCTCGTGCATCATCGAGTAGCTGACCCGGCTCATCAGGTCCTCGCCGAAGCGGATCTGCGGGTTCATCCGCCCGGCGCTGGCCAGGATCTCTCCCGTCGTCAGGTCGCACAGGTGGCCAGCGATCGTGGTCGAGCCGACGTCGATCGCGGCGCCGAGCGCCCGCTCGACGAACCCGGGCCAGACCGCCACCACCTCGTCGTCGCGGATCGCGGCGGTCAGCCCGGCGTCGCGGTCGGCCAGCGCGCCGTGCAGGCGCGGCAGGACCTCGACCGCCACCGACAGTCCCTGGAGATCGAACGCGGTCGCGAGCGCCTCGCAGACGCGTTCGGTCGCGCTGCGTTGGTCACCGTCCCCGCCGTCGTGGGGTGTCACGTAGCGCAGGACGACCAGCGGATCGATCGTCAGGTGGTCGATCGCGACGTCCTTGCGGACGATCTGCCGGTGGAGTTGGCTCGCCGACGGGACGTCCACGACCGCGTCCCCGTACACCTTGAGCGCGCAGCCCAACCGCCGTCCGTCGGCCAACGGCCGCTTGCCGCGGTAGGCCGCCTCGAGCCGATCGGGATCGCTGAGGTTGCCGTCCGCGACCGTGATGCCCCAGGTCGGGACCTCCCCGGAGACCGGGGCCACCTGGCAGCGTCCGCAGATCCCGCGCCCCCCGCAGACCGAGTCCAGGTCGACCCCGAGCGACCGCGCCGCGTCGAGCACCGTCTTGCCGTGCTCCACCTGGCCCCGACGACCCGACGGGGTGAAGACCACCCGGTGCGAACCGGCGACCGAGCCGCCGGTGACCGGCTCGTCCGAAGCGGCGGTCATGGCCTCACCGAGCAGCCCGTGCACGGCGGCCCCCGGCCCGCCCCTCGCGCACGACCTGCCCGTTGGCGGTCGGCTGCCGGTTGGCGCGGATCCACGCGGCGCAGTTGGAGTCGTGACCGGCCAGCACGTCGGCGGCCGAGATCGCGGTTCGGACCTCCTCGTGGAGGGGGTTCATGATCGCTGAGGTCAACCCGTTGGCGATCGCCATCGACAGGAACGTGCCGGTGACCACGTGCCGGTTCGGGAGGCCGAAGCTGACGTTGGAGGCACCGCAGGTGGTGTTGACCTTCAGTTCGCCACGCAACCGTCGGAGCAGGTGGAACACCTGCTGGCCGGCGCTGCCCATCGCCCCGATCGGCATGACGAGGGGGTCGACGATGACGTCGGCGCGAGGGATGCCGTGGTCCGAGGCGCGGTTGACGATCTTCTCCGCGATCGAGAACCGCACGTCCGGGTCCTCGGAGATGCCGGACTCGTCGTTGGAGATCGCGACCACCGCAGCGCCGTACCTGGCGACCAGCGGAAGGACGCGTTCGAGCACCTCGTCCTCGCCGGTGACCGAGTTGATCAGCGGCTTGCCCTGGTAGACCGCGAGCCCGGCTTCCAGGGCGTCCACGACCGACGAGTCGATCGAGAGCGGGGCGTCGGTCAGCCGTTGGACGAGTTGGATCGACTCGGCCAGCAACGCCGGTTCGTCAGCCAGCGGGATGCCGGCGTTGACGTCCAGCATCTGCGCGCCGGCCATCACCTGCGCGAGGGCGTCGGCCTCCACGCGGCTGAAATCGCCGGCTTTCATCTCCTCCGCGAGGATCTTGCGGCCGGTCGGGTTGATCCGCTCGCCGACCATGACGAACGGACGGTCGAAGCCGATGACGACCTCGCGGGTCGCGGAGCTGAGGACGGTGTCGGTCACGATCGACCTCCGAGGGTCTCGATGCGGGTCTGGTCTGCGGTCGTCGTGGCGGGCTGTGCGCCGGCCGTCGGGTCCGGGTCGAGCTCCCGGCCGCCGGCCGCGACCAGGTCGAACAACCGTTGCCGGTGGTAAGCCGCGTCGAGCTGCTGCACGCGCAGCTCGGCGGCGGCGTGCGCGTCACCGTCGAGCGGCTCCTCGACGCGACGCCACTGAGCGACGTACGGCTCCAGTTCGGTGAGGCCAGCGACCTTGGCAGCGCGGTCGATCGCTCGCTGGAAACGGCCGGGGAGCAGCAGCTTGTGGGCGCCGCTCTCACCGGTCGCCACCACCTGAGCGGGGATGTCTCGCCAGAGGATCGTGACCAGCGTCGGGTGGCTGCCGCGTCGACGGGTCATGCGCCCACCTCCACCGGGTCGAGGACGTGGTCGAGCTGCGGGGCGAAGGGACCGAGACCGGTCACCACGCGCTCGTGCGCCAGACCGAGCGTCGCCGCCGCGTCGCGGGCGCGACGATCGAGTTCGGGGTCGTCGCGTTGCGCGAGGTGGACCAGCCGTCGGTAGTTGCCGAAGTAGACGTCACGCAGCTGCGGATGCCGGTCGAGCCCGAGCCCTCGGATCACCAAACGGTCGAAGCTGCGGACGAGGAAGTCGGTGAGGTAGAAGGTGCCCGGCTCCTCGGACTGGAGCTCCGCGAAGGCGGCCGAACCGGCGAACAGCTCGTAGCAGTGCGCACCGGGTAGCCGCTGCACACCTTCTTCGGCGCACACCGCGTCCAGTCGGCCTCCCGTGCCGCAGTCCGCGTAGCCGATGATGGCCGTCCCACCGTCCGCCTGGACCGCGCGCACTTCCGCACGGACGAGGTCCGGGATGCGGTCGGGGGTGTCGTGGAGCGAGGGCGGGAGACAGCGCAGCGTCACGTGCTGGTCGAGGCCGCTGCGCAGCAGCAGCGTGGCGAGTTCCGGACCGATCGCGCCACAGGCGATCACCACCGTTGCCGCGCGGTCCGCGGTGAACCCGACCGCTGTCGGCGTGACCGCGGCGGTCACGAGACCAACGCCCGGCGCTGCTGCACCAGCCGGGTGGCGGTCTCGGCCGCGACGGCGGCGTCGCGGCAGTAGGCGTCCGCGCCGATGGCCTCACCGAACTCCTCGTTGAGTGGAGCGCCACCGACGAGCACGATGTAGTCGTCGCGCAACCCCTTCGCCTGCAGGGTGTCGATGACCGTCTTCATGTAGGGCATCGTGGTGGTGAGCAGCGCCGACATCCCCAGGATGTCCGGCTGATGCTCCTCGAGGGCGGCGAGGTAGGTGTCGACGTCGATGTTGATGCCGATGTCGACCACCTCGAACCCGGCGCCCTCGAGCATCATCGAGACCAGGTTCTTGCCGATGTCGTGGATGTCGCCCTTCACGGTGCCGATCACGACCTTGCCGATCGAGGCGACCCCCGTCTCCGCCAGCAGCGGGCGGAGCAGGCCCATCCCGGCCTTCATCGCGTTGGCGGAGAGCAGCACCTCCGGGACGAACAGCACGCCGTCCCGGAAATCGATCCCCACGATGCGCATCCCCTCGACCAGCGCCTGGTCGAGCACGTCACCGGGGGCCCACCCGCGATCGAGCAGGAGCTGGGTCGCCTCCGCGATCTCCTCGGCGAGCCCGTCGTAGAGGTCCTCGTGCATCTGCTGGACGAGCTCGTCGTCCGGCAGACCCGACAGATCCAGTTCATCGGCCTGCGTTGGATCCGACACGATCAACCTCCCAGTCCCACCGTCCATACCGCCGGACCGAGCTCCCGACCGGTCCATGGCGCTGGCGTGACCGTACGCCCGACGACCGATACCGTCTAATACTTGCATCAGCTTTATCCATGTGGCTAAAGTATAAGCAAATCGAGGGGCATGGGATGCCGACACTGACCGACCTCGAGCTGGTGAGCGCCTTCATCGCGGTGGCGGAGGAGCGGCACTTCGGGCGGGCCGCCGCGCGGCTGCACGTCGCCCAGCCCGTCGTCAGCCGCCGGATCCAACGCCTGGAGCGGGAGATCGGCGTCGACCTGGTCGAACGCACGACCCGCAACGTCGGGTTGACCGAGGCTGGACAGGAGTTCCTCGAGTCCGCTCGCCGGCTGCTGCACGACGTCGACCTGGCCGTCGGACAGGCCCAGCGGATCGCGCAGGGCGAAGCTGGCCGCCTGACGGTCGGGTTCGTGGACTCGGCCGCGTTCGAGGTGCTCGCGGACCTGCTGCGACGGTTGGAGGAGCTGGCGCCGGGGTTGGTGCTGGAGATGCGCGAACTACCGACCGAGCGGCAGCTCGATCAGCTCCACAGCGATATCGATGTCACGATCGTGCGCGAGCTCGGACAACGCCACCTGGAGGAGGAGGGACTGGAGTCACGTCACCTGCTGGAGGAACGTCTGCACGTCGCCCTGCCGATCGACCACGATCTGGCGGAGCAGCCGACCATCCTGCTCCGCGACCTGGCCGAGGAGCCGTTCGTGATGTTCCCTCGCCCACAGGTGCCGCGGGGCTACGACCACATCCTGTCGGTGTGCGAAGAGGCCGGGTTCACCCCGTGGATCGCGGCGCACGCTCTGCAGTACACCTCGATGCTCGCGTTCGTCGCGGCCGGCCTCGGTGCCGCGTTGCTGCCGGGGTCGGCTCGGGCGATCCAACCGGCCACGGTCGCGTTGATCCCGCTCGCTGACCCGCACGCGACGACCAGCCTCTCCGTCGCCTGGCTGGGCCGTCGATCAGCGACCGTGCAGACCTTCGTGACCGCCGCCCGCGAGGTCGGCCGTGAGCGCCGACGGGCGCTGGCAGCCGATACCGCCTGAGGGGCACGTCGGCCGACGACGTCCGGGGTTCGATCGACGACCGGACGCAGCGACGACGGCCGCACCACCCGATCGGGCAGCGCGGCCGTCGTCGCTTGCGGTGGGCGGACGTCCCACCGGATGGGCTCAGCCCTCTTCCTCGGCTTCCTCGAGCTCCTCGAGTTCCTCGAGCTCCTCGTCGTCGGGCAGGTCGCCGATCGGCTCACCGTCCGGTCCGATCACGAACCAGAGGTCGGCGACCTCCTGTCCACGGGTGTCGCCCGGCTCCTGGTCGCTGACGAAGAGGTACAGCGGGTGGCCGTCGTAGGTGACCTGCGTGATGCCGTCGTCACGCTCGACCGTGTCGAGGAGATCCTCGTCGACCCCCTCGTCCCCGGTCGGCTCGCCCTCGCTGGCCAGCGCCGGCCAGACGGGAGCGCAGTCACCCAGGCAGCCGGGCTCGCCGTCCTCATCGAGGATGCGGATGTAGAGGGTCATGCCCTCGCCGTCGACCAGGTGTTCGCCCAGTTCGGACTCGGCGACCGCGAGGTTGTCGTCACCTGCGGCGCCGGCTGACGGTGCGTCGTCCGTCGCGGCGTCCTCGTCCTCGACGCCGTCGTCCTCGTCGACCGCGTCGTCATCGTCTTCGATGGCGTCGTCGTCCGGCGCGTCCTCGTCCTCGACGTCGTCGGTGTCTTCGACCTCATCGACGTCGTCGTCGACCAGATCCTCGCCGTTGTTGCACGCTGCGGCGACGAGCGCCACCGCGGCGATCAGGGGTAGGGCACGGGATCGGATGCGCACGGGAGCCTCCTGTGTGGCCGCGCGTCGTGGGGTACGACGGCCCTCGGAGGGTGCAGCGACCCGAGGGGTCACGCGACCCACCTCCGACGCCGCTCGGCCGATGGCCGTTGGTGCTAGACCGAACGGTCGGGTCGGTCGCTTGCCCGGGTTCAGCGGTCGTGCGGATCAGGATCGTCGAGCGACTCGGCCCAGCGTTCGACCGCGTCGAGCAGGTCCGGGTCGGCGCCGACGATCTGGCTGACGTCGAGCACCGCCGGGAGGTCCCGACCTCGGCGGTGGAGCTCAGCGAGCAGGCCCGCGACCAGGTCCTGGTCCTCGAGCCCCGGCACGCCCACGCCCGCCGGTACCACCACGCGGCAGGTGCGACCACCGATGGTGGCATCGAGTTCGCCGGGGATGACCTCCACCACCTCGACGTCCTCAGGATCGACCGGGCTCGACACGTCCGCTCCTGTCGCACACGTTCAGGTCAGCCGAGCACGCAGCTCCTCGACCGCTTCGGGGTAGCGCAGCACCGCGGGGCCGAGGTCGAGTGGAGCCCCGTCCGGCACCGCCTCGGCCGGGATGGCGTCCCGCTCGAGCAGGAAGCCGACCATCTCCGTCGCCACCGTCAGCGGCGGGACCATCGGCAGCTCCAGACCGCGGCGGGTGTGGTGGGCCAGCGTCGCCGTGAGCACGCGACCGTCCGGGAGCGAGACGCGGTAGGTCTCGGGGCCGGTCTGGAGCAGGACGGGAACGGACACGCTCAGTACCCGAGCCGGCCGAGCTGCTTGGCGTCGCGCTGCCACTCCTTGGCGACGCGCACGTGGGTGGAGAGGTAGACCTTGGCACCGAACAGGACCTCGAGCTCGTGCCGGGCGGCGGTCGCGGCTTCCTTCAGGGCGGTGCCGTCCTTGCCGATGACGATCGGCTTCTGCGAGGCCCGTTCGACGTGGATCACCGCATCGATGCGCAGCAGGTCGTCGCGCTCGTCGTCCTCCTCGACGCCCTCGACGGTGACCGCGATCGAGTGGGGCAGTTCGTCCTGGACGCGCGCGATCAGCTTCTCGCGGACGATCTCCGCCGCCAGCTGGTACTCCGGTTGGTCGGAGATCGCGTCGGGTGGCAGCAGGCGCCGGGCCACCGGGAGCTGCTCCACGAGCACGTCGACCAGGTGGTCGACGTTGTCACCGGTCCGGGCCGAGACCGGGACGATCGCATCGAACTCCCGGTCGTCGCCGAGCAACCCCGCGAGCCGTTCGAGCTCCGGCAGCATGCGTTCCTTGGGTCGGACGCGGTCCACCTTGTTCGCCACGGCGATGATCGGCGTGTCGACGTCAACGAGCTCGTTGGCCAGGTACCGGTCCCCCGGCCCGACGCCGGCGGCGACGTCGACGATGAAACAGATCACGTCCACGCCCTCCCACGTCTCACGGACCAGGGCGTTGAGCCGCTGCCCCAGCAGCGTGCGGGGCTTGGCCAGGCCGGGCGTGTCGAGGAACACCAGCTGCGCATCATCGCGGGTGTGCACGCCCCGGATGGCGTTGCGGGTGGTACCGGGCACGTCGGTGACGATCGCCACCTTCTCGCCCACGATGTGGTTGAGCAGCGTCGACTTGCCCGTGTTCGGGCGTCCCACCAGGGCGAGCAGCCCCGCACGGTGCCCCTCGGGGAGCTCCTCGTCGACGCCAGCGAGGATCGCGTCGACGTCGAGCTCACGTCCGTCGGTCATCCTCAGCGTCCGGTGACGTCGACGTCGAGCCGGTCCGGCCCGAACGCCTCGGGCAGCAGCCCACGGATGTCGGTGTCGAGCCGTGCGTCGAGCGCCTCCGCCCCGGCGCAGTGCACGGTCGCGTCCGGGCCGAACTCGTAGATCGTCTGGCGGCAGGCGCCGCACGGCGTGGCCGGGGTGTCCCCGTCACCGACGACCGCGACGGCGACGACCGGGCTGCGGTTGCCCGTGGTCGCGCGGCCGACGAGGGCGGTCTGCTCCGCGCAGGTGGTGAGCCGGTACGACGCGTTCTCCACGTTGACGCCCTCGAACACCTGCCCGTCGGCCGTGACGACGACCGCGCCGACGTGGAACCCGGAGTACGGGACGTAGGCGTTGACCCGCACGTCGGCCGCGAGCCGCAACAGCTCGGCCACGTCCGGGGGCGGGACATCCATGTGGGCCATGGCGGGCCTCCTCACAGCTGGGGCACCGGTGGACCGGCGGTCCGCCACCAGCCTACGCGTGCGCCGCTGCCCCGGGGCTCAGCGCGACCCACCTACTGGCGCGCCGACGTCAGTCGCGCAGCGCCCGGGCCAGCAGCTGCGCCGGATGGTGGACCTCCCAGCCGGCCCGGGCGATCTGCATGGCGCAGCCGGGGTTGCCGGAGACCACCGCACGAGCACCCGTCCGGTCGAGCGACGCGTCCTTGCGAGCGAGCAGTTCGTCCCCGAACCCGGGCTGCTCCAGCGAGTAGATCCCACCCGAGCCGCAGCACAGCTGCCCGTCATCGGGCTCGAGCAGGGTCAGGCCGGGGATCGCCTGCAACAGCTCCAGCGAGGTGTCAGCCAGCCCCTGCACGTTCCTGAGGTGGCAGGGCGCCTGGTAGGCATACGTCAGCGGCACGGATCGGCCCCGCGCGGCGACGTCGGCGGCGTCGACCACCTCGCTGAGATCCTTGACGCGCGCGCTGAAGGCCCGTGCCTGCGGGGTCCCGAGCAGCGTCCCGTACTCCTTCATCGCGCCACCGCAACCGGCGGCGTCGACCACGATGGGTCCGTGCGTGTCGGCGTACGCCGCGATCGTGGCTTGGGCGAACGCGTGCGCTTCGTCCTCGCGTCCCGAATGGGCCGACAACGCACCGCAACAGGCCGGTGCCGGCTCGACCCGTGGCCGGTAGCCGACGGCGGCGAGCACGTCCACCGTGGCCTGGTGGACGTCACGGAACATCCCGTCCATGACGCAGCCGCGGAACACGAACGCCTCCCCCCGCGGCGCCCGGCCGGCCGGTGTCCGGTAGCGCCGCAGCACGTCGCGGATCCGGACCCGTCGGGCGGGCCGCAACTGGTCGGGCAGCACCCGGTCGAGTCGGAGCAGCTGCGCCACGGCCAACCCGAGCGAAGCGAGCCGGACCAGGGCGCGTCGGCCCAGCGCAGCGAACCCCACGGCGTGGGCGAGCCGACGGATCCCGGTCGGCGGCTGCTGCTCGTGCAGCTGCGCCCGGGCGGTCTCCATCAGCGAACCGAACTCGACCAGCGACGGGCAGACCTCCTCGCAGGCACGACACTGCACGCAGGTCTCCAACGAGTCGGTCAGCGCCGGGTCGGTCAGCGGCAGCTCGCCCTGGTCGGCCAGGCGCATCGCCAGGATGCGCCCGCGCGGCCCGTGCTCCTCGAGGTGGGTCACCTCGTAGGTCGGGCAGGACGACAGGCAGAAGCCGCACTGCACGCACGCGGCGAGCTGATCGGAGTCGAAGATCGACATCTCCTGGTGGCCGGTCACCGTTGCCACCTCCAGGGGGCGAGCACGTCGTCGGGGTCCAGCGCCGCGCTGACCCGTCCGGCCAGCGCGGTCGGGGCGTGTCCGCGTCCGAACGCTGGCAGCCCAGCGGACGGGTCGAGCACCAGCAACGCGCCACCGTGACGCTCCGCAGCGGCGCGGGCCGCCGCCAAGGCGTCCGCCTGGCCGTCGAGGTGGCACAGCCCGAGCTGGTCGTGGATCGCCACGGTCAGGTCCAGCTCGGCCAGGTCGGCGCGAAGCGCGGCCAGCCGCGCAGGGTCGACCACCGCCCGTGCGGACGCGGGCAACGCGGGCGGCTCGGCCGGTGACAGGTCCGCGGCGGCGGCCTGGGCGCCGGCGTCATCGGGGTGGTCCTCGAACAGGACGTGGGTGCGTTCGGTCGTCGACACCACCGCGGCGGGCCGGTACAGCTGCGACGCGACGTCGTGCCGCGGCGTGTCGCTGGCGTACCAGGCACGGTGGGCTGGGATCGGTCGGAGCTTGAGGGTCGCCTCGGTGATCACCCCGAGCGTCCCCCACGAACCGGTCAGCAGTCGGCACAGGTCGAAGCCGGTGACGTCCTTGACGGTGACCCCGCCGGCGGTGGCCGGCGTGCCCGCCCCGGTGACGAACCGGACGCGGAGCAGCCAGTCACGGACGCGACCGGCGCCCAGCTGCCGGGGGCCTGCGAGCGCCGTCGCGAGCCGCCCACCGACCGTCGCCCCGTGCTCGCCGATCGGCTCGATCGGGCACTCCTGCCCGTGCTCGGCGAGCCGCTCGCGCAACTCGTCGAGCCGCGTCCCCGCGCGGACCGTGACGGTCAGGTCCGCCGGTGCGTGGTCGACGATCCCGGTCAGGCGAGCGGTCGAGAGCACCGGGGCCTCCCCGGCCGGGAGGCGGTCGAGCACGCTGCCGGCACCGCGGATCTCCAGCGTGCCGGCGCGTCCGCGCGTCCGGGTGACGGCGTCGACCACCTCGTCGGTGCCGGTGGGTTCCAGGTACGAGGTGGCGTTCACACCCATGCGCCCTCCGGGACCATCCGGGCCTCACCGCAGCCGACCGTGGTCGGCAACACCTTGTCGGGGTTGGCGAGCCCGCTCGGTTCGATCGCGTCACGGACCGCACGCTGGACCGCGAGGTCGTCCGCGTCGAACACCTCGCCGAGGAAGTCGCGCTTCTCGATCCCGACCCCGTGTTCACCGGTGACCGTCCCGTCCAGCGACAGGGCGGTGGCCACGATGTCGTGACCGGCAGCGAAGACCCGGTCGATCATCCCCTCCTCGCGCCGGTCGAACAGCACGAACGGGTGCAGGTTGCCGTCCCCGGCGTGGACGACGGTGAGGATCTCCAGCCGCTCGCGCTCGCCGATCGCGACGACGGCGTCGAGCATCTCACCGAGCCGCGACCGCGGCACGACCACGTCCTGGAGGTAGAAGTCGGGGGCGCGCTTGGCGATGGCACCGGCGACCGCCTTGCGGCCCTTCCAGATGCGGGCCCGCTGGTCAGGGCCGTCCGCGCGGACCACGCTGGTCGCCCCGTGCTCACGCGCCAGGTGGTCGGCGGTCACCACCCCGGCGTCGACGCCAGCTGGCAGCCCCTCGTACTCCAGCAGTAGCACCGCGGCGGCGTCCTGCGGGTAGCCGGCCTGCGCGTAACCCTCCACCAGGGACACCGCCCGGGCGTCCATCAACTCGACGGCGTCGGGCAGCCGGTCGCTGACGACCAGCGCACCCACCGCGGCGGCCGCGGCGTCGAGCGACGGGAACCCCGCCAGGAGGGTGCCGACCGCCGGTGGCGACGGCAACAGCCGCAGGCACGCCCCGACCACGATCCCCAGCGTGCCCTCCCCGCCGACGGTGACCCCACGCAGGTCGAGTCCCGCCTGCTCAGCACGGGCGCCGTCGAGCACGTGCACGACCCCGTCGGCGTCCATCAGTTCGACCGCGAGCACGTGCTGGCTCATCACGCCGTAGGTCAGGACGTGGATGCCGCCGGCGTTGGTGGCGACGTTGCCGCCGAGGGTGGCGGCGATCTGGCTGGCCGGGTCGGGCGCGAACCGCAGCCCGTGGGTCGCGGCCGCCTTGCCGAGCCGGGCGTTGACCAGCCCCGGTTCGACCCACGCGCGGCGGTTGGGCACGTCCAGCTGACGGAGCCGATCCATCCGCGCCACGCTGACCACGACGGGCCGCACGCCAGCCTCGCCGGTCGGGGTCGCCCCACCGGCCAGGCCGGTCCCGGCGGCTCGCGGCGTAAACGGGATCCCGTGGTCGCGGCAGGCCCGCAGGACCTGTGCCGTCTGCTCGACGGTCCGCGGCAAGGCCACAGCCAGCGGATCCGCGTTGAGGAACGAGGCGTCGCGGCGGTAGGTGGCCCGTCCGAGGTGGCCGGTCCGAAGGCCGTCGCCGCCGAGGATGCCCTCGAGCCGCGCGAGCAACGACGTCTCGGGCCCCGTCAGTTCCCGGCCCGCCGTAGCCAGCGGCCCGACGCCACCGGTCACCGAACCGCCGGGGCGCCGCGCAGGGGACGCGGCGCGCGAGCCGGGACGCTGGCGACGGCGGCGGGGCAGCCTCATGGCGTCATCCGCTCGGCGTTGACCGCCGCCCCATCGAGGCGGCCGACGAGGTACTCCGCGAGGTGCAGGACCTGGACCTGTCGTCCCGACGCGTGGACCCCACCGCGCAGGTGCAGGATGCAGCCGGGGTTGTCCGTGATCACGATCGACGCCTCCGTGCGATCGAGGCAGCCGAGCTTGCGATCGAGGACGTGCTCGGCCACCTCCGGGGTGCGCACCGACGTCGAGCCGCCGAAGCCGCAGCATTCGGAGGCCTCGGGCAGCGGCACGACCGGGGCCCCGGCGACGTCGCGAAGGAAGCGCTCCACGGCGTCCTGACGGCCGAGGGTATTGCTGGCCTGGCAGAACCGGTGGACGGTGACCGGGGTGCGGTCGCCGTCGTCCAGGCTGCCGGCGGGCAGGCGTCCGGGCCCCTGCGTCAGGTAGCCGATCAGGTCGTAGGTCCGGCCGGCCAGCTGCTGCGCACGCTCCACCTCGTCGACGGCGCCTCGCAGCAGGTGGGGCGCGTCGTGGCTGAGCATCGCCAGACACGACGAGGCGGGCGTGACCACGTCGTCGGCGTCAGCCAGCACCGCCATCGTCTGACGGACCATGTCCCGGGCGGTGTCGTGCTCGCCCGAGTCGTAGGCCGGCAACCCGCAGCAGTGCTGCTCGCGCGGCACCGTGACGCGGGCACCAGCGGCCCGGAGCAGCTTGGCCGCCGCGATGGGGATCTGCGGCGCCAACCGGTCGGAGAGGCACTGGAGGAACAGCGACACGGTCCGACCGGCCAGCGGCTGCGCGGCCAAGCGCGGTGGTTCGTCGAGCTTGCCGGGCTTGAGCGTGTCCCGCGCCGGTCGGGCCGGGACGGCCGGCGGGGTGCGCCACCCGGTCGCGGTACGAACCGGGCCTCGGTCCGCCAGGAGCCGCGGTACCGCCGTCACCCCGTTGCGGCGCAACGGGGTCGAGGCCACCCCGACGACGCGCATCCCGAACCCGAAGAGGCGCCGGTTCGCGAACGCCCCGAGCGCCACCGCCGTGACCCGCCCGGCCGGCATCGTCACCTCGGACTCGGCGACCTTGCGCCGGACCTCCAGGATCTGCACCGGCAGCGGGATGTCGACGGGGCAGGCCTGCGCACACGCGCCGCAGGAGACGCACAACGACTGCGGGCCGGCGGCGGCCTCCATCCCGTGGTGGAACGCGGTGTTCACCAGCCCGATCGCACCGGTGTAGACGTGACCGAACGCGTGGCCGCCCACGACCCCGTACGGCGGACAGACGTTGGCGCACGCCCCGCAGCGGATGCAGCGCAGGGCTGCCGCGACGTCGGGGTCCTCCGCCATCGCGGTCCGGCCGTTGTCGAGCAGCACGATGTGCTGTTGCTGACCCGGCCGCGGACCGGTCACGAAGTTGGTGTAGACGGTGATCGGCTGCGCGGTCGCGGACCGGCCGAGGAGCCGGACCTGCTTCATCGCGTCCGCGTAGGTCGGCACCAGCTTCTCGATACCGGCGGTGACCACGTGGATCGGCGGCAGCGCCACTGACATCCGGTTGTTGCCCTCGTTCTCCACGAGCATGATCGAACCGCCCTCGGCGATGAGGGCGTTGGCTCCCGACAGCCCGACGCCGCTGGCGAGGAACCGCTCACGCAGCTCCGTCCGGGCGGCCTTGACCATCGTGGGGATGTCGTCGGGTGCGTACTCGCGGCCGAGCACCTGCCCGAGCAGGGCGGCGATCCGCTCCTTGCGCTTGTGGATCGCGGGCATCACCAGGTGTGACGGCGTCTCGTGGGCGAGCTGGAGGATCCACTCACCCAGGTCGGTCTCCACCGGGACGATGCCGTTGGCCTCCAGGTGGGCGTTGAGCCCGATCTCCTCGGACACCATCGACTTGCCCTTGACCACCAGGTCGGCGCCGGCGGCCTGCACCACGCTGGTGATGTGCGCGTTGGCCTCGCCTGGCGTGGCGACCCGGGTCACTTCCGCGCCCGCCGCGACGGCCTTCTCCTGGAACTCGTCGAGGTAGTGCGACCAGTCGGCGAGGACCCCGTCCTTGATCGCGGCGAGCTCCGCGCGCAGCTCGTCGAAGGAGCGGCCCTCCTGCTGCTCCAGCGCTTCGATCGCGGCATCCCGGCTACCCCGCCAGCCGCGTTGGAACGCGGTGAGGCCGGTCCGGACGTCGTCGTCGGCGAGTGCCGCGGCGTAACGCTCCTCGAACGGTCGCATCGTCATGCTGTGCCCTCCGTGGGCGCACCGGTCGTCGCCGTCAGCACGATCACCTCGACCTCGTCGGGGCCCTGGACGCCGATCGTGAGGCTGCGTTCGATGTCCGCGGTCCGCGACGGTCCGGTCATCAACGACGCGAAGCCCGGCTGGCCGCCCCGGGCCGCCAGCCAGTCCGCGGCGCCTTCGAGCCGGTCGACCAGGCGGTCGGCCGGCACGACCTGGACGAGCCGACGGCACAGCATCGTCACGACGCGGTCCCCCAGCCGGTGCTCGGACACGAGCACGCTGCCGGTCTCCGCGATCGCCAGCTCACCCTGGACGAGGGCGACCGCGACGTCGGCGACGGACGCCGCGGGGTCGTCCTGGTCGGGGATGACGATCCCGCACCCGGCGGCCTCGAGCGCGACGAGCAGGTCGGGTTCGTCAGCGGCCAGCGACGGCGCGAGGGCGACCACGTCCGTCCCGGCGGCGACGTGGGCGACGACCGCCGCCCAGTCGGGCTGCTCGAGGTAGGTGGACGACGCGGCCTCGACCCCGGCTCGGAACCGATCCCGCACCGAGGAACCGGATGCTCCGGTCGCTGTCGAGGTCACCGGTCCCTCCTCGTATGCCGCAGGTCGGACACGACCGACCGGCACGACGGTAAGGGGTGCGAGCCCAGGCCGCTCACGCCTCCTCGTCAGGCTGCTCTTGCGGCGCGGAGGCACCGGCCCCCGAGCCCCGGTCCGATGAGGACAGCGGCGGCAGGGGCGTCCGCTGCTCGCGGACGGCAGCCGCGATGATCGCCGCCGCCGCCGCGACCAGGACGGCCAGCCCCACGGTGCCGGTGTTGAGCCCGAAGCCCCACACGATCAGGTAGCTCATCACCCCCCCGGCGAACAGGTAGTACAGGCACGGGATCGCGACCTTGCGCATCAGGTCCCCCTCGCGACCGACCAGCCCGACGGTGGCGGCGGCCGCGACGACGTTGTGGACGGTCAGCATGTTGCCGGCCGCGCCACCGACCGCCTGCGCGGCCACCACCGGCGCGGTCGCCACCCCGATGCCTTCGGCCGTCGCGAACTGGAACTCGGAGAACATGATGTTGCTGATGGTGTTGGAACCGGCCGCGAACGCCCCGAGAGCACCGACGAAGGTCGCCACCATCGGCCAAGCCGACCCGACCGCGCTGGCCGCCCCTTCGGCGAGGGTCAGCGGCATGGACGCCAGCTCCCCTGTCCGGCTGAAGTCGACCCCGGAGTTGATGAAGATCCGTACCAGCGGCACAGCGATCAGCATGGCCGGCGCCGCCTTGATCAGCTGCCTGCCGGCGGTCCTCCAGGCGTGGGAGATCTCCGAGGCCCGCATCCGGTGCAGCGGGTAGCTCACCACCACCGCGACTAGGAACACGAACCCCGGCAGGTAGAGGAACTGGAAGCCGAAGTCGAGCCCGTCGTAGCCGAGGACGTCCGCCCACGTGGGGTTGACCCCTTGGAGGATCTCCTGCACACCGAGCTCAGGGACCCGGGTGATGACCAGGACGGCCGCGAGGATGCCGTACGGGGCCCACGCACGAGCCGTGCCGATGGTCTGACGCGGCGCCGCATCGTCGGGCTTGAGCGATCCCATCCAGTCGTCGGCCCAGCTCGTGCGCGGCGCGAACTCCCAGGCCTCCTTGGGCTGCAGGAACCCCTTCCGCGCGGCCGTGATCACGATGGCCAGCCCGACCAGTCCACCGAACAGCGACGGGAACTCCGGACCGAGGAACCGCGCCGTCAACCAGTAGGGCAGGATCATCGCGACCGCCGAGAACAACGCGAACGGCCAGATGGCCAACCCTTCGCTGAAGCGCTTGTTCGGTCCGAAGAACCGCGTGAGCATCGACACCATGAACAGCGGGATCAGCAGCCCGACGATGCCGTGCACCGTCGCGGCCGCCAGCGTGATGTCCGCGAGCTCACCGGCCATCGTCGCCCCAGCAGCGGTCACCGCCTCCTCGGAGAGCCCGGTCTGCACACCGACGATGATCGGCGTGCCCAGTGCACCGAACGTCACGGGCGTGGACTGGATGATCAGCCCGCACATCACCGCGGCCATGGCCGGGAACCCGAGCGCGAGCAGCAGTGGAGCGGCGACGGCAGCCGGTGTCCCGAACCCCGATGCTCCCTCGATGAACGACCCGAAGAGCCAGGCGATGATCACCGCCTGGACGCGACGGTCCGGGCTGATACGCGTGAACCCGGCCCGGATGCTGGCCATCGCGCCGGACGCGTTCAACGTGGCGAGCAGCAGCAGCGCCCCGAACACGATGTAGAGGATGTCGATCGAGATCCCGAGCCCCTCGATGACCGACGCGGCGATCGCCATCGGCTCGACGTCCCAGACCCCCCAGGCGACCGCGACGACGACCAGGAAGCCGACCGCCATCCCGTTCCGGGCGGACCACCGGAAGCCGACCATGAGCACCCCGATCGTGATGATCGGTAATGCCGCGAGCAGGCTGAGGACGGCGAGGTTGTCCATCGGGCGACCTTCGGTGCGGTGACGGGGCCCGCCGACGGTCTGCGGCGCTGCGTCGGCGGTGGCTGCACCCTGCGGCATCGACCGGCGTGCTCGCAGGGCCGTCGGTGGGGACCTCGCGGGTCATCGGACCCTACGGTCCGATGACCATCGTCAGCGCAGGAAGGTGCTGGCGTACTTGGTCAGCGTCTCGAGGTAGTTGGCGCGTTCGAACGCCGCCGGGTCCCGGACCGTTCGCTGCGATACCGCACCACGGAGCTCGTCCACCGAGCTGTAGCCGCGTGCGTCCATCCACTCCGTCACCCCATCGGTGAGCGTGGCGACGTGGTCGGGGCCATGGCGGAGCAGGGCGGAGGTGCTCATGGTCACGTCCGCCCCGGCGAGCAGCAGCTTGATGACGTCGAGATGGGTGTGCACCCCGGTCGTCGCTGCCAACGACGCATCCACCCGACCGTGCAGGATCGCGCACCACCGCAGCGGCAGCCGCAGCTCGTCGGAGTTGGACAGCACCAGGTGCGGCGCGACCGACAGGGTCTCGAGGTTGATGTCCGGCTGGTAGAACCGGTTGAACAGCACCAGGCCAGCCGCACCGGCATCCGCGAGCTGCGTCGCGAAGCTGGCCAGGGCCGACCAGTGCGGCGACAGCTTGACCGCGATCGGTACCCCCGTGGCCTGGGCCACCGACTCGACGAGGCGCAGCGTCTCCTGCTCCACCTGCCGGCCACCCACCTCCGCGTCCGCCGCCACCCGGTAGACGTTGAGCTCGATCGCGTCGGCACCGGCTTCGGCCAGCAGCTTGGCGTACCGCACCCAGCCACCGCTGGTGACCCCGTTGATGCTCGCGATCACCGGGCCGCGGACGATCTGCTGTGCGTCACGGATCAGCTTGAGGTAGCGGACCGCGCCCTCGTTGTAGTGATCGAGGTTGGGGACGTACCCGGAAGGTGCCTCCGGGTTCGCGTCGCTGCCGTACGTCGAGAACCGCTCGACCTGCTCATCGTCGTGGACGAGTTGCTCCTCGAACAGGCTCGGCAGGACCACCGCACCGACCCCGGCGGCGTCGAGCGCCTTGAGCGACGCCAGGTCACCGGTGAACGGTCCCGCCGACGCCACGATCGGTGACGCGAGCTCGAGCCCGAGGTATCGGGTGGACAGGTCGACCGGCGCGGTGGGAGCGAGCCCGCTGGGGATGACGTGCCCGGGCCCGGGCGGCGCGTCCTCGCCGTCGCCGCCGTCGGCCATCGATTGCGCGAACCGATCCGACATCACGCGTCCTCCTGCTCGTCAGCCGCATCGAGCCCGTCCACCTCACCGGGACGCGTCCGGGTCACCCCCGCGAGCTGCTCGTAGTAGCGCCAGCGTTCGTCCACGTCGGCCTGCGCGAGCTCGCGCAACCTCGCCGCCCGCTCGGGGTCGCTGCGTTCCAGCGACGCGTAGCGGCCCTCGGTCCGCAGGAACGACTCCACCGGCTCGCTGGGGGCCTTGGAGTCCAACCGAAGCGGCTGGCTGTCGGCGTCCTCCCCCGGGTGGAACCGCAGCAGCGGCCAGTACCCGGTCTTGACCGCCAGGTCCATGCGCGTCATCGAGTCACGCATGTCCACACCGTGGGCGATGCAGGTCGAGTAGGCCAACAGCAGCGACGGGCCGGGCCACGCTTCGGCTTCGCGCATGGCCTTGACGGTCTGCATCTCGTTGGCGCCGATCGCGATCCGGGCCACGTAGACGTGCCCGTACTGCATCGCCAGCGCCCCCAGGTCCTTCTTGGGCGTCGACTTCCCGGCGG
>SKJX01000020.1 GCA_007121785.1 Nitriliruptoraceae bacterium
AGTTCGAACAGCTCGGTGAGCCAGCGCAGCACGCCCTGTTCGAGCGCGACCGCGGCCGGCGTGAACCCGGACATGCCGGTGTAGCGGTTGGCGACGCTGGCCAGCAGGTCGCCGAGCGCGGCGGTCAGCAACCCCGACCCGGGGATGTAGGCCAGCTCGCCCGGGGCGGCGTTGTCGACGCCGGTGGCCAGCACCGCCCGTAGCTGGTCGAGGGTGTCGGTCAACGCGGCCGGCCCGTCGCCAGGGCGGGCGTCCAGCAGCTGGGCGATCAGTTCGTCGCCGCGGTCGTGGCCGAGCACGTCGCGGTCGCTGGCGGTGGTGACCAGCTGCGCGACCAGGTCACCGACCTCGGACAGCAGCGCGTCGGTCTGGTCGGCCGGCGGGTCGAAGGCGGTGAGCGTGAGCGCCTCCTCGGATGGTTGCCGCTGGGTCGGCTGCGCTGCGGCTGGCGACGCGTGGGCTCGCCCGTCCGCGTCCTCGGGCGTTCGGCCGTCGAGGTGGCGGCTCGGCTCGGCTGGTGTGCTCATGACCGGCACCTCCTCGGTGGGCTGCGCGGCGGGGTCGGACGCTGCGGCGTGGTCCCGGGGACCCGTCGGCGCGGGCGTCGCGGCGACGACCGGGGTGGGATCCGGGTGGGCGCTCGGTGCGCCCGGCTGCGCGGACGGTAACCGCGTGAGGTGGGGTGTCGGCCGAATACCCGCACATCTCGACGTTCCGTCGCCTACCTTGCGACTTGATGGACGGATCGACACCGCGAACCGGGGTTCTGGGCCAACATGTCGTTCACGGCGGACGGGATCGATCTCGCGCTCCTGGCGGCGCTGCGCGACGACGGCCGCCGGTCGATCACCTCGTTGGCCGAGGAGCTGCACCTGTCACGCAGCGCCGTGCACGCGCGGCTGGATGCGCTGCGGGAGGCCGGGGCGCTCCAGGGGTTCGCGCCGATCGTGGACACCGGCAAGCTGGGGGCGGGCATCTCCGCGTTCGTGCTGCTGTCCGCGGGGCCGGGCTCCCGGCTGGAGATGGAGCCGTTGCGTGACCAGCTCCTGCAGCTGCCGCACGTGGAGTACGCGGCGTTGGTCACCGGCGAAGCGGACGTGCTGCTGCTGGTGCGGGCGGCGGATCTGGAGCAGTTGCGGGGGTTCCTGCTGGATGAGCTGCGGGCGGTCACCGGCCTGCGCGGCACGCTGACGCTGCTGGTGCTCGACGAGGTCATCAACCGCCCGTTCCTGCTCCCAGGCGAGTGACCGCTCGACGGCACGGTCGTCCGCAGGCACCGACGTCGGCCACGGCTGGCGTCAGGTGTCGTCGAGGTCGGGCAGCCCGCGGACGATGTCGCGCAGGCCCGTAACGACCGACGCGCGGTCGGCATCGGAGACCAGATCGGCGACCGCGGCTTCCTCGGCGTTGAAGGCCGGGTAGATGCGAGCCAGCAGTGCCTGCCCGTCGTCGGTGAGCCGCACGCTCAGCAGCCGGCGGTCGTCGTCGTGGCGGCGACGGGTGACCAGCCCACGCCGCTCGAGCGTGTCGAGCACGCCGGTGAGCGTCCCCTTGGTGATGCCGGCTTCAGCGGCGAGGTGGCGCGCCTCCATCTCGTCCCAGATCCACAGCACCCACAGCGTCACGAACGCGGTCCACGACAGCTGTTCGGGCGCGAGCACCCGGGTCTCCATGTGGCGACGGATCGCGGTCGCAGCCCGGTAGATGTTCGAGATGACCGAGAACGCGTCGAGGTCGGCGTCGATGCCGACCTCGTCCAGCCGGGCGACGATGTCGCGTTCGGCCTGGATCAGGTCGTCCAGACGCGGGCGGCTGCTGCCGGTGGCGTCGCTTGCGGCTGCCGGATCGGCTGGCGCGGTTCGCGCAACGGGCGCGGCTCGCCCGGTTCGCGCGGACCGGTCGGCCGGCGCGGACCGATCGGTAGGTGCAGGCCGTCCGGCCGCGCTCACGGGCGGACGCCGGCGGTGCGCGAGGCGGCGTCGTGGAGCCAACCGAACAGCGGCGCGTCGAGATCGTCGCGCTTCTCCGGGTGCCACTGCACCGCGAGGATCGGCCAGTCGTCGTCCGGCTCGACCGCTTCGATGATGCCGTCGGGCGAGGTGGCGACGGCGCGCAGCCCATCGGCGAGCCTGTCGATGGCCTGGTGGTGGATCGTGTTGACGTCCCGTTCGCCGGCGCCGAGCACCTGTGCGAGCCGCGAGTCGGGGACGATGTCGACCGGGTGCGCGGCGGCCATCACCGCCTGCGGGTCGTCGGCGGCGACGGGCGGGTGGGCGGTGCCTGGCGTGCCGATCTCCTGGTGGAGGGTGCCGCCGAACGCGACGTTGACCACCTGCATCCCACGGCAGATCGCCAGGGTCGGTAGGCCCCGCTGGCGGGCGTGACGTGCGAGAGCGATCTCGCTGACGTCGGCGTCGGGGTCGGTGTCCTTCGAACCTGCCGGCTCGGCCCCGTAGCTGGACGGGTGGACGTCGCCGCCGCCAGCGATCAGCAGCCCGTCGACCCCGTCGAGCGCGCCGGGGACGTCGTCGGGACGCAGGTGCGGCAGCAGCAGCGGGATGGCGCCGGTGGCGGCCACCGCGGCGACGTACTCGTCACCGAGGGTGTAGAGCAGCGTCCGCTCCGAGACGAAGGTGGGCAGCGGACGTCGCCAGGTGGTCAGCGCGATGCGCGGGCGCACGGGACTCCCTCGACGGCGGTCGTTCGTTCGGCCCCGAACGGTAGCGGAGACCGTCAACCGTCCCGTGGCGGACGTCCGGTGTTCGACGTCCCCGCTGCACCTCGAAGCTCGATGCTGGACCTCGTCAGATCCCGAACAGCACCCCGGGGTTGAACCGTCCATCGGGGTCCAACGCGTCCTTGATCCGCCGCATCGCCGTCCGGTCCGCCTCCCCCCGCCCGAGGCCGACGTGGGCGACCTTCTGCACCCCGATGCCGTGCTCGGCGCTGATCGAGCCGCCGAGCTCAGCGACCAGCTCGAGCACCGCGACGTCGACACGGTCGTCGCCGGAGTCGGGACCGATCACGTTGACGTGCAGGTTGCCGTCACCGACGTGGCCGAACAACACCGTGCGAGCCGAGGCATCCACCTCGGCGACCACCTGTGGGGCACGTTCGGCCAGGGTCGGCAACGCCGGCAGCGGCACCGACACGTCCAGCTTGTGCGGCGGCGGACCGACCGCGGCGATCGCCTCCGTGTGGGCCTCGCGCAGCCGCCAAAGTCCAGCCCGGCCGTTCGGGTCGGTGGCGACCGCCGCGTCGCGGACCACCGCCAGGTCGCCGACCACCCCCGCCAGGTCCTCGGTCGGGTCGGCACGACCCACCAACTCCACCAACAGGCACACCGGGTGACGGTCAGCGAACGGCGAGGTGGCACCGGCGTGCTCGGCGACCAGATCGAGCCCGTCGGCGGTCATCAGCTCGACGCCGGCCAACCCGTCGAGGGACGCGCGCAACTCGGAGAACACCTCCAGCGCATCGCTGACCGAGTCCAGCGCCAGCAGCGCCACGACCCGGTGGTCCTCGCGGGGGTGGAGCTTGAGCCGCGCCCGGGTGACGATGCCGAGCGTGCCCTCGCTGCCGATCAGCAGGCCGGGGAGGTCGTAGCCGACGTTGTCCTTGACCAGGCCCTCCAGCCGGGAGATCACCGAGCCGTCCGGCAGGACCGCCTCGACGCCCAGCACCTGCGCACGGGTCGAGCCGTAGCGGACGACCCGCACCCCGCCTGCTTCGGTCGCGATCGTGCCGCCGACCGTGGCGCTGTCGCGCGAGCCCAGGTCCACGCCGTAGGTGAACCCGGCCGCGGCCGCGTGGTCGTGGAGCGCCGCGATCGTCACGCCCGCTCCGGCGGTGACCTGCCCGGCCACCGCGCCGACCGGTCCGAGCTCGGTGAGGCGACCGGTGGTGACCACCACCTCGCCGTTGCGGGGCACGCCGCCGCCGACCAGCCCGGTGTTCCCACCCTGGGGGACCACGTTCACGTCGTGGGCGATGCAGGCGCGCACCACCTCGGCGACCTGGTCGGTGCTGGCCGGACGGACCACGCAGCGCGAGCGGCCAGACCAGCGGCGGCTCCAGTCGGTCTCGTAGGCCGCGGTCACCGACGGGTCGGTCAGCACGTGCCGGTCGCCGACGATGTCGGCCAACGCCGCCAGCAGGGGGTCGTCACGGTCGGTCATAGGTCGCCACCTTCGTCGGCCAGCCTTCGGATCTCGCGTTCGAGCATGCCCAGCCGAGCTTCCTTGAGCAGCGGTACCTCGCGGCGCCGCCGCCGGATCGCCGCCTTGTCGAGGTCGACGACCAGCAGGTCCTCGGCGCTGTCGGCGGCCTCGGCCAGCCGCTCACCCCACGGGTCGACCACGTGGGAGCGGCCCCAGAACCGCAGTTCGTGGTCGGTGCCGCGGTTCTCCTCGCCGACCCGGTTCACGAACACCACGAAGCACTGGTACATCCTCCCGTAGAACGACACCAGGTCGTACCAGTAGGTCGGGCTGTCGTACCGCTCCGGGAAGCGGCTCTGCGAGCTGTCCGCCGGGACGAACAGCACCCGTGCGCCGTCGTGGACCGCCAGGAACGGCAGCATCGGCTGCCACGCGTCGTTGCAGATCAGCGTCGCGACGCGCCCCGCCGCGGTGTCGAACGCCTGGAGGGTCGTGCCAGGGCTGAAGTGCTTGCGTTCCTCGAACACGTCGTAGGTCGGCAGGTACAGCTTGCGGTGCACGTGGATCAGATCGTGGCCCTCGAAGTACGCCGCGCTGTTGTAGGTGTGCACCCCCGAGGACGACAGCTCCGGGAAGCCCAGCAGCACCCCCATGCCGCCGCCGGCCGCGGCCAGTTCCGCCAGCCGCGGGTCGCGCACCTCGAGAGCGACATCGTCGACGACCCGGCCGAGGTCGTAGCCGCTGAGGTGGAGCTCGGGGAACACCACCACGTCCGCCTCGGCGTCCCGAGCGGATCGGATCGCCGACCAGGCGCGGGCGAGGTTCGCATCGAGGTCGCCGAGCTCGACGGCGACCTGGGCCAGTGCGACGCGCATCGGGCGCCTCCTCTCGGGGTGGGGGTGCGGGGCCGGGTCCCCGACCGAGCTCGACCGGTCGGGCCGGCTGGGCTGGGGCGCGCGCAGGATGCCCTACTGCGGCGGGGTCGCGTGACTCGCGCCCCGGCCACGCCACCGGGGCGGCGTGACGGCCCCGCCCGGTGGCCCCGACTCGCGGCCGCGAGGCTGCTGATCGCCGCCGGTTCCGCGGAGGCGTCCGCATCCTCCCGCCCCGGCCCCACTGGCGGCACGGGAGCGGAGACGGAGGACACCTCCAGCGCATCCACTTCCCAAGCCCTGTCTTCAACTTCAACGTGAGGTTGAGGGTAGGTGGCCACCCCCTCGAGCATCGTGCGACGCCGGGCCGTCACCGGCGGCGACGCCCACCGAGTCACTGGCGGCCAGCTGCCGCTCCAGGGTCCGCAGCCGTCCCAACGCGTCGTCCTTGTCCACGTAACAACCCTGGAGGTGGCGCCGGCCCGTCGACGGATCGAACGCTGCCCGGGCGTGGAGCACCCGCTGGTTGTCGAAGACCTGGCAGTGCCCGGGCGCCATCCGGAAGTGGTACTCGAGGTCCGGGTCGCGCAGCAGCAGCCCGAAGGTCCGCAGCGCCCGGTAGAAGGGCACGACCAGCTCCGGGTCGGTGTCGAGGGGCGCCATGATGCCGGTGTTGAGCCGGATCTCGACCAGCCGGCCGTCTCGGTCGGTGTGCAGCACCGGGAAGCGGTTCTGGATCTCCGTGTCGTCGTCCTGGAACCGCCACGGCACCTCGACGGTGCGCAGCAGTTCGAACGCGTCCGGGTCGGTCGCCTGCAGGCGGCGGGCCGCCTCGAAGCCGTCGACCAGGATGCTCTCGCCGCCGGTGGCGTCGTTCTGGATGCAGTGCAGCAGTTGGAGGTTGACCGCGCTGTGGCGGTTGGGGATGTCGGTGTGGCTGAACAGCCGGTGCGAGGTGTAGGCGAGGTTGTTGGGGTCCGGCTTGGAGACCACTTCGAAGGTGCGGCCGAAGTTGGTCTCCTGCACGAACGCGATGCGCTCGGCGAGTTGGACGACGGCGTCCTCACGCGTCGGCACGTCCAGCACGATCGCGAACCCGTAGTCGCGGATCAGCCGCAACCACCGGCGCCGCCCCTCGTCGCTCGCGTCGATCTGCGCGAGCGAGATGTGCGGCGGGTCCTGCGCGATGGATGCGTCCCAGAGCGTCGGCTGCGCCGCGCGGGCCGCACGCGCTGCCGGTCCGTACGCGTGCTCACGCAGCCACCTCGACGGAAAGCTGCTGACGTGCCCGTCGTCCCACTCGATCACCAGGTCGTCGGCGGCGGTCACGGTCCGCGGTTCGAGGTCCGACGACACCGACACGGTGTCGAACAGCCGCTCGCCGGCCGCGGGATCCCGGCAGGTCTCGCACCGGCAGTTGTCCCGCAGCCAGACGTGGTGGAAGTCGTCGTGGCCACCGTCGGACCACGTGACGCGCAGCCGATCCGGCGCGCGTTCCAGGGAAGCGATCGGGGACATCGAGGTGTTCCGTTCCACGGACCGTTTTGTAGAGTGGCACGGACCGACCGTAGCAGCAGGAGCCCGCATGCCCTCCGCCGACGCGCCGACGATCACGTCCGTGGAGCGGGCGGTGGCGATCATTCGGGCGATCGCGACCGCCGGGGAGAGCCTCGGGCTGTCGGAGATCGCACGCCGCTGCGACCTGCCCAAGAGCACCACCGTCCGGCTCCTGCACACCCTGGAGACGCTGGACGTGGTCGAGCGGGTGACCGCGTCCGGGCGCTACGGCGTCGGCGCGGAGCTGCTCCGGCTGGCCACCGGCACCCCGGCCCCCGGCCAGCTGCGCGAGGTCGCACGGCCGCAGTTACGCCACCTCGTCGCCGAACTCGGCGAGGACGCGAGCCTGGCGATCGTCGACGGTGACCGGCTGCTGTACGTCGACCAGGTCACGGCCGGGCAGGCGGTGCAGGTGCCCGACTGGTCCGGGCAGCGGATGCCCTACCACGTGGCGGCCGCCGGCTTCGTGCTGCTCGGCGATGCGGACGCGGACCACCTCGATCACGTCCTGGCCGAGCCGCTCGAGGCGTGGACGTCCAACACCCTCACCGACCCGGCCGACATCCGCCGTCGCATCGAGACGGCCCGCCGCGACGGGCTGGTGTGGGTGCAGCAGGAGTGGGCCGACGGCATCGACGGGGTCGCCGCACCCATCCGAGATGCGGCCGGCCACATCGTCGCGGCGGTCAACGTGCACGGACCGAGCTACCGCTTCCCCGGCGATCGATCGAGTGAGGAGATCGAACGCGAGGTGGTCGCGGCGGCCGACCGCGTCGGCGCCGCGCTGACGAGCCCGGGCCCGAGGTCCGCGTAGGGAACCGCGACGGTGGTCAGCCCAACTCGGTGGTCAGGTCTCCGCGCGCAGCGTCACCCGCCGCAACAGCTGCGCGTTGAGCGCGACGATGACCGTCGAGGCGCTCATCAGCGCCGCGCCGAGCGCCATCGGCAGCACGAACCCGACCGGCGCGAGCACCCCAGCTGCCAGCGGGATGGCCGCGATGTTGTAGCCGGCAGCCCACCACAGGTTCTGGACCATCTTGCGATAGGTCGCGTCCGACAGGGTGCGGATCGCCACGACACCACGAGGGTCGTCGGAAGCGAGCACGATGCCGGCGGACTCGATCGCGACGTCGGTGCCGGCACCGATGGCGATGCCGACGTCCGCGCTGGCCAGCGCCGGCGCATCGTTGACCCCATCGCCGACCATGGCCACCGTCAGGCCGCGGCCCTGCAGTTCGGCGACCTTGGCGGCCTTGTCCTCCGGGAGCACCTCCGCGAACGTCTCGTCGATGTCCAGTTCGTCGGCGACCGCATCGGCGACCTGCTGCGCGTCGCCGGTGATCATCACGACGCGGACGCCCGCACCATGCAACTGCTCGACCGCGGCGCGGGAGACCTCGCGGACCTCGTCGGCCAACGACAGCGCGCCGATCACCTCACCGTCACGGACGACGTGCAGCACCGCGGCGCCACGCTCCCGCCACGCGGAGGTCGCCTCGGCCAGCTCCTCGGGGACCGACAGGTCCCACTCGCGCAGCAGGGCCGGTCCCCCGACAGCGACCGTCGCGCCGTCGACCTCGGCTTGCACCCCGCGACCGGTCATCGAGGTGAAGCCCTGCGCGGCCGGCAGGTGCTCGACGCGCTCGCTGGCGTCGCGGTGGATCGCCTGCGCGAGCGGATGCTCCGAGTCGGCTTCGACCGCCCCGGCGAGCGCGAGCAGCTCGTCCTGTGTCACGCCGTCGGCGACGGCCAGGTCAGCGACGGCGTGCTCGCCACGGGTGAGCGTGCCGGTCTTGTCGAACAGCACCGCGTCGACGCGCCGCATCCGCTCCAGCGCGAGCCGGTCCTTGACCAGGATCCCGGACCGTGCCGACTTCGAGGTGGAGATCGAGGTCACCAACGGGATCGCCAACCCCAGCGCGTGCGGGCAGGCGATGACCAGCACCGTGACGGACCGGTCGAGCGCGAACCCCGGTTCCCCCAGCAGGCTCCACACCAGGGCGGTCACCGCGGCGGCCGCCACCGCGACGTAGAACAGCAGCGCAGCCGCTCGATCGGCCAGTACCTGCGTGCGGGACCGCGAGGACTGTGCGTCGGCGACCATCCGCTCGATCCCGGCCAGCGTCGTGTCGTCGCCGGTCGCGGTGACCTCGATACGCAGGGAGGCGTCGGCGACGACCGTGGCCGCCACCACCCGGTCGCCGTCGCTGCGGGTGACCGGGTTGGACTCGCCGGTGATCATCGACTCGTCCACGTCCGCCGATCCGACGGCGATCACGCCGTCGGCCGGCACCCGCGCACCCGGCCGGACCAGCACGACGTCGCCCACCTCGAGATCGGCCACGGCGACCCGCTCGGTCTCGCCGTCGTCGGTGAGCCGTTCGGCTTCGTCAGGGAGCAGTTCGGCCAACGCCGCCAGCGCACCACGGGCCTGCCCGATCGCTCGCATCTCGACCCAGTGGCCGAGCAGCATGATGGCGATCAGTAGGGCGAGCTCCCACCACACCTCCTGGTCGAACCATCCGAGGGCGGTCGCCATCGACGCGACGTAGGCCACCGTGATCGCCATCGCGATCAGCAGCATCATCCCCGGTGCGCGGTCCTTGGCTTCCTGCAAGCCGCTGGTGAGGAACGGCTTGCCGCCGTAGAGGAAGATCACCGTGCCGAGCACGGGGGCGAGCAGGTCGCTGCCCGGGAAGGTCGGCGCCTGGTAGCCGAACCACTCCTGGATCATCGGTGCCCAGATCACCACGGGCACCGCGAGCACGAGGGTCAACCAGAACCGGTCCCGGAACATCGCGGCGTGGTCGCCGTGGTCGCCGTGGTCGGCGTGGTCGCCGGGAGCGGCGTGGTCGCCGTGGTCGGCGTGCCGATGACCGGCCGGGACGCCGTGCCCCTGCGACGCATCGTCCGACGTGCCGGGCTCCACGGTTCCATCACGACGACCGTCACCGGCGTGCTGCTCGGACGAGGACGGGGGCATGGCGGCTCCTTCGTCAGCGACGATGTTCAGCGAGACCGCCCGCTTGTAGATTACCCCCCTACCCTATAAAGAGCGGACGAGGCCAGCAACCCTCGGCCCGCTCACCTACCTCGTCGGTCGCAGGTAGCCGGCGATCGAGTTCGATCCGGCCCTCGTCGGCCGGTCATATCGGTTCGGTGCGCCGTTGGTTGCGCGGCTCGGCGCAGGTCCGACCCGCCGTCGCGGGTGCCCACGCGGATGGCGACCCACAGCAGCACGTGGGCGGTCACGTCGGACGACCGGTCGCCGACGGCGCCCCCGGCCCCGGCACCTGGCACCGTGTGCACACCTTCGGTGGCGCGGCCCCTCGATGGTCCTCCCCGTCGAGAAGGACAGGTGGCACTGGACGCCACCTACCGGAGGCGTAGGGTCGGTGACCTCGGAACGGATCCAGCACGGACCGGGGGGAATCCGTGACCCAGTCGATACCAGCGGCACCACGAAGCGACACACCCTTCGAGGAGGCGCACCTCGAGCAGCACCGACGGGAGTTGACCGGCTACAGCTACCGGATGCTCGGCTCGACCGCCGACGCGGAGGACGCGGTCCAGGAGACCCTCTCGCGGGCATGGCGGGCAGCGGACCGGTTCGAGGGCCGCTCGAGCTTGCGGACGTGGCTGTACCGCATCGCCACCAACGTCTGCCTGGACGTGCTCGACAGCAAGCACCGACGCGTGCGACCCATGGATCTGGGCGCGCAGTCGACGGTGGCATCCGCGGAACTGGTGCAACTGCCCGGCGGACGCTGGCTCGAGCCGGCCCCCGACGGGCAGATCCTGCCCACCGTCGACGACCCCGCGGAGCGGGCCAGCCAGCGCGACACGATCCGGCTGGCGTTCGTCGCTGCGTTACAGCACCTGCCAGCCAAGCAGCGTGCCGTGCTGCTGCTGCGGGACGTCCTGCGGTGGCCCGCGGCCGAGGTGGCCGAACTGCTCGACACCAGCGTCCCGGCCATCAACAGCGCGCTGCAGCGAGCCCGAGCGACGCTGGCCGAACGTGACCCGGCGGTGGACGACGCCTGGGACCCACTCGACCCCCAGCAGCAGGCCCTGCTCGACCGCTACATGGATGCCTTCGAGCGCTACGACATGGAAGCGCTGCGGGCCCTGTTGCACGAGGACGCGACCCAGTCGATGCCTCCCTACGACCTGTGGCTCCGCGGCCGAGACGAGGTCATCGGGTGGATGGCCGGTCCCGGCAAGGGGTGCGAGGGGTCCCGGCTGGTCCGCGTGGAGGCCAACGGCATGCCGACCTTCGCGCAGTACCGGCGGTCAGCCTCCGGTGACGGCTACCACCCGTGGGCGATCCAGATCCTGGAGTTCCACGGCGACCAGATCATCGGACAGAACTCGTTCCTCGACACCGACCGGCTCTTCCCGCTGTTCGGCCTTCCGGAGCACCCGGACGACCTGGACCGCTGAGTCGGGGCCGGGACCGCGGACGGGCCCACCCCGTCCGTGGTGCGTCGGGCGATGAGCTCCGGTCGACGGGGACCGTCCGTGTGGACGTGGCCACGTGCGGGTGCCGGACGTCCATCCGCGTGGTGAGCGGACCACTCAACCTCATCCCGATCGTCCGCGTCTCAAGGGAGGAAGCCGGACGCGGAGGATGATCCGACCATGAAGAAGCGACTGCTTGCAACGTTCGCCAGCCTCGCGCTCGTCGTCACCGCCTGCGGCGCCGTTGAGGACGAGGGCGACCCCACCGGGAGCGATCCGACCGACACGGAAGCACCCGACGACGGCACGTTCACCGACGAGCCTGACGATGAGCTCGCCGGTGAGTCGGATGAGACGGATGCCGGCACCGACGCCGACTCGGCCGACTCGAAGGAGGACACCAACGACGAGGCTGCGGCCGACCCGGACGACGACACCAGCGAGGACACCGCGACCGTCCGGGAGGACGGCGACGACGAGCACGCCGCGACATCAGCGGAGACCGACGATGCGGACGTGGAACCTCTCGGCTCGGAGGCGACGACGGGGGTGTCGGAGTCCGAGGGTGAGTTCGGGTCGGATCTGGCGGTGACCGATGTGCGGGTCGGTACCCACGACGGGTTCGACCGGGTCACCTTCGAGTTTGCCGGCG
>SKJX01000227.1 GCA_007121785.1 Nitriliruptoraceae bacterium
CGCGGCGCGAGCCCGGCGGGGCGTGGGGGCGGTGGCGCCTCGAACCGGCCGACGACCGCGACGAGCGCGCCGAGCGCCGCCGCGCAGAGCAGCAGCCACAGCGGCCGGGTCGCCCACCACGATCCGTCGACGCGTTCGGGCAGCGACCACACGCCGGTGAGGATCGTCGCGTTGGCGACGGCGAGCATCGCCGTCTGGTGCCACAGGTAGATCGTCATGAGCCGGCGTCCCGGCAGCGCCACCGCGGTCCAGGGAACGGGTCGCTGGAGCCAGCCGGTGACCCGGTCGCGGGCGAGAAGTGCCACCGCGAGCTGGCACAGCCCGAGCGCGGCGAGCGCCGCGCTCGGGGGGCTGAGGTTGTTCGGCACATCGGTGCCGGCGATGGGCACCATCGTCAGTGGGTAGGGCCCGGGCCGGATCATCACCACGAGCGCGGCGGCCCCGGCGAGGCCGAGCGTGAGCTGCCGCCCCGGGCGGTGCGGCAGCCGGTCGTCGGCCCAGAGGTAGCCGAGCTGGTGTAGCAGCACCCACACCGGCAGGTAGTTGACCGCGCCGATGGCGGGCTGTCCCCCGATCGTCACGCCGTCGGCCAGCGGGCCGAAGCGCAGCAGGTCGACCCCGACGGCCACGGCGGCGCAGGCGGCGACGAGCCAGAGCCCGCCGGCCAACTCGTGCAGCCGCAGCGTCACCGGGGTCAGGGCCGTGACGACGAGGTAGGCGGCGAGGAACCACACCGGGCTGATCGCGGCGTCGGGGTCGAGGACCATCGCGTCCTCACCGACGGTTGTGCTGAGCGCCATGGCGATCGCGATCCACAGCGCGAGCAGCGGCAGCAGGGGGCGCAGCAGCCGTCGGCTCCGGCGGCGTAGCCAGTCGGCGGCGTGCTCGCCCTCCTCGCGGGCCCGTCGCCAGCTCGCTGCGTTGAGCGCGCCGCCGACGAGGAAGAAGATCGGCATGACGTTGAAGAGCAGCGTCGCCCACTGGGTCGCTGGGATCGCCTCGAGGATGTAGGTCTCGCCGACCTCGCCGTTATCGTCGGTGAGCACCCGCGCCATCCAGTGGCCGACGACGACGAGGAGGATGCTCGCCACGCGGAGGAGGTCGAGATACCGGTCACGGGTCGCTGGCGTCTGCTCGTGGACCCTGCGTGCCAGGCTCATCGGGCTCCTGCGACTCGCGTCGTGCCGCGGTGTCCTGGGGCGCGCTGCGCGGTCGCACCGTGCCTCCCGCACCGTACCCGCGGCCCCGGGTACCTCTCACGGTTCGGCGTCGACGCCGAGCGCGGCGTCTCCTCGGAGGAGGCCGAGCGCCGCCTCGGCGAGTACGGCCCGAACCACCTCGAGGGGTCCGAGGGCCGTCCTCGGTGGCAGACCCTGCTCGACCCGTTCCGCAGCCCGCTCGTCTCCATCTTGCTCATCGCCGCCGTCCCCTGCAGGTCGACGAGTCGCTGCTGACCGGTGAGGTCACCGTAGCTCGGCAAGATCGCCGAGCAGATGCGCGAGGCAGAGGAGCTCAGCTCACCTCTGGCCCAGCGCATGGCGCGCTTCGCAACATCATCGGGCTCAGCATCCTCGTCTCGGTCGTCGTGGCCGTGGCCTACGGCCTGCTCATCGGCGAGCCGCTCGGGCGACGACGTCGAGCCCTGCGGGGATCCTGGGTCAAGCGGGCGCAGATCCCCTCGATGGGACAGGCCGGCACCGACGTCGCTCGGGAGGCCTCTGAGCTCGTCCTCGCCGACGACAACTCCGTGACGATCGAGTCGGCGATCGAGGAGGGCCGCGTCATCTTCGACAACGTCCGCAAGGTGACGTTCTTCCTCGTCTCCACCGGGAGCCGGTCGTCATCGGACCCCTGTGGATCCGCTCGGCGATCACCGGCGCGGTGATCGACGCGGGCACCCTGCTGATGTACGGCTGGGCGCTTGCCCAGGAGGCGCTGAGCCTCGAGCAGGCGCGTACCGTCGCGCTCAGCACGCTCGTGGTCTTCCAGGCCTTCCACCTCTTCTCGCACCGCTCAGAGTTGCGGTCGGTCTTCTCGATGTCGGTGACCAGCAACCGCTTCCTCTTC
The DNA here is from genome assembly GCA_007121785.1 of Nitriliruptoraceae bacterium. Lineage (GTDB taxonomy): Bacteria > Actinomycetota > Nitriliruptoria > Nitriliruptorales > Nitriliruptoraceae > SKTG01. The sequence goes on from SKJX01000227.1 coordinate 2,068, forward strand.
CTCGCTCAGACCGGCGCGTTCGTCGTCGAGCTCGACAAGCTCATCAGCCGCCGGTTCGGACTCGCCGCATGAGCAGCGCGCTGCCGATCATCGTGAGGGCGAACAGCCCGAAGGAGGCTCCCTCTCGAGGCGGCACGATCACTCCTAACGACCTGTAGGATCAGGTGACCGGGATGTCCGAGCGAGCGGACGACGTCGACCGGAGTGAAGGTGCGCGAACACCATGGTCCCGGAGAGGTCGAGGTCGATCGCGATACCACCCTCGTAGCACGGCTCCTGGCCGAGGCGGACGCCCATCCTTCGCGCGAGGCGGTCGCGGTTCGCGACGGTGAAGGCTTCACGTCGTGGGGTCTGGGTGAACTCGCCGGGCAGATCCGCTCCACCGCGCGCGGTCTGATCGGGTTGGGGGTGCAGCCGGGCCAGTCGGTGGTGATCATGTCCTCGACGCGCGTCGAATGGACGATCATCGACTACGCGATCTGGGCGATCGGTGCCGTCACCGTCCCGGTTCATGAGACGTTCACTCCAGAACGCGCAGCGTCGATCATCGACGACAGCGCTGCCGTCGCGGCCGTCTTCGAATCGGAGGAGCTCGCAGACGGTTTCCGTGCCGAGGCCGACCGTCCCTCCGGATGCGACCACGTGTTCGTTCTGGGATCCGACGGCCTCGCGCAGCTGCAGTCGCTCGGCGACGGGATCGATGACGACGCCGTGGCCGACCGTCTCGGCGGGCTCCGCATGGAGCAGACCGCGACGATCGTGTACACCTCGGGCACGACCGGTCGGCCGAAGGGCTGCGTGTGGACCCACGGCAACCTCGCCTGGACCGCGGCGCAGAGCGTCGCCACGGTCGACGAGATGCTCGATCCCGGGCGCACGACCCTGCTGTTCCTCCCGCTTGCGCATGCGTTCGCCCGCCTGATCCAGGTGGCGGCTTTGGACACCGGGGTCGTGATCGCCTACTCCGCGGGTCCGGACGAGCTCGAGGACGAACTCGTGCGCTTTCGGCCGGACTTCTTCCTCGCCGTACCGCGGGTGTTCGAGAAGCTGCTCGCCCGCGCTGAGCACCAAGCTCACGCGGGTGGCGCACTTCGCCGCGGGTTGTTCGACCGAGCCGTTGCCGTCGCAGAGGCGTGGTCGCGCGAGGATGCGACCGGGTCGGTGCGAGCTTCGACCCGGCTGCAGCATGCGGTGTTCGATCGGTTGGTCTACCGCCGGATGCGCGAGGTCCTCGGGGGCCGGGTGACCCACGCGATCGTCGGCGGTGACGCGTTCGATGAACGACTTGCGCATGTGTTCATCGGGCTCGGCATCACGATCCTGGAGGGCTACGGCCAGACCGAGACGACCGGGCCCGCGGCGCTCAACCGCCTCTCGGCCCGACGGATCGGCACGGTTGGTCCGCCGCTGCCCGGTGCCACCATCCGGATCGCCGACGACGGCGAGATCCTGGTTCGCGGCGAGAACGTGTTCCAGGGTTACCACGGCAAGGAGGAACAGACCCGCGAGGTGCTATCGGCGGATGGATGGCTGGCAACCGGCGACCTCGGCGAACTCGACGACGACGGCTTCCTTCGGCACGTCGGGCGCAAGAAGGAGATGATCGTCACCTCAACCGGGGAGAACATCGTCCCCACAGAGCTGGAGAACCAACTGCGGGCTCATCCACTGATCAGCCACCCGCTGGCCGTGGGGGATGGCCGCCCGTTCATCGGGATGTTGTTGTCGCTGGATCACGACCAACTCGCGACCTGGGCGACCGAACGCGACAAATCGACCGACGACCCTCAGAAGCTGACCCAGGACCAGGAGCTACGCGCCGAGATGGAAACGGCGATCGACGAGGTGAACCGAACCGTGTCGCGCCCCGTCGAACGCATCGGCGACTTCCGCATCCTGCCCCGCGAGTTGCGCATCGATGAGGGCGAGCTCACCCCGACCAACAAGGTCAAACGGGAGGTGGTCGAGGACCGTTACCAGGACCTCATCGATGACCTCTACCAAGATGCCTGAGCCGCTCCTGGCGGGGGTCCGATGGGGAGGCCAGATGCAGACGAGTAGCTGGTTCCGCTCCCGTCCGAGAGGAGGCGAGGCTTGCGATCCGCAGCGACGCAGCTGAGTTCGCTCCGCTTCCACCGCAGGCAGCCTCGAACGAGGGTGAGACCATGACGGCTCGCGTGACCACCCTCGCCCCCAGACTCGGTGGTCCGCTCCGGCCGACATCGGTCACCGCCCTGCTCGGCGCCGCGGTGTCGCTGTTCGCGCTCGTGTTCCTGCCCGCGGCCGTGGCTCAGGAGCCGGGCGGGCTCGGGGACGTCGATGCCGGACGTGAAGTCTTCGCGAACAACTGCGCCGCCTGTCACGGTGCGTCCGGCGAGGGCCGCGGTGCGGCTCCCTCCCTGGCCGGGGTGTACGACCGCCATACGGCCGAGGAGGTCGAGACGACCATCCGTCAAGGCCGGTCGGGCATGCCGGCGTTCGACGCGACGTTGAGCGATGAGCAGATCGACCACGTGCTGGCCTACGTCGCGCAACTACCCGATGACCAAGCCGTGGCACCAGGGCACGGGCCGCACAGGGACCGGTGGTGGGACGACATGATGTGGAACGGAACCGGCGGGATCTTCATGGTGGTCTGGATGATCTTCGGGCTGCTGCTGATCGCGGTGCTCGTGGTCGGGATCGTGTGGCTCGTCCGCCAGGTCTCCTCCGATGGCAGCCGCTCAGCGCAGCCGTGGCAGCCCTCCGCGCAAGGCTCGGCACGCGAGGAACTCGACCGCCGCTACGCACGTGGCGAGATCAGCCGTGAGGAGTACCGCGAGATCCGCGAGGAGCTCGAGGGAGGATCCGGGAACTGAGCGCCTCACCCGCCTGACCGTACGACGAGGCGCCGAGAAGCGGCTGGCAGGACCTCGCGCTGCACGCTCATCAGCATGGGGATCGTGGCCCGGCGCCTGCGACAGCGCCCGGACGCGACGACTCCGTCGCCAGGCTGGCCAACTCCGAGACCCCGGAACCGTGCGTACCTGGCACGGCGAGCCGCAGCGCGAGGTTGCTCGCTCCGAGGTACGACGAGGTCCCTTCAAGAGGCGGTCGAGGACCCGCCCCGACACCCAACGGCGGCACCGCCCTGGATGCCGTCGATCTGTCGGATCTCCGCCGCCTCGCTGGTCGCGTCCCGTGACTGGTGCAACCGCGGCACCGGACGAGGTTCCTGAAGGGGATGTGACGGGGCGGCTGCGATCCGGACCGTCGAGATCGACGTAGAGGAAGTGATCACATTCGAGGTGATCGACACCGGCCAAGCGGTCCACGAGGTCTTCCTCGGTGACGCCGCCATGCAACACGACGTGTCGCTTCACAGCGGGACCCGAAGCTCCTCGGTTGCGCCGGTCGATGTCAGGCGACGTTCTCGCTCGTGTCGGACCGCCCTCAGGTCGGTTGACATCCGTGATGTGCCGTTGCGCCCGTCCAGCACTCCCGTAGGGACGTTCGGTCACCGAGTACGGCGCTGATGACCACGATGGCGCTCCCGGCGCAGTAGCGGCGGGGCGCATCCGGTCGGCGATCACCACCGGCCGGCCGGCGGCGTCGAAGGTGAACCCCATGCCGTGCTCGTCCGGCTGGTGGTCGGTGAACGGCTCGCCGAGCAGATCGGGCTCATCATCACCGGCGGCCGACCGGCGTCAAGCCGTGCCGTGTCGAGCCCGAGCCGGGCAGGCGCACACGAGCTGGGGTCCGCGACGGATGGAAGCCGAACGACAGGCGGGACGTGCGTCCATCTGCCGCCGACCGTGCGGACATCGCCCGGATGGGGTCGGCAGCGCAAGGTCGGTCCGTCAGGGGTCGAAGTCAGGGATGTCGGTAGTGGTACGGGCACGCGCGGCCCACATCCGTCCAGAGGGGTTGACCGCACGGTCGATGCACCCTGCGCTGCCGATCCGCTCAGCTCTGGGATGGCTCTCATGCAGCGCACCGACCTCGGCGCGGCCGGACCACCAGACGTCCACCTGCCGGCCGCGGGTCTGGAGTGCCTCAGCGTCGCGGTGCTCGTGACCGCAGGGGACGGCAGCATCATCTGGGTGAACCCAGCGTTCACCACGCTCACGGGTTACCGCTTCGAGGAGGCGGTCGGGCTGGCGCCATCGATCTTGCTGGGCAGCGAGGCGGACCCGAACCGCTCTGACCGGCTCTGGGCCACGATGGCCGATGGCGACGTGTGGCGCGACGAGATCATCGCTCGCTGCAAAGACGGCAGCCGCTACACCGCCATCCAGACGATCACACCGGTACTCAACGACCGTGGTGTGCTCACCCACACGGTGGCCGTCCACGAGGACGTCACTGAGCTGCGTTTCAGCCAGGCCCGACTGCAGGCGCTCTTCGACCACGCCCTGGATGGCTTCCTGCTGTTCGATGACGACGGGCGGGTCGTGGAAGCCAACCCGGCGGTGAGTGAGCTCTCGGGCTACACCACGCAAGAGTTGGCGACCTTGACCGTGATCGACCTCGTTCCAGCCAACGACCGGCCACGCGTGACCGACGTGCTGGCGAGGTTCCTCGACACCGGGCAGCTGCGCGAGAACCTGCAGGTGGCGGGACGCGACGGCGGGCTGCGCGACGTCGAGGTGCAGGCCGTCGCGCGGGTTGCCGAGGGACTCCACCTGTTGGTCGCCCGGGACGTCACCGACCAGCAGCGGGCGGAGACGCAGCTGCGGTTCCAGGCCCAGCTGCTCGAGGCGGTCGGTGATGCGGTGATCGCGGCCGACCTCGACGGCGTGATCAACTACTGGAACCCGGCCGCTGAGCGTCAGTACGGCTGGGACGCGGCGAAGGTGATGGGCGGCAACATCGATGTCATCTTCACACCGTCCGACCGGGGTCGCTTCGCTCGCGTCCTCGACCGGGTGCAGAACGGTGAGGTCTGGTCCAGCGAGTTCGAAGAACGCCACCGCGATGGGACGCACCACAAGGCCCTGGTGACCCTCGCCCCGTATCTCGATGCAGCTGGCCAGGTCGCTGGAGTGATCAGCGTCGCCACCGATATCACCGAACTGCGGGAGGCGCAGGAGCAACTGGCGCACAAGGCGCGCCAGCAGTCAGCCATCGCCGAGTTGGGTACCTGGGCCGTGAACACCGAAGATCCGTGGTCGGTGGCGGCGCTCGCGCGCGACAAGGCCGCCGAGGTGCTCGGTGACCAGGTCGAGGTCCGCGTCAGCTGCGATGTTCCGTCCGGCACGATCGCTCCTGGGGGCGATGAGGTGCGCGTGAAGCTCGGGGATGCCGAGACGCTGGTCATCGCCGGATCCGGCCAGGTGTCGACACAGGACCACCAGTTCCTCCGAGCGTTGGCGCACGTGGTGTCCGCCGCCGCGCAGCGGCACCAGGCCACCGCGCAGCTCGAGCAGCTGGCCACTCACGACCAGCTCACCGGGCTCGCCAACCGCGCCCTGTTCCTCGAGCGGCTCGATCAGGTGCAGGCGGTCAGCCGCCGGTCGGGTGAGCGCTTCGGTCTGCTGTTCCTCGACCTCGACCGGTTCAAGTCCATCAACGATTCGCTCGGCCACCGTGCCGGCGATGAGGTCCTACGGTCGGTCGCCGACCGGTTGCGTCAGGCGGTGCGGCCGTCCGACACCGTCGCGCGGCTCGGCGGCGACGAGTTCGCGGTGCTGTGTCCGACCGTCACCGGCCGTGCCGAAGCGCAGCGCATCGCTGAACGGATCCGCACGGTGCTGGATGGTGGTCTGACCGTCCTGGGCGAGCCGGTGACGGTGGCCGCCAGCATCGGGATCGTGCTCGGTGACCAGGCCTCCGATGGTCCGGAGTTGCTGCACGATGCGGACGTCGCCATGTACCGGGCGAAGACCGCTGGCCAGAACCGGGTCGAGGTGCTCGATCGCGGAACGGAAGCGCGGCTCCCGTAGCGCTTCGGCGCGAGCGAGGTCGTGGCGTCCGCGAAGGGGTCCTGCGCCCCTCCAGCCGGTCGCAGGCCAGGCGGACCGGCCCGTGCCCCGTGCAGCGCACGAGGCGGGGCCACCTGCTGGCCGGCCACGGAACCGCCGGTAGCGCTGCAGAGCCAACGCGGCGTCATCCCGGGTCCGGCTGGTTCGCCCTTCGTTCCCTGGTCACGGTCGCAGCCTTCGGGCCCGGACCACCGCAGTTCCGATCAGCAGGATGGCGATGACCGCGAAGGTGGGGATGTCCACGGCGGGATCGCCACCGAGGTCGTGGTCGGTGACGGGGGCGGCGACGTGGGCGACCGCACCGACACCGACCCCGATCAGGGCGACCAGTAGCGCATCACGCAGCCAGACGGCGAGCAGCAGGACGGCACCCAGCCCGAGTTGGAACGCCCCGATGTCGCGGATGAAGTGCGCGTTGTAGGGCTCGAACAGCGCCGCGTTCTCGAAGAACGAGCGCGGCGCGACGAAGGCCCAGATCCCCGCAACGACGAACACGAGGCCGACGCTGATGGCGACCACACGGGTGAGTTGCTCGCTGCGGGGGCGGGCAACAGGGGCTTCCTGGGGGATGCTCATCTCGACGGCTCCTGGTCGCTGACGTGAACGGTGGACTCGTTCGGCGTCACCGCCCCGGCTGACGATGGAGCGGCGGCCGCCCCGGGTGAGAGGTGGGTCGGTTCCGTGCGGGAGCGGTGCCAGCGGTCCCACAGGGTCAGTGCGCTGGGCAGGACGAGCGTGGCCGCGAGCAGCGCGAAGAAGATGGCGTAGGCGGTGACCGCACCGAACTGTCGGAACGGTGGCAGGGCTGAGGTGATGAGGACCCCGAAGCCAGCGCAGGTGGTCAACGCCGAGCCGGCCAGCGCCCCACCGGTGTGGCGGACCGTGGACCGGACCGCCTCGTCGGTGGGCAGCCGACGCCGGTCCTCCTCGAACCGGTTGGTGACGTGGATCGCGTACGGGATGCCGATCCCGATCGCCAGCGCCGCGATCGTGGAGGTGAGCGGCCCGAAGGGGATCCCGGTCGCGGCCATCATCGCGAAGGTCCACAGCAGTGCGAGCACCACGGGCGCGGTGGTGATCACCCCGAGCGCCGGTCGCCGGTCCCGCCACCAGTAGATGAGGCTCAGCAGGATCAGCACCGCCACCAACGTGGTCACCAGCGAGCTGACCTGCGCGTCTTGCAGCGCGAGGACGATCGTGTGGTTGATGACCGGGTTCGAGGTGACGACCACCTCGACGCCCACCGCGGCGAGCGGTGCGAACGCCGAGTCGAGGGCGGCGAGCAGCTCGCCGGCGTCCTGCTCGCCCGCGTTGGTCTGGATGCCCACGCGGGCACGGACCACCTGTCCGTCGTCCACGTCGACCACGCGTCCGAGCGGGCCGGGCGCCTCCTCGACGGCGGCGGCGTACACCGCTGCAACGTCGGCCCCGGGAGGGAAGCGCAGGTCCTCGCCGATGCCTTCGGCTGCAGCGAGTCCCGTCACGGTCTCCGACGCGGGCGTTCCGTCCGGCCCCGGAGCCACCAGCCCGGCCAGTGCGGAGAGCGGCGACTCCGCGATGGGCTGCCCGTCCGCCGTGGCGACCCACTCGACCTCCCCGGTCCGGTCGAGCGCGTCGACGAGGGCGTCGTGGACCTCCGGGCGGCTCACATCGCCGTCGACCAACACCTCGGTGGTCTCCCCGAACCCACCGCCGAAGCGCTCCTCGACCGCGTCCATCGCCGTGAGGATCGGGTTGTCCGGGACGACGAAGTCGGTCGCCGAAAACCGGGTCTCGAGCTGCGCGAGCCCCCAGACGCCCAGCGCACCACCGATGGCGAAGGTCACCGCCAACGTCGCGACCGGTCCGCGCTCGGCCAGGACCGACGTGCGGGCCATGGCTGCGGGCAGCAGTCGCCGGGAGGTGCGCTCCAGCGCCGGCGCGGGCAGGCGTCCGGCCCGCTCGGCGCGGCGGTCCAGGAGGAGCCGCAGGGCCGGCACGAAGGTCAGCATCAGCACGAACGCGGCCGTGATCCCCACCGCCGCCAGGATCCCGAAGTCCCGCATCGTCGGCACCGGGTTGAGCACGTTGGTGAGGAACCCCAGCGCGGTGGTCACCGTCGCCAGTCCCAGCGCGAGTCCCACGGTGCGCATCGCCCGGGCCAGCGCCTCCTCGACCGCCACGCCTCGGCCCACCTCCTCGCGGTAACGGGAGGTCAGGTGGATGGCGTAGTCGACCCCCAGCCCGATGAGCAGCACCGGCACGATCTGCGTCGGCTCGGTGAGCGGGCCGATCACCTCGAGGAAGCCCGGCCCCAGCAGGACGGCGAACCCGTTCATCCAGGTGATCGCCATCACGATCGTGGCCATGGTCAGGAGCACGTCGGCGGTGGTGCGCCGTCCCGCGCCGAGCGGTCGCAGCAGCGCATGCGGCCGCACCCAGTAGACGGTGGCCAGGATGAGCACGATCACCAGGAAGGCGGTGGCGAACAGACGGGCCAGCTCCGCCTCGAAGGCGTCGGTGTCGGAGAACAGCAGCGGGAAGCTGAACGCTGACACCTCGTAGCCGGCCGGCAACGACGCCTCTTCCACGGCCTCGACCAGCTCCAGCTGGAGTTCGATCATGGCGTCGAGACGATCGACGCCGTCGGTGGGCAGCTGCTCCGCCGAGATGAACACCAGCAGCAGCGCCGCGTCCGAGGAAGGAGCCGAGAGGTCGGCGTCGTCGGGCACCAGCGCTGCGACGGTGTCGGCCTCCGGTCCGGGGAGCAGCTCGAGCCCCTCCGCGAACGTCGCCTGTACAGCCTCGTCGCCGGCCGTGGCGAGGTCGATCCCCTGTTGTTCGAGCTGCTGCAGCGTCGGGCCGAAGGGGCCGATGACCGGTGGCTGCTCCGCGTTCCCCGTGAGATGTTCGGCGGCGTCGCTGGCGAGCAGTGCGGCCGTCACCTCCTCGGTGGCCCGTAACCCGTCTGCGCTGATCAGCTCGCCCCCGTCGGCCTCCACGAGCACCTGCAGCACCTCCTCGCCGGAGGCACCGAAGCGGTCACCGAGGACGTCGGCCGCGTCGAGGTGGATGTTGTCGGGGGCGAACTCCTCCATGCCGACCGCGACCTCCACCCGGGTCGCCAGCGCCGCCAGGACACCGGTGAGCACGAGCGCGGTGACCATCGTGGCCACCGGAAAGCGGCGGACGAGTCGGGACAGCGTGGCCAGCAGCGTGGTCATGATCACCTCACGGGAGGAGTGGACGTCGAGGTGGAGCCGTCCTGGCCCGCGACGAGCCAGAGCGAGACGTGCGTCGGCTCGAGGGCCCTGGCGGTGGTGTGTGCGAGGTCCCGCCGGATCGTCGGCAGGTCGACCTCGTCGCGCAGGCCGCACTCGAAGGCCTCCACGACCTGCCAAGCCGCGTATCCGCTGCGGTTGAAGCGGCGATCCACGCTGCGCTGCACCCGGGTTCGCACGGGCCCGAACAGCGCGACGGCGGCCAGGGTGGAGGCGGCGACGACGAGGTCGCTGTCCTCGACGCCGGCCACCGCCGACAGGGCGGACCCCAGACCGACCACACCGGCCGTGTAGACGGCGGCGAGCACGGCGACCACCAGCCCGTAGGTGACGGTGCGGGAGATGATCCGGTCGATCGCGTACAGCCGGTAGC
>SKJX01000130.1 GCA_007121785.1 Nitriliruptoraceae bacterium
CGCCACCGGTCGGTAGGCTCGCACCGCCCCGGCGGGGTCGCCAAGTGGTAAGGCAGGGGACTGCAAATCCCCCATCACGGGTTCGATTCCCGTCCCCGCCTCTCGCACCAGAAGCCCGCAGACCGGTCGTAGACGGCCGCCTGCGGGCTTTCTGCTGCCATCGAACGCATCCGCGCCGCTGCGCCCGTCAGGCGCTGTGCGCGACCGCCGGTGCCAGACCGAGATTCGCCCCGGGCGGCGCGTTCAGCTGTCCCGGTTGAGCCTCCTTGCTCAGATTCGGTGGTGGTTCACCATCCGCAGCCTCGCGCCGTGCAGCGCCGCGAGAGCGGTCGAGCGGGCATTGTACGCGTCGGGCTCGGGCGAGACCGCGAAGATCCTCCGGACGGTCCGCTTCTTCGAGGACGATGTCCGGCTAGCCCGCACATATCCTGGCGATGGATGAGACGCCCGTCCATATATCGGTGAGGTCTGGAGACGACGTGGACGCTGCAGGTGCCTGGGGCGAGGAGTGGGACCGCGTCTTCGACGTTGTCGTCGTCGGGGGCGGCGCGGCCGGGGCGACGGCGGCAGCCACCGGAGCAGCCGAGGGTGCCTCGGTCGCCCTGCTGGAGAAGGCGCCGTTCACCGGTGGCACGACGGCGAAGTCGGGCGGGGTCATGTGGATCCCCGACAACCCGCTGCTGCGCGAACGTGGCGTGGTCGACGACCGTGACAACGCGCTGCGTTACATGGCCAGGACCGCCTACCCGACGCTCTACGACCCGACCGACCCGACGCTCGGCTTGCCGGTGGATCGGCATCGGCTGCTCGAGGCGTTCTTCGACGGCGGCTCAGCAGCGGTCGGCCATCTGATCGACCTCGGAGCGCTCAGCTTCGAAACGGTCGACTACCCCGACTACTACGCCCACCTGACCGAAGGCTCGGCCACGACCGGGCGGGTGCTGCAGCCCGTGCTCCCCGACGACTGGACTCCGGGGCGCGACGCCACAGGAGGGCAGATCCTCGTCGACGACCTCCTGCGCTTCTCCCGGGACCACGGCGCCGAGGTACTCGTCGACCATGCGGTCGACCGGGTGGTTCGCAACGAGGCTGAGGAGGTCGTCGGTGTCCTGGCCTACGTTGGCCGACGGCCGGTGCTTGTTGGCGCCCGGCGGGGTGTCGTGTTCGCTTCCGGGGGGTTCCTGCACGATCCACGCTTGGTACTGGACTACCTGCGCGGACCCGTGTTCGGGGGCGCTGCCGCGGAAACCGCGACCGGAGATCTCGTCCGCATCGCCACCGAGATCGGCGCCCAGCTCGGCAACATGTCGCATGCTTGGTGGGATCAGGTCGCCGTCGAGGTGACGGCCCGCACTCGTTCGACGAGTGCGGACGTCTACTCGCCCTTCGGTGACAGCATGCTGATGGTCAACCGGTTCGGTCACCGTGTCGTGAACGAGAAGGCGCCGTACAACGAGCGGGCGCAGGCCCACTTCGTCTGGGATCCGTACCGTGGCGAGTATCCAAACCACCTGTTGTTCATGATTTTCGACGAGGCGGTGGTGGAGAGCCCTGAGCGCTCGATCTTCCGCTGGCCAGTGCCGACCAGTCGGCGTCCCAGGGACTACGTCATCGCTGTCCAGAGCTTCGAGGAACTCGCTGAGGAGTTGCGCGACCGTCTCGAGCGCTTGGCTCCGGTCACCGGCGGCACGAAGCTCGATGCATCGTTCCTCACCAACCTCCGAGGGAGCGTTGAACGGTTCAACCAGTTGGCCGCGAACGGAGAGGACGCCGACTTCCGTCGCGGTGAGACCCCTATCGAACAAGTGTGGGCGGGTGAGCCACGACCGGGGGCGGCGTCGGCGGCGATGTATCCGCTGGCGGCGAGCGGCCCGTACTACTGTGTGATCCTCGGTCCGGGTGCGCTCGACACCAAGGGTGGTCCTCTCACCGATGAGCATGCGCGCATCCTCGCCAGGAGCGGTGAGCCCATCCCCGGCCTGTACGGAGCCGGCAACTGCGTCGCCTCCCTGGCCGGGCAGGCCTACTGGGGGCCCGGGGGCACGATCGGACCGGCTGTCGCCTTTGGCTACCTCGCGGCGCGACACGCCGCCGGCGAGCCGGCACGATCACCGGCCTGACTTGGTCCGACAGGCGCAGCCATCGGACGTATCTGCACGTTCACGTTAACGTGCTAATCTCTGACGGGAACGGACGGGCGCGGTGTCGAGTGTGGAAGGGAGCCGCCGATGGACGGTCTCGAGACTTTGGCAGTGGAGGTCGACGGCCCCGTGGCGCGGGTGACGTTCTCGCGGCCGAAGCGGCTGAACGCATTCAACGAAGCGATGTCGGGTGAGCTGGTGACGGTCGTCGACCGGCTGCGTGACGACCCGGACGTGCGGGTCGTGGTCCTGCGCGGTGAGGGCGGCAACTTCATGGGCGGTGCCGACATCGGCATGCTCCAGGAGTGGGCCGCCCTCGAGCGTGACGGCCTGCGCGATCGACTGCTAGCCGGGTTCAGCCCTTCTCTGCTCGAACAGCTGCCGCAACCGGTGATCGCCGCGGTCGACGGCTTCGCGTTGGGCATGGGTTGTGAGGTCAGCCTCGGCTGTGACCTACGCATCGCGACCTCACGGGCCCAGTTCGGTCTGCCCGAGATCACCCTCGGCGTCATCCCGGGTGCCGGCGGCTCACAGCGGCTGCCCCGCCTGATCGGCCGGACCCGGGCGGCACGAGCGGTACTGACCGCAGCGCGCATCTCCGCGGAGCAGGCCCTGGACTGGGGACTGGCCAACCTCGTCGTGGAGCCAGAGGAGCTCGATGGGGCAGTCGATGAACTGGTGGAAGAGCTGCTGCAGCTCTCACCGCTGGCGCTGCGACGGGCGAAGGCCTGCCTGGTGGCAAGCGACGATCGGAGCCTGTACCCCGGCATCGAGTTCGAGTTGGAGAACTTCGTTGACGCCGTGGGCACCGAAGACGCTGCCGAGGGCACGGCAGCGTTCCTGGAGAAGCGACGTCCGCAGTTCAAGGGAAGCTGACAGCACCTGGAGGTCCACAGTGGTGGCGAACGAGATCAGCAAGATCGCAGTCCTCGGCAGCGGGACGATGGGGAACGGCATCGCGCAGGTCTGTGCGACCAATGGCCTGGACGTCCGTATGCAGGACGTCGAGACGTCGTTCCTCGAGCGAGGCGAGGCGGCGATCCACAAGAGCCTCGGACGCCTCGTCAAGGCGGGCAAGCTCGATGACGGGCAGGTCGAGCAGATCACCGGGCGGATCACCGTCACCACCGACCGCGACGCGGCCGTGGACGGCGTCGACCTGGTGATCGAGGCGATCCCCGAGGATCTCGACCTGAAGCAGGAGGTCTTCGCGGACCTGGATGAGAAGACCCCGGAGCATGCGATCCTGGCATCCAATACGTCCAACTTCTCGATCACCGCGATCGCTTCGGCGACCAAGCGTCCCGACCGGGTCATCGGGATGCACTGGTTCAACCCGGCACCGGTGATGAAGCTGATCGAGATCGTCCGCGGTGTCGACACCAGCGACGACACGGTGTCCGCCATCGAACGGGCGTCTGAGCAGCTGGGCAAGGAGTCGGTCGTCTGCAAGGACGCCCAGGGCTTCATCACCACGCGCGCCGTGATCGCGCTGACCTGTGAGGCCCTGCGGATGCTCGAGGAGGGAGTCGCCAGCAAAGAGGACATCGACAAGGCGATCCGCCTAGGCCTCAACCATCCGATGGGTCCGTTGGAGCTCGGTGACCTCACCGGCCTGGACACGACCCTGCACGTCGCCGACGCTATGAGCGAGACCTACGGCGAACGCTTCCTGCCGTCCAACACGCTTCGGAACCTGGTTCGTGCAGGCCACTACGGCCGCAAGACCGGGCGCGGCGTGTACGACTACGACGACAGCTGAACCCGCCGACGCACGACGGAGCCGCCATGTCCGTGATAGCGATCCCCGAAGAGCTCCTCCAGCTGCGTGAGAGCGTCACGTCCTTCCTCGAGCGCGAGGTTCGGCCCGTCGAAGACAAGTACGCCCACGAACTGGGCAGGTCCGGCACCATCGACCGTGACGCACAGCTGCGCGAGCGTCGCGCACTGCGTCGCAAGAGCGCCGAGGTCGGGTTCTACGCCATGCACATGCCCGAGGATGTGGGCGGTATGGGCGTCGGAACGCTGGGTGTCGCCTTGGTCCGTGAGGCGGTGACGGCCAGCGGGATGCTGCTGGCCGAGCGTGGGGGAGTGGTACCGGACGTGGAGGGTCCCACCTCGGTGCTGCTCAACCTCGACGACGAACAGCGGCGCAGGTACCTGGAGCCACTGATGGCGGCCGAGAAGGAGACCTGCTTCGCGTTGTCAGAGCCCGGTGCCGGCTCGGACGCCACGCAGATCACGACGCGGGCGGTGAGAGACGGCGACGACTACGTGATCAACGGCCGCAAGCATTTCATCACCCATGGGCAGTATGCGGACTTCGTGCAGCTGTTCGCGGTGACCAGCGACGCTGACGGCAACGACCTCGGCATCAGCTTCTTCATCGTCGACGCCGACACGCCTGGGCTGACGGTTACCAGCACCCAGGAGACCTTGGGCGAGGATCATCCGGCCGAGCTGTTGTTCGAGGACGTCCGCATCCCGGCCTCACAGCTCGTCGGCGAACCCGGTCAGGGCTTCCGCTACGCCATGGGCTGGATCAACGGCGGGCGGATCAACATCGCCGCGCAGGCACTGGGCAAGACGCAGTACCTCTTCGACCGGATGCACGAGTACGCCCAGCAGCGTGAGGCGTTCGGCCGGCCGATCGGCAACTACCAGTTCGTCCAGCAGCACGTCGTCGACTCCTTCCTAGAGCTGCGGATGACCCGCAACCTGGTCTACGAGGCAGCAGACGCCGTGTCGCGCGACGACAACGCCCGCCAGATGGCCGCCGCCGCCAAGATCACGGCAACCGAGACGGTCGGCCGCGTGGCCGACCGTGCCATCCAGGTGTTCGGGGGCAACGGCGTGATGACCGAGATGGGCCTTGAACGGCTCTACCGGGACGTCCGAGCGATGCGGCTCTACGAGGGCACCAGCGAGATCCTCCGTGGCACCATCGCCAAGACGCTCGGACTGTCGTGACGTCGATGCCCGCGGGTGAAGCAAGGCCGGACGCGTGTCTAGGCGCGAGCCGGTGAGATGTCGGAACTGTATCGGTGAAGGAAAGTGATCGTCATGGGGAAACCAGAGCGCACTGAGTACGAGACCCTGTTCGTTGACCGGCATGTCGAGGAGCGGTATGCCGTCGTCACCCTCCATCGGCCCGACAAACTGAATGCCGGAAGCCCGACGCTGTTTCATGAGCTCGGGAACGTGATGAACGGCTTCGACACCGACGATGAGATTCGTGCGGTCGTGCTCACGGGTGGTGACTCGAAAGCGTTCTCGGCCGGTGCCGACCTCGGTGGCATGACCTTCGAGGATGCTCGCGACGCCTACTGGTTCATCCGGCGGTGCCATGAGCCCTTCGAGGCGATCGAGCGGCTGCCGAAGCCGGTGATCGCCGCGGTGAACGGCTACGCGTTCGGCTTCGGGCTCGAGATCACGCTCGCGTGTGACCTCGTGCTCGCCTCGGACAAGGCCCGTTTCTCGCTTCGGGAGATGAACCACGGTCTGCTGCCCGGTGTGACCGTGACCCGGGGTCTGGACATGATCGGCCGGCGTCGGATCGCCTGGCTCGCGATGACCTCCGAGGACCTCTCCCCCGAGGAGGCGCGTGAGTACGGCTTCGTCAACAAGGTCGTGCCGCACGACGACCTCGTCGACCAGTACGCCGAACTCGCCGTGAAGATGGCCAACCGGCCTCCGCTCGCCTTGGCCGTCACCAAGCGCATCCTCAACTACCAGACCGGCGAGCACTACCGCAACGCGGAGAACTACATGCCGGGGGTGTTCCGCACCGAGGACGTCGAGGAAGGCCGTCGTGCCTTCAGCGAGCGGCGTGACCCCGACTACCAGGGCAACTGAGTTGGGGGGTCGGCCGGTGAGCCCGGGTTCGTGATCACCGTGCCCATCGGCGTTGCCGTTGGCCGTGCGGGGTGCTCGGGGCCCCGGCCCGTTCGAGGCGGGGCCAGGGGTCGCCTGACCGTTCGGAGGGTGTGATGCCGCGGTCGAGTTCGTCTGACAAGCGCAAGGAGTGGGAGCAACCGGGCACCTTCGAGGTGGTCGACGGTGTCCACCGCATCCCCATGCCGCTGCCGGGAGATGGGCTGCGGGCCGTCAATGTCTACGTCCTGCAAGCTGGCGATGCCCTCGTGCTCATCGACGCCGGCTGGGCACTGGGCAACGCCCGTGAACTGCTCGAGGCGCGGCTGGCCGAGCTCGACCACGACCTCAGCTCGGTCAGCCGGATCCTCGTCACCCACGTCCACCGGGATCACTACGAGTTCGGCATGGAGATCCGACGTCTCGTGGGCAGTCGACTGGAGCTCGGCGAGGGCGAGCAGCCATCGATGCGTGAGCTCGTCGAGGAGGTCGACTGGAACGAAAGTGGACTGGTCGCCCGTCTGCGCCAAGCAGGTGCACACGCCGTCCTGGACGAGCTGCGCCGGCTCGAGGAGAGCCGGGAGGAGAGCCACGAGCTCAACGTTCTCGCCTGGGAGTACCCGGACAGCTGGCTGAGGGATCGCCAGATCGTCGACCTGCCGGGCTGCCAGCTCGAGGTCATCCACACCCCGGGCCATACGCAGGGCCACATCGTCTTCGTCGATCACGCCCGAGGACTGCTCTTCGCCGGCGACCACATCCTGCCCCACATCACGCCGTCGATCGCCTTCGAGCGCATCCCTCCAGAGCTCGCCCTGGGCGATTACCTGGCCTCGCTCGCGGCGGTCAGGTCGCTTCCGGATCACCGGCTGCTGCCCGCCCACGGCCCGGTGCAGCCCACGACGCACGGTCGGATCGACGAACTGCTGACGCACCACGACCATCGGTTACGACTCTCGGTCGATGCCGTCGGGGACGGCGACGCCACGGCCTATGAGGTCGCCACCCGCATGCCGTGGACACGACACGACTGGTCGTTCTCGGAACTCGACCCGTTCAATCAGATGCTGGCGGTCAACGAGACGGCGGCGCACCTCGACCTGCTCGTTCGACGCGAGGAGCTCGCTGCGAGCGACGTCGAGGCCGTGCGCCACTACCGGCGCTGACCGCGCGGTCGCGGTTCGTCAGCCGGTGGGTGGCCACCGCAACCTCACCCGTGCGCATCCGACGATCTTACGTTAAACTGCCGCACCGAGTTCCCACCAGAGTTGGTGGTGGCCGGCCCACGGATTGTCGGTGGGCGGCCTGCTCCGAAGCGAACCGGGTGACGCGACCACGAGGTGTGCCGAGCGCCGGGACGACCACGCGATCTTCGCACCCGACCAGGGTAGCGCGGGAGCACCCCGCCACAGACGTCGCAGGGAGGACGGTAAGCATGGTTGAGCCCAACGAGCGCTTCCGCGAGGCCAAGGCCGAGTGGGAGAAGCGGCGCGCCCGCTACGCGGACAAGCTGGTGCCGCGCAAGAACCTGTCGGGACTGCCGGTCTCGACCGTGTACACGGTCGAGCATCTCGAGGACCAGCATCTCGAGGAGATGCCCGGCGTCTACCCCTTCAGCCGTGGGCTGTATCCGGACGGCTACGCGCTGACCCCGTGGATGCAGCAGATGGTGTTCGGGTACGGGACCATCGAGGAAACCCGCGACAAGATGGAGAAGATGGTCGCCGAGGGCATGGAGGGCTACTTCGGCCACAAGGTCTTCAACGTGGTCTACGACGTGCCCTGCATGTACGGCGTGGACGCTGATCATCCCGAGGCCGAGAACAACCTCGGACAGTGCGGCGTGCACATGAGCACGGGCGACGACTACGACGAATTGATACGTGACTGGGAGCTCGAGACCACCAACTTCTCGATGATCACCGGCGACAACTGCCTGCCCGCGTTGGCATTGCTGGTCGCCGCCGCCGAACGGCGAGGCGAGGATCCCGCTGCCCTGCACGGCAACTCCATGAACTGGTACCCCCGGATCGCGGTGCAGGACGTGCCGTCGTGGGAGCCAAAGTGGGGCTACGCCCTCATGATCGACCTGATCAAGTGGTCGGCGAGGAACGCGCCTCACTGGAACCCCGCGAACATCTTCATGTACGGACTCTCCGAGGCCGGTGCCTCCCCGGTCGAGGAGTTGGCCTACGGGCTCGCCTGGGGCAAGTCGATCATCGACGCCGGCCTGCAGGCCGGGCTCGACCCCGATGAGTTCATCGGCCGGTTGTCGTTCCAGATCGGTTGCACCCAGAGCCTCTTCGAAGAGGTCGCGAAGTTCCGTGCGCATCGACGCATGTGGGCGAAGATCTGCCGCGAGGCCGGAGCCACCAAGCCGTCGAACATGCACGCTCGGGTGCACGTGCACACGAGCGGGTACGTGCTGACCCAGCAGCAGTTGATGAACAACAACGCGCGCATCACCCTCCAGGCGCTGGCTGCCGTGCTGGGCGGTGTGCAGTCGATCCACACGTGTTCCTACGACGAAGCGGTCGCGGTACCGACGGAGGAGTCGCACCGTGTGGCGCTTCGAACCCAGCAGATCCTGATGCACGAGGCGGGGGTGCGCGACGTGGCAGACCCGCTCGGCGGGTCGTTCTACATCGAGCAGCTCACCGACCAGATGGAGGAAGCCGCCTGGGAACTCTACGAGAAGGTGGAGGCCAGCGGAGGTTTCCTACGCGGGATCGAGACCGGCGAGATCAAGCAGGCGATCGACGACTCCTCCTACGACTATAAGCAACGGGTCAACTCCGGCGAGACCCCGGTGGTCGGCGTCAACATGTACGCCTCCGACGAGCCACAGGACTACGAGCACTTCCGGATCGACGAGAGCATCGAGGAGAAGGCCAGGAACCGACTCACCGGCTACCGCGAACGCCGCGACGAGGCCGAGGTCGAGCGGGCCCTCGACGACCTGCGCGATGCCTGCGAGGCGTTCAAGGCTGGCGAGCGTGACCTGATGCCAGCGCTGATCGAGGCGGCCCGGCGAGGTGTGACCAACGGGGAGATGATGGTGCCGATGCGCGAGGCCTTCGGCTGGTACGTCAGCGAGTGACCGGCGACATCGGACGACCGTACGAGAAGTGAGTGGATTGTGGCCGACAACCAGCAGATCAAGGTTCTTCTCGCCAAGAAGAAGATCGATGTGCATGGGCGTGGATCGAAGCTGATCGCCCGTGAGCTCCAGGACGCCGGGATGGAGGTCGTCTACTTCCGCTTCGGCGTGGCTGATGACATCGTCGACGCCGCGGTCCAGGAGGACGTGGACGTCGTGGCACTGAGCATCATGACCAGCGGCCACAACCAGCTGGCGCGTGACCTGATCCCGAAGCTCAAGGAGGCTGGCAAGGACGATGTGCTGGTCATCATGGGTGGGATCATCCCGGAAGCGGACTATCCGACGCTCGATGAGGCCGGTGTTCACCGCGTTTTCCCGCCCGGACTGCCCGGTTCAGCCGTCGCGGAGTACATCGAGGAGCACGTCGGCAAGCTCGCGCTCCCGTAGTGCGCGGTGTGGCTGGGCGCGTCGCTCCGATGATCGCAGCGGTTGAGGTTCCCCGCTACAGGTGCCTTCGGTAACTAGGGTCGTCGCAACACGGTGGGCCGACGCGGCGCCGTGAGCACCGTCCAGTACAGACCATGGGGTTGGGTAGATGTCGAGGAGCCGGCCGTCCGCAAGCGAGCGTGACAATGAGCAGATCAGTATCGGCCAACTGGCTGCCGAGACCGGCGTCAGTAGTCGAACGATCCGCTACTACGAGGAGCTCGGGATCCTGCCAGAACCCTCCCGTTCGCCCGGAGGGACGCGCAAGTACGGTCCGGAGTACCGGTTCTACGTCGAGGGTGCGGTCGCATTGAAAGAGCTCGGCTTCAGCCTCGATGAGATCAAGCTCGTCGGTCGGTTGGCGCTGAACCGGCCGATGACAGCCAGCCAGCAGGAGAAGGCCGAGATCGCCATCCGGGACAAGACCGAGGCGCTCGAGCACAAGGTCGCTGTGCTCGGCCGCCTTCGGAGCATCCTGCGGGAGCGTGAGGACGGCGAGGAGCTCTCACGCGACGGTGAACCCTTCGCCGCGATGCTCGCCCGTGAGCTGCCTTCGACCACAGACGGCCGCGATACGGAGGACGAGACGGTTTGAGCTCGGTGTCGGCGGGTCCGGCGCTCGGGCTCTGCACCCCCAGGCTGGCGCACTGGTCGCCTCACGCAGCCCGCTGACCTGACGACGACTGCGACACGGGTCTCAGCGTGTCGCGACGACGCGGTGCTCAGTAGGACTTGGGGAGGCCGAGGATGTGCTGGGCGATGTGCGCCAGCGCGAGTTCCTCACTGATCGGGGCGTTGCGGGCGATCTTCCCGTCACGGACCAGCCGCTCGACGTGGTACTCGCGCGCGTAGGCCATGCCACCGTGGGTTCGGAAGGCCTGGTCCGCAGTCCGGTCCGAGACCTGTGACGCGAGCAGCTTGGCCATAGCCGCCTCCGCGCCCGACGACTCCCCGGCGTCGAACAGCTCGGCCGCGCGGTAGGTCAGCAGCCGGGCGGCCTCGAGCTCCGCAGCCAGCTGGGCGAGCGGGAACGCCACCCCCTGATAGGCGCCGATCGGGGTGTCGAACGGCGAGCGCACCCGGGCGTACCCGGTCGCCAGGTCGAGCCCGAGCTGAGCGTGCCCGAGCCCACCCGCGGCACCGACGATCCGCTCGGGGTTGAGGACGTCGAAGAGCACACGCATCCCCTCGTCGACCTGGCCGATGACACGGTCGGCAGGGATATGCACGTCATCGAAGTACACCTGGCTCGAGTTGATGAAGCGGGTGCCCATCTTGTCGATCGGCTGGTAGGTCAGACCATCGGCCGGCAGATCGACGAGGAAGGTGGTGATGCCGTGCAACGGGCGCTTCGGATCATGGGGGGAGGTCCGGCAGACCAGCAGCATGACGTTCGCACGTTCGACCCCGGTGATCCAGACCTTGGCGCCGTTGACGACGAAGTCGTCACCGTCGCGATGAGCGTGGGTGCGCAGCTTGGCGGTGTTGGAGCCTGCGTCGGGTTCGGTCAGCGCCATGCAGAACTGCACGTCGCCGCTGGAGATGCCTGGCAGCAGTCGACCCTGCTGCTCGGCCGTGCCGTGCCGCAGGAGCGGGACCGCACCGAAGACGGGTGTGAGCACGTAGAACAGGGCACCGGCCTGGCCGGCACCCCCGGCGGCGATCTCCTGGGTGGCCACCGCTGCCTCGACCATGCCCAGTCCCTGGCCACCGTGCTCCTCGGGCACGATCAGACCCAGCCAGCCGCCCTTCGTCAGCTCCGCCCAGAACTCCTCGGGAAAGCGGTGGTCGCGGTCTGCCGCCATCCAGTAATCGAGATCGAAGCCGGCGCAGAGCTGTTGCAGGCCCTCACGGATCCCGGCGGCGATGTCGGCGGACGCGGTGGTCATGTTCCTTCTCCTGCTACGGACGGCTTCGGCGGACCGGTCCCTTCGGAGCCGAGCTGGACGCGCAAATGCTCGACTGCATCGCTGAGCAGGCGTTGACCGGCCTCGGTCTCGCCGAGCTGCCCACGGTCGAGCGCTTCGAGGATCGGGGCCTTGACCTCGTCGAGCGCGCCATCGAACCCACCACGCGCCAGCCGCAGTGCCTCGGCTCGACGTCCTCGCTGGGCACGTTCGACGCCGGCCCCCTGCGCGAGGTGGTCGTGGTGACGTTCGATCGCCGCCACGACCTCGCGGATCCCCGTGGACTTGTGGGCGATGGTGTCGATGATCGGTGGCGTCCACTCCGACGGCGGTCGACTCGAGACCCGTCCCCGGATCTCCGAGCGGAGCCGGTCGATGCCCTCCCGGTCGGCCTTGTTGAGAACGTAGACGTCGGCGATCTCGAGCAACCCGGCCTTGTGGGCCTGGATGTCGTCACCGGAGCCGGGGATGAGGACGAGCACGACCGTGTCGGCGACCTGCATGATCTGGACCTCGGCCTGCCCGGACCCGACCGTCTCGATCACGATCAGACCGAACCCGCCGGCCGAGAGGACGCTCGCTGCGGCCCGGGTCGCGTCCGAGAGCCCACCGGACGCCCCACGCGAGGCGAGCGACCGAAAGAAGATCCCCCGGTCGCCGGTCGTGCCCTCGAGCCGTACACGGTCACCGAGCAGGGCACCACCGGTCAGCGGTGAACTCGGATCGACCGCGAGGACGCCGACACCGACGTCTTGGCTGCGGTAGTCGGCGACCAGCGCGTTGACCAGGGTGGACTTGCCTGCGCCGGGCGCACCGGTCACACCGACGATCTGTCCCGACCTCGACGGGAGTCGGGTCAGCAGTTCGTGGGCGCGTTCGTCGCCCTTCTCGACCCACGTGATCGCACGGGCGATGGCGGCGGGCACGCCCTCAACGACCTGCGTCGCGAGCTCGTCCGCCGACATCGTCGCCCCGCGGCCCACGCTCATCCCTGGAGCGCTGCCTTCACCTTGCCCACGGCCTTGAAGCTCGCGCCGACCCGCTCGGCGTCGGTGAGGAACGAGATGTTCCAGAGCACCGCATGCTCGCAGCCAGCGTCGCCGAGCGCACGCAGCTCGTCGACGACGTCATCGACGGAGCCGTGGAGGATCGCGCGGGCGACCACCTCCGGTGGGATGCCGTCGAGTACCTCGAGGATGCGGTCGCGGTCGAAGTGGGATGGGATGAAGTCGTTGAACCCGTAGCTGCCTTCACCGAGCGGCGGCGCGACCCCGTGCTCCTCGAACACCGACGCCGGCATCTGGAGCGCGATCGCCTTGTACATCGGGGACTCGAACAGCTCGAGGCAGTCCTCCTTCGAGTCGCCGATGCAGGTGTAGGCCCACAGACCCGCCTCGAACGGGAGATCAAGCCGTCCGGCCTGCTGACGTGCCGTCTCGATCCGGTCTCGCTTGTCCCGGTACTCGGTCGCGGTCATGTAGGTCGGCAGCCAGCCGTCGCCCAGACGGCCGGTGATGTCCAGCATCCGCGGCCCGTGGGCTGCCACCCAGATGGGCGGGAACCGGTCCTCGGCTACCGGCCCGAGACCGAACACCGCCTCTTCGTGGGGCCAGAACGGTGAGTCGTGCGCCACTGGCCCCTCCGACTCCCACAGCAGGCGGATGATCTCCAGCGCGTCCTCCAGCCGGCTCGCTGGCCGGTCGATGGACAGCCCGTAGGGGATAGCGTTCTCCCCTTCACCGGTTCCGATCCCCAGGATGCAGCGTCCATCGGAGAAGTGGTCGATGGAGAGGAACTCCTGCGCCAGGACGGCCGGATGGCGGCGCACCGGGTCCGTGACCGAGGACCCGATGCGGATGCTCTCGGTCGACATCGCGGCCGCGGTCATGCACGTGACCGTGTCCAGGAAGACGTGCGAGTCCGGCTGACGGTGCGCCAGCGGGGTGAACTCCGGCGTCCAGATGGACTGGGGGTGCCAGGCCATGAGGTGATCAGGCCACCAGGTCGAGTCGAATCCGGCTGCCTCCTGCTGCTGTGCGGCCTTGATGACGCCCGCCGCCGGCGGGGTCACGGCGCCGCTGGTCCCGATCTTCATGCTGCTCCTTGTGCTCAGTCGATACCCAGGTGCCTGGCGATGATGTTGCGTTGGATCTGCGTGGAGCCACCGGCGACCTCGTAGAGCTTGGCCTCCCGGTAGAAGCGCTCCATCTCATACTCGGTGGTGTAGGAGTACCCGCCCAGGATCTGCATGCCGCGTGTGGCCGTCCGCGTGGCGAGCTCGGTGGCGTACGCCTTGCCCATCGACGCCTCTTTGGAGCAGGGAAGGTCCTGGTCCTTGCGCCAGGCGGACTCGTAGGCGAGCCAGCGGCCCGCAGCGGTCTCGGTCTCCATCTCGGCCAGCATGTGGCTGATCGCCTGGAACCTGGCGATCGGCTGCCCGAACTGCTCGCGGCCCTTGGCGTACTCCAGCGCGAGGTCGGTGCAGCGCTGCGCGAGTCCCACGCACAGCGCAGCGACACCGATGCGCTCAGCATCGAGGGCGTTGATCAGGGTGCGCCAGCCTCCGCCGACCTCGCCGACGACCGCATCACCCGGCACGCGCACCTGGTCGAAGCCGACCTCGCAGGTCTTGACCGCGTTGTGTCCGAGCTTGGGGATGCCGCGGATACTCAGCCCGGTCGCCGAGGCATCGACGAGGAAGACCGTCAGCGAGCGCGAGGGCCCGTCCGCGTCACCGGTGCGCGCGGTGACCACGAGGTAGTCGGCTACGTGGGCGCCGGTGCTGAAGATCTTCGACCCGTCGATGAGCCAGTCAGCACCATCCGCGCGAGCACGGGTCCTGACGGCGGCCGCGTCCGAGCCCGCCTCGGGCTCGGTCAGCGCGAACGCGGTCCTGAGCCGGCCGGCGGCCATCTCCGGCAGGTAGGCCTTCTTCATCTCCTCCGAGGCGCCGCCGAGCAGGGTCTGGTTGCCGAACACCGCGGTCGGGAAGTAGGTCATGTTCACCGAGCCACCGACGTGGCCGAGCTGCTCGCTGACCAGGGCGACCTCCAGCATGCCGCCGTCCGACCCCCCGTACTGCGAGGGAACCCCCAGGCCGAGGAGTCCGAGCTCGGCGAAGCGCTCGAACAGGTCGAACGGGTAGGACTCGGTGGCCTCGAGCTGGTCGAGCCACTCCTTGGTGCAGTAGGACATCAGGAAGCTGTGGACCATCTCCCGCAGCTGACGCTGCTCGTCGGTCAGTGCGAGATCCACAGCCACTCCCTCCATGCGATCGGCGACGATATCTGACGTGGCACGTGAACGGGAAGTTGCCGTTGCTGGTCACGTCGAGCGGGGAGACTCCGGCGCCGGCCGGTCATCGCCCGACCGTCGAGATTTGCAGCTTAACGTGATATGTTGCATCGTGCTGGGAGGACCGGGCCGTCGGGGGGCGAACGGGTGATCGGAACGGCAATCAGTATCGAAGCCGGGGAGGATCCGCCGACGGACGGGTCCGACGACAAGATGCTGCTGAGCATCGGCCAACTGGCCGAGCAGGTGGGGGTCAGCAGCCGCACGATCCGCTACTACGAGCAGCGTGGCATCCTGCCGCAGCCACCGCGGTCGCAGGGGGGCACCCGCCGCTACCCGCCGACGTACCGCTTCTACCTCGATGGCGCACTCGCCCTGAAGGAACTGGGGTTCTCGTTGGACGAGATTCGGCTCCTCGGACGGCTGGCCCTCGGCCGGGAGCTCACCGCCGACGAACGTGACAAGACCTCGGACATTGTCAGAAGCAACATGGAGCGTCTGGAGCGCCGGATCCGCATCCTCGAACGACTGCACGGGTTGATGGCTCGGGACGGCCACGACGGCGAGCGCCTTGATGGCGAACGGCTGTCGTCGTTCGCCGCGATCCTCCGTGACGACACCGACGCCGATGACGGCTCGACCGTGGGACAGGCAAGGAGTAGTTGATGGAATCCGCAGTGGTCATCGGCGCCGGCGTCGGCGGGCTGTGCGCGGGCGCACGTCTGGCATCCGCTGGGCTCGACGTCACCTTGGTCGAGCGGCTTCCCCACGTCGGGGGCCGTTGGAGCACCCGCGAGATCGATGGATTCCTGCTGCCCACCGGTGCGTTCCTGATCGCCATGGACGACCCGCTCGCCGACACCTTCGAGGAGCTCGGGATCGAGTTCCCGGTCCGGGCGATCGAGGAGCGAACCGTCTACCTCGTCGATGGCGAACTGGTCGGGACCGGCGAGCGTGGCGGTCTGCGTTCACTCGTCACCGCAGCCTCCGAGGCCGATGGCTCCGACGCCGAGACGGTCATGACCGCGATCCGCGGTGCGCTCAGCGGGGAGGTCCCCGCGAGCAGCCAGCCGCTGCCGGATTGGCTCGCTCAGGTCGGCGCCGGCCCGCAGGTCGTGGCGGCGCTCCACGCGCTCACGCAGGCCTTCATGGCGCTCAACGCAGAGGAGGTCACCGCTGAGGCCTTCTTCGACTACCTGCGTGCAACCGCGGGGCGGGGCCGTCACGGCATCCCGCCGCAAGGGTCCGTGCAGCTCGCCGAGAACTTGGCCAGTCACGTCGAGGCCTGCGGCGGCCGGGTGCTGCGTGGCCGCAAGGTCGACCAGTTGCTCGAGCGCGACGGCCGGGTCACGGGTGCCCTGCTAATCGACGGCGAGAAGCTCGAGGCCGACGTAGTCGTCTCGAACATCGGCGTGCACGAGACCCGCTCACTTCTGCCAGCAGACCAGGCGGCGAGCCTGCCCGGACCTGCCCCGACGGAGCTGGTGCCGGCGCCCGGCATGGTCACGTTCGTGGCCTCGCGTGAGCCGTACTACGACCACCCAGCCGTCGTGGTCACCGGAACCCGTGCGATCTGCCTGGTGAGCACACCGACGTTGGTCGCGCCGGAGTTGGCACCCGACGGATGGCACTACACCGAGACCATCAGCACGTTCCGCTCCTCGCTGGACGCCACCGAGCCGAAGGTCGAGCGCGAGCGTCACTTCGCCGACATGGACGACCTGCTGCCGGGCTGGCGAGAGGACGCGGAGCTGTTGAAGACCTCGATGTACCGCGGTCCATGGCCGGTCTACCGTTCATGGCCCGGCCACGATCCGCAGGAACGGTTCCCATTGCCAGGCCTGGCCCTGGTGGGCGACGCGGTCAAGCCGCACGGCTGGCCGGGAACCGGCGCGTCCGCGGAGACGGCGCGGATCGTCGTCGGGCAGCTGCTGGGCTGATCGACCAGCCCGCTGGCCCGAAAGCTCCTGGCTGGCGTCCGGACCCACGGCCAGTGACCCCACGACGCCAGCAACCCGATACGGCCTGAATCCTCGAGGAAGGAACGTTGACATGACCAAGGCATACATCGTCGATGCCGTGCGCACCCCGGTTGGGCGTCGTGACGGTGGACTCAGTCAGGTACACCCTGCCGACGCCGGGGCTGCGGTACTGCGGGCATTGGTGGAGCGCACCGCCGTCGATCCTGTTGAGGTCGACGACGTCATCTTCGGCTGTGTCGACCAGGTCGGTGCCCAGGCGATGAACCTGGCGCGCACCTCCTGGCTCAGCGCCGGGCTGCCGGAGAGCGTGCCGGGGGTGACTCTCGACCGGCAGTGCGGATCGTCACAGCAGGCGTTGCATTTCGCGGCGCAGGCGGTGATGTCAGGCACCCAGGACCTGGTGGTCGCCGGCGGATCGGAGATCATGTCGATGGTCCCGATCGCCAGCTCCAGCATCGTCGGTACCGAGGCCGGCTACGGCGACCCGATGGCCGCCGATGGCTGGCAGGAACGCTATGGGCCGCAGGAGGTCAGCCAGTTCCGTGGTGCGGAGCTCATCGCCGACAAGTGGGACATCTCCCGTCTTGACATGGAGGAGCTGGCCTACGCGAGCCACACGCGTGCCGCCCAGGCCTGGGAGGAAGGACGGTTCGACCGCGAGGTCGTGCCCGTCAACGGCGTGAGCCGTGATGAAGGTTTCCGCGCCAATGTCTCCATGGAGAAGATGGCCAGCCTGGACACCATCGCCGACGGGGGTCGGCTCACCGCCGCGGTCGCGAGCCAGATCTCCGACGGAGCGGCCGCGTTGCTGGTCGCCTCAGAGGCTGCGGTGCAGCGCCTAGGGCTGACCCCACGTGCGGTGGTGCACACGATGACCGTGGTGGGCAGCGACCCGATCTACATGCTCACCGGGCCCATCCCCGCGACCGAGCGGGTGCTCGACCGGGCAGGACTGCGCATCGACGACATCGACCTGTTCGAGGTCAACGAGGCGTTCGCGCCGGTCGTGCTCGCCTGGGCGCGTGAGTCGGGGGCGAGCCTGGAGCGCACGAACGTCAACGGCGGGGCCATCGCCCTCGGCCATCCACTCGGGGCCACGGGCGCGAAGCTGATGACCACGCTGCTCTGTGAGCTCGAGCGGTCCGGCGGGCGCTACGGCCTGCAGACCATGTGCGAAGGCGGTGGCATGGCCAACGCCACCATCATCGAACGCCTGAGCTGAACCCCACTGGCCGTCCGGCCCCGGGGACGCCCGGGGCGCGGGGAGCCATGGCGGCGACCTCGGAGGGGACTCCGAGCTCCTGGCCCCTCCGGAGTGGCCCCGCCCACACAGAACGCCCGCGAGGTCGCGAACCACCTCGCGGGCGTTCTGATGTCGGCGTCCGATGCTTGGCCGACGAGTCGTGCGACTCGTGCCGTTCGAGTGCCTCCGACCGGTTTGTCAGCGGCCGATCGCGCGCTCAGCCGCTGACCACTCTGCGTCGAGGATGCGGTCGAGGTAGGCCATGCGCTCCTTGCCGGGCATGAAGTCGAACGCGACGGTGCCGTGCGGGTCGATCTGCTCGCGCAGCAGCCGCAGCTCGTCGTCGGTCGGTGCGGTCGTCTCCGGGATGTCGTCGGGGACCTCCAGCTCGAAACCGGTCTGCTCGACCACGGTCTCCGCGGTCACGCCGGGGTGGAGGCTCTCGATGCGGAAGGGGCGCTCGTCCTCGTCGCGGATGAGCACCGCCAGGTTGGTCACGACTACCACTGGTCCGGGGAGCAGACCGGCAGCCTCACGCGACTCGTCACCGATCTTCCAGCGAGTGCCGGTGACGAAGGGGACCTTCTCCACCAGCGTGCGCGGGTTGTGGCTGCCGAAGTAGGCGACCATCTTGCGGTACATCTTGATGACCTCGGCGGCGCCGGCGCCGCCGGGCAGGCGGACCTTGGGCTCCTCGAACGGTCCGATCGTGGAGAGGTTGATCGCGGCATCGCCGTCGAACTGGGCGGAGGAGACCGCTTCGACGCCGCCGTTGTTGGACAGGTGGATGGAGTTGATCTCCGTCAGCATGCCCCAGCGACAGGCGGCGCCCTTGTAGGCAGCGGCCTCGACGCCGGTGAAGCTCAGCTGCACCGGCGCCATGCCCACCGCGTCGAACCCGGCCAGGTAGGCGTCGGGTGCGTGGGTCAGCTTGGCCAGCATGTAGGCGGCGTAGGCCAACGGGGTGAACGATCCCATCACCACCACGCCGCTCTCGTCGACCTCCCGGGCTACCCGGCAGACCATCAGCTCATGGACCTCGTAGTCACTCATCGTTGTCGGACCTCTCGGATCTCGGCGTCGGTGGGAGCTGACCGTTGATCAGCCGTCGGTGGGCGTGAGCACCCGGGCCTGGTCGACCAGGCCACGCAGGACCGGCATGCGGTCCTCGCCGACCACCCGCTTGCGGTAGTCGGCCTCGGTCTCGCCGCGGATGGCGTCGAGGTAGCCGTCGAACCCTTCGGCGGTCGCCGCCACGTAGTCCTTGATGCGCCAGGCGTCGAGCCCGTAAGCCGGCACGTGCGTGCACGGATGCGCCCCGAACGGGGCCTCGATCACGGCGTCGACGTAGTAGCCGGGCACCTTGGTCATGTGGGCGTTGGCCACGATCGTGTCGCGGTCGACGACCTCCTCGCAGGTGATGATGACCCGTTCCGCAGCCTTGGCCATCTCCACGTCGGCGGCGGAGGTGCCGTCCCACTGGGCGTTGCCTTCCGGGTCGGCTCGCAGCGCATGGACGATGGCGACGTCGGGCTGGATCGCCCGGGTCGCGGTCAACCGTTCGCCGGTGAACGGGCAGTCGACCTCCGCGTACTGGTCGGGGTAGTGCCCGGGCAGGTCGGACCCGAACGGTCCCCGGTAGGGGAGGAACGGCACGCCGCGCCCCTGTGCCTCCAGACCGATCAGCAGACCGAGCCCGGTCATCTCGGTGAAGGAGACCTCACCCGCCTCGATCTTCTGACGGAAGTGCGGGGCGAGCCCGAAGGCCTCCAGCGTCACCATCGAGAAGGTGACGTGCCGAAGGCTGTCGGCAGCGAGCAGGAGGTCGATATCGACCGACCCCACGATGGTGATCGCCTCGAGGTCGCGCCGCTGGTCGCGGACCAACTGCCGTACCGCGGCCATCGGATGGTTCGCGAACCACCCGCCGCCAAGCGCCACGCGGTCACCGTCGGCGACCAGCGTGCCCAGTTCTTCCAACTCCACGACTTTGTTCGCCATGTGACTTCGCCTCGATGTCGTTGCGGCACGGTCGGTCCGGCAGGAAGGTGCGGCCGACGGAGGTCGGCGCGCCGTTCCCCGGGTCGGGTGCGGGCTCTCGGACTCCAGCAGCGCACGCAACCCAACATCTCTCGTTGAACGTGAATCCTATGCCGACGGCTCGTGAACCGTCAACGGCTACGGGCCGAGCGGTGGCCGATCGTCGGGCCCCGACGCGGGCTCGACGATCACCGTCGGGACCGGCGGGTGAACAGGTAGCGGCAGGCGAGCCGTCCGCTCTCATCGACTCCGGGTCGTTGCTCGACTTCGAAGCCGCCAGCCTCCTCTGCCCATCCCTCGACCAGCGCGCGGATGCCCCCACAACCCGGCAGCCGCCCCGGGACCGGCTGGGCGTCGTAGCCAGCGTCGGCGCCCATGTCGAAGATCGCGCAGCTGACGTGCTGCATCTCGAACCGGTCGGCGGTGTCGCTGACCACCCGGAAGGCGTGCTCGTGGCCGTCGTAGAGCACATCGAAGACGTCGCGGACGAACCGACCGAGCGTGCGGCAGTCATCGATCCGCGTCACGCCGCTGAGCTCCCGCCAGGCACGAACGTGCAGTCTGCCGAGGCTGTTGGTGACCGCCTCGTCGACCTCCTGGGCGAGCGTGGGGTCGGTGCGCTCGCGCAGCTTGAGGTACCACCGGCCGTCGAGCCCGTAGTACGCCTGCCGCAGCCACGCGAGCCGAGCCGCGTCGTCGTCGAGCCCGGCCGGACCGTCGTCGCCGTCGCTCATCGCCTCCATCGCATCGTCTCCAGCCTCGGTCGTCGGTCACCGGTGGCAGCAGGGGTCAGGAGGCGACGCGGCCGCCGTCGACGCGGACCGTGGCGCCGGAGACGTAGGACGCCCGCTCGGAGGCCAGGAACTCGACCACCTCGGCGATCTCGTCGGGTCGGCCGAGCCGGCGTAGCGGCACGCTGGCCACGATCCGAGCCTCGGTGTCCGGATCGCTGCGCAGGAGCCCGGCCATGGGTGCGTCGACGAACCCGGGCGAGACCACGTTGGCTCGTGCGCCTCGCGGCCCCAACTCGCAGGCCAAGGCCCGGGTGAAGCCCTCGATGCCCGCTTTGGTCGCCGCATAGACACCCACCCCGGGGGCGCCACCGAGGGTGGCTGAGATGCTGCCGATGTTGACGATCGAGCCACCGGAGCCGAGCCGGTCGGTGACCGCCCGGCAGACCCGGATCGTGCCGGCGAGGTTGACGTCGATCTGGTGGTCGAGCTGGCTGTCGGTGAGGTTCGGCGTGCGCGCGGCGGAGAGCACCGCGGCGCAGTTGACCACCGTGCGCAGCTCGCCGAGCTCCGTCGCGGTGGTCAGGGCGGCGGCGATGCTGTCGTCGTCGGTGACGTCGAGGTGGACGTCGACGATCCCCTCGTGCGGGCCGTCCGTCTCCGATGCCGGCGGGGCGAGGTCGCCGCCGACCACGACGTGACCGGCGTCGGCCAGCCGCTGCGCGATGGCGCGCCCGATGCCGCCGGCCGCGCCGGTGACGAGCGCGACCGACGTCATGAGCCGAGCCCCTTGAGGCCCTTGGACTGCATGAACGACTCCACGCGCTCCCACACCGCGTCCTCGCGGAGCATGACCTGGTCGGCCATCCCCTCGAGGTCAGCGGCCCGGCGCGGATCGAGCCTCGCCCCCGCCTCCACCGCGACGTTGGCGAAGTAGGTCGATGGCCAGGGCAGCTGTGCGAGCCCCTCGGCGATCTCGGACCCGGTGCTGGCGAGCTCGTCATGGGCGACGACCCGGCTGACGATGCCGCAGCGGAGCGCCTCCTCGGCTCCGACGACCCGGCCGGTGAGGATCACGTCCTTGGCGATCGTCTCACCGGCGGCACGGGCCAGGCGGCTCGTGCCGCCGGCGTCGGGCACGATCCCCATCTGCAGCTGCGGCATCGCGAAGACGGCGCGCTCGCTGGCGATGCGCAGATCGCAAGCCAGCGCGATCTCCATGCCGGCGCCGACGGCGGGCCCGTTGAGCAGGGCCACGGTGGGCTGGGCGACGCGCTCGAAGCTGTCGGCCACACCGGCCCAGCGCCGGATGAAGCTCGGGTACTGGTGGCGCTCGACCTGCAGCGAGTCCCCGATGGCCTGGAAGTCGACCCCGGCGCAGAAGGCGTCACCCTGGCCGGTGAGGGTGACGACGCGGATCGTGTCGTCGTGGGAGACGACCTCGTTCATCACGTGGCCGAGCTCGTCCCACATCTTGAAGTCGAGGGCGTTGCGCTGGTCGGCGCGGGCGAGGGCTATATCGAGCTTCGCCCCGTCGCGTCGGACCTCGATGCGTTCGTACTGTCCTGGCTCGCTCTGTTCTGCCACGCTGGCCTCCCGCCGGATAGCGTCCGGCTCGCACGGGATCGGCGTCGTCCGAGTGACCTCGACGCGCTACGGTGTGACACGTTACGTACAGCGTTAAGTAACGTCCAGCGCTGACGGGATGGGAGCGATGTGGTGGCGGAGCACACAGTGACTGGCAGCGGGCTCGCCGGGGTCGAGGGCAAGCGGATCATCATCACGGGAGGCGGTGGGGGGCTGGGCTCGGCCATGGCCGCCGAGCTGTGCCGGCTCGGTGCGCAGGTGGTGGTCTGCGGGCGCACGCAGGCCACCCTCGACGAGGTGGTCTCCGAGATCGCCAGCGAGCTCGGCCCCGGCCGCGCCCATGCGGTGACCTGCGACGTGCGAGACCCCGACAGCGTCGCCGCCATGGTGTCGGCTGCCGAGCAGGCGATGGGCGGCGTCGACGGACTGGTGAACAACGCGTCGGGGCTGTTCCCGATCCATGCCGAGGAGCTCAGCCCCAACGGCTTCCGGGCGGTGGTCGACATCGTGCTGCACGGCTCGTTCCACTGCACGCGTGAGGTCGGGACCCGCTGGCTGTCAGCAGAGCGTCCCGGCGCGGTGGTCAACGTGCTCACCCCGTACGCGTGGATGGGCGCACCCGGCTTCTCGCACAACGGGGCCGCCAAGGGCGGCGTGCTCAACCTCACCCACAGCCTCGGGGTCGAGTGGGCCGGACGCGGTGTGCGCGTCAACGCCATCGCCCCGGGGTGGATGCCGGTTGGCGGCACCGACTTCCTCGCTGGCGATGAGGCCACCCGTCAGCGTCTGCTCGATGCCATCCCTGCGGGACGGTTCCTGGCGGCCGAGGAGACGGCACGCACGGTCGCCTTCCTGCTGTCGGACGACGCCACCTACATCACCGGAACCTGCCTGACGATCGATGGCGGCCATCACCTGTCCAAGGGCCTGTTCGAGTTCGTCGACGAGTTCCCGTCGGCGCGTTGAGCCCGCCACGGCCCGTCCGCCGTCGTCGGGCCCACCCCCTGTCGCGACTCCACGAAGGAGAAGCCCATGCTCGTCAGTGACATCGTCCGCCGCAACGCCATCTTCTTCCCCGACAACGACGCGGTCGTCGTCCCCGGTGACCGGACGGTCAGCTGGGCGCAGCTCGATGAGCGCACCGACCAGCTTGCCCGTGGCTTCGGTGAGCTGGGGCTGGGCAAGGGTGACCGCGTCGCCGCCTACGCCCTCAACCGTGCCGAGTACCTCGAGTTCTTCTTCGCCTGCGCGAAGTCCGGTGTGATCGGTGCGGCGCTCAACGCGCGCCTGGCGCCGAGCGAGCTGCGTGCCTACCTCGACTACGTCGAACCGGGCGCGATCCTCGTCGACGTCGACCTCAACGAGCAGGCCGACAGCTTCCTGCCCGATGTGTCCTCGATCGAGCACGTCATCGGCGTCGGGGCCGACCACGGCCGTGCCACCGACTACGAGCAGCTCGTGCAGGCGCAGGACGCGGCTGAGCCGGACGTGACCGTGTACGACACCGACCCCTACCAGCTCGGCGCGACGAGCGGCACCACCGGGGTTCCCAAGGCGGCCGTGCTCACCCACCGAAACGCCATCGCCGCGATGCTCAACTGGCTGGCCGAGATCCCCAGCCAGGAGGGTGGGACGAACCTGCAGAACATCCCGCTGTTCTTCAACCCCGGTGGTCCGGCGGGCCTCCACCCGGTCTTGATGAAGGGTGGGCGCAGCGTCATCTTCCCGGCGTTCGACCCCGGCAACTTCCTGCGTGCGATCGGTGAGTACGGCGTGACCCACTCGATCCTGGTGCCGACGATGGTCGGCATGGTCCTGCACCACCCGGAGGCCGAGCAGCACGACGTCTCGACCTTGCGGGCGGTGATGCTGGGCGGCTCGCCCTTGCCGCAGGAGTACCTGCGGCGTGGTCGGGAAGTGCTCGGCGATGTCTTCTACCCGCTCTACGGCATGGCGGAGTCCTACTCCTGCGGCACCATCCTGCGGCCGGAGAACCAGTTCACGGAGGGGACCGAGGCGCAGTTGCGCCGACTGTCCTCCGCAGGCAAGCCGAACGTGCTGATGGAGGTCCGGGTCGTCGGCGACGACGGTAAGGACGTCCCGCGTGACAACACCACCGGGGGTGAGGTGTGGCTGCGCGGCGACACCGTCTCGCCCGAGTACTTCCGCATGCCCGAGGAGACCGCCATCTCCCGCGAGGGCGACTGGTTCAAGTCGGGGGATGTCGCGGTCGTCGATGACGAGGGCTTCATGACCATCGTCGACCGCATGAAGGACGTCATCATCACCGGCGGTATCAACGTCTTCAGCCGGGAGGTCGAGGAGGTGCTCCACGAGCACCCGGCGGTCGCCCAGGTGGCGGTGATCGGGATCCCCAGCGACAAGTGGGGCGAGGCCATCCACGCCGTGGTCGTGCTGGCCCCCGGCGCCGAGGCGACCGAGGAGGAGCTGCAGACCTTCGCTGCCGAGCGGCTCGCTGACTACAAGAAGCCCCGTTCGGTCGAGATCCGCTCGGAGCTGCCGGTCGGCGGAACCGGCAAGATCCTCAAGAAGGAGCTTCGCGCCCCGTACTGGGAGGGCCAGGAGCGGCAGGTGTGAACACCTCGCAGACGCTCAGCGACACCACCTGCGTCGTCACCGGCGCCGGCGGCGGTCTCGGCCGTGCCTTCGCGACCGGGCTCGCGCAGCGCGGCGCCCGCGTGGTGGTCGCCGATGTGGACGGCCAGCGGGCTCAGCAGGTCGCCGACGGTCTGGACGGGCCGGCTCTGGCCGTCACGGCGGACTGCACGGTCAGCAGTGACATCGAACACGTCCTGGACCGGGCGTCCGAGGCTTTCGGGGGGCCGCCCACCGCGTTGGTCAACAACGCCGGCGTGTTGAGCTTCGCCCGGCTGCTGGAGCTCGACGACGACGAGGCCGACCGGGTGGTGCGCATCAACACCCTTGGACCGATGCGCTTCACCCGCGCCTTCGCCCAGCGGCTGGTGGAGGCCGGGCACGGGGGATCGGTCGTCAACATCACCTCGACGACCGCTCACGTGGCCTCGCTGCCGGGTCTCTCCGTGTACGCGGCCTCGAAGGGCGGGCTGCTGGCCTTCACCCGCGGAGCCGCAGCGGACCTCGCCCCCCACGGCATCCGGGTCAACGCGGTCTCACCTGGCTGGATGCGCACCGAGATGTCAGCCTCGCTCGGTGACGAGGACCACGGGCTGCTCGGGCGCATCCCGATGGGGCGCCCGGCCGATCCGAGCGAACTGGTCGGAGCACTGGCCTTCCTGCTCTCCGACGACGCCGGTTACGTCACGGGTACCTGTCTTCCCGTCGACGGCGGCTGGCTGGGCTACTGATGGCGACGCGGACCGAGACCTCACCACCGCTGACCCCGCCAGCCCGGGCGGCGCTGGACGAGCACCTGGCTGCCAGCATCGCCGGCGACCTCGATCGGCTGGCCGCCGGCTACGCCGACGATGCCCGGCTGCTGACCCACGACGATGAGCAGGTCGACGGACGCGACCGGATCGTCGCCTGGTTCGCGGAGCGCGCCGAGTTCTTCCGGTCCATCCGACCCAGAGCCGAGCGCATCGAAGCCACCGCCGACGCTGCGGCGCTGGATTGGTGGGCCGACTCGCCCAACGGGGCCTTCGCCGGTCGTGACGAGTTCGACGTCGATCCGTACGGCCGGATCACCGAACAGCGCATCGTCTCGGTCGGTCGGTGCACGCGCCCACCCAGCGGTGTACGGGTCGAACTCGAGCCGCCGGTCGCCCGGCTCGTGCTCGACCGTGCCGACAAGCGCAACGCCGTGTCGCAGCCGATGTTGGCGACGATGACCGCCGCGTTGCGCGAGTTCGCCGCACGCGCGGACCTGCGCGTCGTCGTCCTGCGCGGAGTCGGGCCGTCCTTCTGCGCCGGCGAGGACGTCGCCGGGTTCGACTTCCCCGACGAGTCCGCGGCACGCCGGTTCCTCGACGGTCCGCTGACCTTCTTCGAGGAGCTCGAGACCCTCCCGTTGCCCGTGGTAGTCGCCGTGCACGGCGCGGCACTCGGGTTCGGCAGCGAGGTCCTGCTCGTCGCCGATGCGGTGTACGCCGAGCCCGGTGCGCTCCTCGGATTCGCGGAGATCGACCACGGGGCGGTGCCTTCCGTGCTCGTCACACGCGGTCTGGGCGTGCTATCACGACGCCGGGTGGCCGACCTGGCGCTCACGGGGCGGCGCGTCGACGCCGAGGAGGCGCTGGAGCTCGGTCTGGTGCACGCCGTCGTGGACGATCCATGTGCCGAAGCCGAGGGGGCCGCCGCGCAGATCGCGCGGTGGGACGCAGCGGCCACGGCGACGATCCAGCGTCTGGTCGGTGACGGCGCCGCTGATGATCACGCTCGCGCACGGGAGTTCATGCCCAGGGTGCTGACCGACGTCGAGGTGGTGGCACCGTGAGCGTGGACACGAGCTGGGATGGCGAGGTCCTCGTCGCCTCGATCGACCGACCCCACCGGCGCAACGCCGCCGACCTGGCCGTCTATGACCTGCTCGAGGAGGCGGTCGCCACCGACGCGGCCGCCGTGGTGGTCACCGGTTCTGGCGGCGACTTCTCCGCCGGCGACGACGTGGCGATCTTCGACTTCGACGGCATGGCCGCAGCCGAAGAGTTCCTGGCCAGGGTCACCCGGCTCTTCGAGCTGGTGGAGAGCGTTCCACGGCCGGTCGTCGCCGCCGTCGACGGCTACGCGCTCGGGTTCGGATTCGAGCTCGCACTGGTCTGTGACCTGGCCGTGGCCACACCTGAGGCCGTGTTCGGCCTGCCGGAGATCACCCACGGGGCGGCTCCGCCGAACGCGCTGGGCCGTGGGATCGACGTGCTCGGCCGGGGCTGGGTCCGTCACCTGGCCGTCACCGGTCGACGGTGGCTCACCGGTCGCGAGGCACACCAGCGCGGGATGGTGGTCGAGCTCCACCCGCGCGACCAGCTGCGGTCCGCCGCGGTGGAGCTTGCCGGGGCCGCGGCGCGCTCGAGCGAGTTCGCCCATGCCAAGCGGCTGCTGACCGCCGACGCCGGCAGCACCTACCGGATGGTGCCGCCGGTGATGGCCCCGTTGATGGCGTCGTCGACCGTGGCGAACAGCCGCCGGAGCTACACCGGCCATGGTTGAGCGTCGCGACCGTCCGCCCTGGCCCGACCGCTGCTTCGTGCTCGAGCTCGACGCACTGCCGGGCGAGGTCACCGCCGATCAGCTCCTGGCGCTCGAGCGTCGCCAGCAGCCGGTGGTTGGTGTCGTGCGCGGCCCCTGTGAGGGCCCGGCACTCGCGGCGGCCTGCGCGGTCCAGCTGCTGGTGGCCGGCCCCCAGGCGACCTTCCGTGCGTCCGGTCCGAGCGCCGACCTGGCGGTCCGCCGGGCACGCGATCTCGTGGGCAGACGCGTCGCGTCGTACCTGACCGTCCGCGCCGTCAGCGCCACCGACGCCCACACCTGGGGCCTGGTCTCCAGGCTGAGCGAGGAGCCGGAGCAGCTCGCCGAGCAGCTGTGCGAACTGCTGGCGACCCGTTCGGCGACCGCCGTCAGCACGATCCTCGCCCAGCTCGGTCGGCACGCGACGGCTGACCATCTACGAAGCGAGGTCACCTCCCGTGCATTGGAGCGACCGGAATCGCAGATACCTTCCCGTTGACGTAAAGTGTCTGGTAGTGGCAGACTCGACGGGCCGGAGGGGACCTGGCGGCTTCCGGTCGCTCGTCGGCGAGGGTGCCGGACCAGGTTCCGGTGGAGGCAGCGCGTGGCAGTGACGGCACGAACCGCAGGGCCCATCACCTCCCGCGAGCTGTCGTTGGTGTCCGTTCGCACGGTCGACGGCGTGCTCCTGCACGGCAGCCGGACCACGGTCCCCGGTGCGCGGGTCGGTGTGCTCGGCATCCACGGCGCCTGGGGCAACTTCTACGCCAACCCCACGGTCGGCGTGCTCGACGCCGCCGCGGCGCAGGGCCTGAGCACGGCTGCATTGAACGCCCGATCGCACGATCTCGGATCGATCGGCGACGGTGAGCCCTGCCACGGCTTCATGCGGATGCGGTTCGAGGACTGCGTCCACGACTTCGACGCGGCCGCGGACGTGCTGCGCGACGTCGGGGTCGATGCCATCGTGGTGGTCGCCCACAGCTACGGTTCGCACATGGCCAACTACTGGCTCCACGAGCACCGTCCGGACGACGTCATCGGCCTGGCGATGCTCAGCCCGTCGCCACTGCTGTCGGGCGGAGCCCGCTGGTTCGTCGAGGGCAGCGTCGAGCATCATCTCGCGCGGGCGGCGGCCGCAGTCGCCGAAGGGGATCCAGAGCGACTGATCGTCCTGTCCTCCCACGCTCCGGTGCCGATGGTCGTCGAGGCGGCGACCGCGCTGTCGGTCTGGGGTCCGGAGTCGCTCGCGCACAGCGAGCGCTACGTCCCACACCTGGACCTGCCGATGCTCGTGCTGGTCGGTGCGCGCGAGCCGAGCGCCTACCGCCAGCGGGCTGCTTCCGTGGCGGACGCCGCCGGGACGCCGCTGCGGGAACTCGACGACGACCACTACTTCGCCAACGACCCCGACGGGCTCGCCCGCACGGTGCTGGACTGGATGCACGCGCACGGCCTGACCGGGGCCGAGACGACCGGAGGTCAGCCGTGAGCACGCCACCGTCTCCCGGACACCAGCCATTGACGGCGACGCTTGAGGGTGCCGGTGTGCAGGCGCGGCTCGACCACGTAGCAGTGGCAGCTGCCCGCCTGCGCGACCTCCTGCCGCTCTACCGCGACCTGCTCAGTGGTCACTACCTCGGCGGCGGTGACAACACCCGGGTCGGCTACCGCGCCTGCCAGTTCGGGTTCCTCGAGGGCAAGGTCGAGCTCATGGAGCCCTTGTCCGGATCGACCTTCCTCGACAGCTTCCTCGACCGTGGCGGGGGTATGCACCACGTCACGTTCAAGGTCGACGACATCGAGGCGGCGATCGCTGCGGCGCGTGACCTCGGGTACGCGCCGACCGGCGTCTACCTCGACGACCCGTCGTGGCGTGAGGCCTTCCTCCACCCCCGCGAAGCGGACGGTGTGCTCGTGCAGATGGCACAGGCCGCACCCGGCTACCCCCCGTCCGATCCGGGTGACCAGACCCTCGAGGATCTGCTGGCGGGCAACGGCTGGAACGGAAACGGTGAACCGAGCCCCTGACGGCTCGGCCGACAGCGACGAAAGGTCAAGACATGGGTTTGCGCACACCGGACGAGTTCCTCGCCGGGCTCAAGGACGAGCGGCGTGTCTACTACCGCGGGCAGCAGATCACCGACGTCGTCGGACATCCGGAGCTGGGCCTGGCGGCGCACCATGCGGCCACGGACTTCCGGCTCGCTGAGGACCCGGCGCACCGTCCGCTAGCCGTCATCGATGACGAGGGTGCCCCCTACTCGGCCTACTTCCGGGTGCCACGCAACCCCGAGCACCTCGCTGCACGTTCGCAGCTGATCGAGACCGCCACCGCCGAGGGCGCCACCCTCGTGCTGCTGGTCAAGGAGATCGGCACCGACGCGCTGTTCGCGCTGATGCGGGTATTGGAGCGCCACGGCCACGACCAGGGGTTGGAGCGCGTCCGGGACTTCCACCGTGCGTGCATGGATGGCGACCTCGCCCTCGCAGTCGCACAGACCGACGTCAAGGGTGATCGCTCCAAGCGGCCCTCGCAGCAGGCGGATCCGGACCTCTACCTGCGGGTGGTCGACCGCACCGACGAAGGCATCGTGGTGCGCGGCGCGAAGTCGCACACCTCCTACACCCCGGTCGTCGACAACGTCATCGTCCTGCCGAGCCGGTCGATGACGGCTGACGATGCGGACTGGTCGGTGGCGTTCCAGGTGCCGGCCGACACCGAGGGCCTGACGATGTACACCTCCGACTTCCTCGACGGTGGCCAGCATCCTTGGACGCATCCGGTCTCGGCCCGTCACAAGATGGTCGAGACGCTGACCGTCTTCGATGACGTGCTCGTGCCATGGGAGAACGTCTTCTACGACGCTGAGCCCGAGATCGCCGGGGACACGGCCCTGACGTTCGTGGAGTACCACCGGTTCACGGCGGTGAGCTACAAGCTGCCGTTGCTCGACGCCTTCGTCGGGGCCGGCGTGGCCATCGCGCAGGCCAACGGCATCCTCGGCGCCAGCCACGTGCGCGACAAGCTGACCTGGTTGGCCGGCTACGCCGAGACCGTCCGAGGGCTCGTGCAACTCGCGGCACAACGCGGCCAGTCGGAGAACGGCATCGCCTACCCGGACGTCTTCACGACCAACCTCGCCAAGTGGACCTTCGCTCGGGACTTCCACGAGGCGATGGAGACGGTCCAGGATCTGGCGGGAGGCCTGCTGGTCACCGGCCCGGCGGGCGAGGATTGGGAGTCCGAAGCGGTACGTCCGGTGCTCGAGAAGTACCTGGTCGGCGCCTGGCCGGCCGGGGACCGCATGGCCATCATGAACCTGATCAGCGACCTGACCGCTCGGCTCTACGGCGGGTACCAGGCGGTGCTGGCGATCCACGCCGAAGGGTCGGTCGAGGCCGAGAAGCTGGCGATGTTCCGCGCCTACGATCCGAGCCCGGCGCTCGACTACGTCAAGCGGCTCGCCGGCATCGGCAGCTAGGGATCGTGACCGAGGACCTACCGGTCGGCCCGAACGCCTACTTCCTCGAGGACCTGGCGCCCGGAACGCGACTCGTCACCCAGGGCAGGACCGTCACCGAGACCGACGGCCTGCTCTGGGCGATGTTCACCGGTGACATGAACCCGATGCACGTCGACGAGACGTTCGCCGCGTCGCACGGGTTGTTCGGGGGTCGCTTCCCACCTGGGTTGATGGTCGTGGCGCTCGCCTCCGGGCTCAAGGAGCGCACCGGGGCCTTCGCCGGGACGGGGCTGGCGATGCTCAGCCAGACCGTGCACTACCAAGAGGTGGTGCTGCCCGGTGACACGGTCCACGTCCAGCTCACCGTCCGCGCGGCCGAGCCGCGATCCGGCAAGCGAGATGGTCGGGTGACCTTCGACTACCAGGTGGTGACCGACGGAGGGGTGATCGCCATCTCCGGCGAGTGGGTGATGCTGGTGCGGGCCCGCGCGGCGGGCGCGTGAAGCGCGCAACCCGGATTGACCACTGGCTCCCGTCGTGCGAACATCCGAAGGTTCCTAATACCTTACGTGTATCGTAAAGGTAGAGGTCCTAATGGACCGCAGGTTCGCTGACGGGGATCACCGTCGCGGAACGACCGTCGACGCGGTAAGAGAGAGAGAGGGAGAGTTCGCATGTCTGTGTCCCGAAGCTCGGCATGGCTGCGCCGGTTGGCGCTCCTACTGGTGGTCGGCCTCGTCGCCGCGGCCTGCGCGAACGGTGAGGTCGAACCGGAC
>SKJX01000098.1 GCA_007121785.1 Nitriliruptoraceae bacterium
CGCGGGCCGGGCGCCACCGCGGGACGGGCTCCGCTGCGCGCCGGGCTCAGGTGCGGGTGGTGAGGCCTTCGAGCGGGTCGTGCTCGGCTGCGCGGCGGCGTTCGGCACGCAGCCAGGCGAACAGCCAGAAGTGCGCGAGGATGCCGGCGAACATCACGCCAGCGGGGAACCACTCACCCTGGACGGCGAGCAGGATCGCGGCGAGGGTCGCGAAGCCGACCAGCACGGCACGCAGGATGTTGAGGGCGTCCACGGGGTCTCCGACGGTACGGGCGGGGTCACACGGTGCGGACGGGCGACACGGTACCGCCCCCGCTCCGGGCCGGGGCTGGGTGAGGGCGGGCAGTAGGCTCGCGCCTCCCCCCCAGCGCACGAGGCGTGGACGTGACCGATACCGCTGCTGTTCCCGGCGCCACCCCCGACGAGGGTCCGACCGGCTCATCGAGGGCGGTGGATGCGACGGCGGGCCGCGGTCGCCACCGCGCCGTGCGGCCGTCGGGGCCCGCCGCGGAGCAGCGGTTCCCGGCTGAGGAGACCCTCACCCCGCAGCGCGCTCGCGAGCTCGGCCACGAACTGGGCCTGCGCGGCGACGAGTACGACCGCATCGTCGACACCCTCGGCCGGACCCCGACGGTGTCCGAGCTGGGCATGTACTCGGTGATGTGGTCGGAGCACTGTTCCTACAAGTCCTCCAAACGCCACCTGAAGACCCTGCCGACCGAGGGACCGCAGGTGCTGGTCGGCCCCGGGGAGAACGCTGGGGTGGTCGACGTCGGTGACGGGCTGGCGGTGAGCTTCAAGATCGAGAGCCACAACCACCCGAGCTTCGTCGAACCCGTCCAGGGCGCGATGACCGGCGTCGGCGGCATCCTGCGCGACATCTTCACGATGGGGGCCCGCCCGATCGCGGTGATGGACCCGTTGCGGTTCGGGGATCCCGGCGGGTGGACCGACGGGACCGGTACCCACCGCGAGCCCGACGAGCTCCAGCGGCGGTTGGTCGACGGCGTCGTCCGCGGTGTCGGCGGCTACGGCAACTGCGTCGGGGTGCCGAACATCGGCGGCGAGACCGTCTTCGACCCCACCTACGCGACCAACCCGTTGGTCAACGTCCTGGCGATCGGGGTGCTCGACCGCGACCGTCTGCAGCTGGCCCGCGCGGAGGAGCCGGGCCACCTCGCCGTGCTGTTGGGCTCCGCCACCGGCCGGGACGGCATCGGCGGTGCGTCGGTCCTGGCCAGCCAGGGCTTCGACGAGACGCTGGAGGACAAGCGTCCGAACGTGCAGGTCGGTGATCCGTTCGCGGAGAAGGTGCTGATCGAGTGCTGCCTCGAGCTGTACGAGCAGGACCTGCTGTCGGGCATCCAGGACATGGGCGCGGCCGGCATCGCCTGCTCGACCTCGGAGCTGGCCTCCGCGGCGTCGCTGGGCATGATCGTCGATCTCGACCGGGTCGAGCTGCGCGAGCCGTCGATGGAGAGCTGGGAGATCCTCTGCTCGGAGTCGCAGGAGCGGATGCTCGCGCTGGTCGCGCCGGAGCAGCTCGACGCCGTCCAGGCGGTCGCCGACCGCTGGGGGGTCGCGGCCACCGTGATCGGCGAGGTGGTCGACGGCGACGAGCTCACGTTGACCCGCCACGGCGAGGTGGTCGGCCGCGCCCCCGCCCGCTCGCTCGCGGACGAAGGCCCGGTCTACGACCGCCCCGCCGCTCCACCGCAGGACCTCGACGTCGAGGTGGATGCGGAGTCGCTCGACCTCGACACGATCGCCACCGCCCGTGCGGACGCCCTGGACGCGGCACGAGCGGCCGAGGCCCCGTCCGCGGCGGAGCGGCTCGCCGCCGACCCGGAGGATCCCCCCGCCGACCCGGATCCCCTGGCGGCGCAGGACGACCCGCTGGATGCGTTCGTGCTCGGGTTCCTGCGGTCCCCGAACGTCGCCTCCACCCGGTGGATCACCGAACGCTACGACCGCTACGTCCTCGGCGGCACCGTGCTCGGGCCGGGGGTGGCGGACGCGGGCGTGGTGCGGCTGCCCGACTCGCACAAGGCGGTGGCGTGCTCGACCGATGGCAACGGCCGGTGGTGCGAGCTCGACCCGCGCGAGGGTGCCCGACGGGTGGTCGCCGAAGCGGTCCGCAACGTCGCCTGCGTCGGTGCGCGGCCGTTGGGCTCGACCAACTGCCTCAACCTCGGCAACCCCGAGCGGCCGGAGATCATGTGGCAGCTGATCGAGACCATCCACGGGCTCCGTGAGGCCTGCGAGGCGTTGGACGTGCCGGTCACCGGCGGCAACGTCTCGCTGTACAACGAGACCGGTGGGTCCGCGATCCATCCGTCGCCGGTGGTCGGCGTGCTCGGGCTGCTCGAGGACGCCGACGATGCGGTATCGATGGCCTTCGAGGACGAGGACGACGTCGTGTTCCTCGTCGGTGCCCCGACGGTCGAGGGGTTGGCCGGCAGCGAACTGCAGCGCTTCCTCGGCCAGCCGCTCGGAGGACGCCTGGCCCCGGTCGACCTCGAGCTCGAAGGTGCGATGGCCGAGGTGCTCCACCTCGCGGCCCACGAGCGCCTGCTGGCCTCCGCGCACGACGTGGGGACCGGCGGGCTCGTCACCGCCCTCGCGGAGTCCTGCGCGGCCGGCGACATCGGCGTCGAGATCCACGTCGACGACCAGCTGAGCATCGCCCAGACGCTGTTCAGCGAGTCGCCCGGTCGCGTCGTCGTCAGCCTCCCGTCGCGTCACGTGCGGGCGTTCGCGACGATGTGCGCGGATGCGCAGGTGCCGTTGACCGATATCGGCACGGTCGGAGGCGGCCGGTTGCTCGTCCGCGACCTGGTGGATCTGCCGGTCGACGAGGTGGTGGCCGCCTTCCAGGCGGGGCTGCCCGATGCGCTCGAACGCCGCTCGGCACCGCGAGGCACCGGCCACCGGGCCGGTTGACCCGGGCTGGAGCGGGCCGGCGGTGAGGTGCGCCCCGTCCGACGGGGCGCAGGAGGACCGAGACAGGCCGGTCCCGGGTGACGTCGCTGACCGCGGCCGTCGCGATGGCGCTGCTGACGATCGCGCCGGCGGCGGACGACGCGCCGGACCTCTCGGACATCGACGGAGCGGGCGAGCTCTGCGTCCTGGACCTCCGCGGGACCGTCCATCGGATCGACCCCGCCTGAGGGGCGGGAC
This sequence comes from Nitriliruptoraceae bacterium, assembly GCA_007121785.1. Lineage (GTDB taxonomy): Bacteria > Actinomycetota > Nitriliruptoria > Nitriliruptorales > Nitriliruptoraceae > SKTG01. Next base: position 3,181 of record SKJX01000098.1, read on the forward strand.
CTGGACACCGTCCGAACCGCCGGCATCACCGCCGGCGCCACCCGGTCGGCCTGGGGTACGCCGTACGCCTGTACGCCGAGCCCCCACCTCGCAGGTCCCACGTGGCTGACGGTAAGCGGAACACCTTCCAGTTCATCGGCCGTGACATGGCCGTGGACCTCGGCACCGCGAACACCCTGGTGTACGTGCGTGGCCGCGGCATCGTCCTCAACGAGCCGTCGGTGGTCGCCAGCAACAGCAAGACCGGCGCGGTCCTGGCGGTCGGTGTGGAGGCCAAGGGGATGATCGGGCGCACGCCCGGCCACATCGTCGCGACCCGCCCGCTCAAGGACGGGGTGATCGCGGACTTCGACGTCACCGCGAAGATGCTGCGGTACTTCATCCAGGCGGTGCAGAAGCGCCGGTTCCTGACCAAGCCACGCGTGGTGGTGTGCGTGCCGTCGGGGATCACCGGGGTGGAGAAACGCGCCGTGGAGGAGGCCGCGATCCAGGCGGGGGCCCGCTCGGCCTACATGATCGAGGAGCCCGTCGCCGCCGCGATCGGGTCGGGACTGCCGGTCCACGAGCCGGCCGGCAACCTGATCGTGGATGTCGGAGGCGGTACGACCGAGGTCGCGCTGATCTCCCTCGGTGGGATCGTGACCTCCGAGGCGGTCCGCACCGGTGGTGACGAGATCGACGACGCCATCATCTCCTACATCAAGAAGGAGTACTCGCTGATGCTCGGCGAGCGCACCGCCGAGGAGGTCAAGATGGCGGTCGGGTCCGCGTTCGCGCTGCCCGACGAGCCGCACGCAGAGATCCGGGGCCGTGATCTGGTCGCCGGGCTCCCCAAGACCATCGTGGTCAGCGCCGAGGAGATCCGCCAGGCGATCCAGGAACCCGTCAACGCGATCGTCGAGGCCGTCAAGGTGACATTGGACAAGGCACCCCCGGAACTCGCCGCGGACATCATGGACAAGGGGTTGGTGCTCACCGGTGGCGGCGCGCTGCTCCGCGGTCTCGGGGAGCGGATCAAGTACGAGACGGGCATGCCCATCCACCTCGCCGACGATCCGCTGTCCACCGTCGCGGCCGGGTCGGGGGAGTGCCTCGAGGAGTTCGAGGCCCTGAAGAAGGTCCTGATCACCGCGTCGTAGCCGTGGCGCGGGGGCTCGGGCCGCCACGGGGGGTCCGGATCGCGACGGCATCCGTGGAGCGGTGCGGGCGCCCCGTGCCGGTTCCGCTCCACACACGGACACCGGCGGGGTCGGGTTCGCGGACCCGTGGAGCGTTCAGCGTCGGTGCCGCTCCACACGTCGGGGCAGGCCCCGAGGCGCCGCCGTCAGGAGCCTTGAGCCGCGGCCATCGGCCTCCAGCCGCCGTCACGAACCGTCAGCCGCCGTCGAGCACGTCGACGGTGCCGTCGAGGTGGATGTAGACCGCGAGCACGTCCACCTCGGGCCCGAGCGCGGTGGACAGCGCCGCAGCCGATCGCGCGAGGTGCTGGCGGTGGGTGGCCTCGTCGACCGGGTTGCCGGCGCAGTCCTCGTGCCCGGCGAGCACCACGTCGTGCGACCCGTGCTTGTCGATCGACGGGGCGAGCCGCCGGGTGAGATCGTCCACGAGCTCCGGCACGGTCGCGTCCACCCCGGGCTCGGTCACCACGTCGACCGCATCGACGCCGTAGCGGTCACGCGCGAAGTCGATCAGCGGCGGGAGCACCCGTCCGTCGATGCAGGTGATGGCGCTGGCGAAGGTCGGCACGGTGCGTCGCTCCCGTCGGTCGGCCCCCTGACCGTAGTTGCCGGCCGAGGCGCAGCGTGGCCATCGCGCGACCGGGCGCCGCGCCGCCGCTGCGTGTCCACCCGTGCGCCGGGGTGTCCAGCCGCGACGCCGTGGCCCCGCCGCAGCCCACCGGCGGTCAGCGCCGCAGCAGCGCGGCCGCGTTGTCGTGGAACAGGGCTCGCAAGCCGGGTGCATCGAGCTCCAGCTGCGACATCCCGCGGACCTGCCCGGCGTACGGATGCGGGATCGTCGGGAAGTCGGATCCGAACAGCAGCTTGCCGTCGCGGACCAGCGCGGCCAGCCGCGGCAGGCGCTCGACCGGGTACGGCTCGAAGTAGGGCGGGTCGGTGAGCACCATCGCGGTGTCGAGGTGGAGCGCCTCGTGCTCCTCCGCCAGCGCGACGAACGCGGCGTTCGGGTCGGGGGCGCCCAGATGCGCCACCACCAGCCGCGACCCCGGGAAGCGCCGGACCAGACGGGCGATGCCGTCCGGCCCGCAGTAGTCGGCGCCGCCCTCCACGCCGTACACCGCCGAGGCGTGGATGACCACCACGACCCCGGCGTCGGCCAGCTGCCCCCAGACCGCATCGAGCGACGGGTCGTCCACGTGGAACCGGCCGACCTGCAGGTGGACCTTCGCGACCCGGCCGCCCCGCTCGATCGCATCGGCGACGTACCGTTCGACGCCGGGTTCGGGGAACAACGTGAACGTCGGCAGCACCGCGTCGTCGCGCGCCGCCAACGCCAGCGTGTACTGGTTGCACCAGGTCGCCACGTCCGGACGGTGGGCGTAGGCGAGCGCCGGGTGGGCGACGACCCCGAGCGCCCGCAGCGTGGCGAGCCGGGTCACCTCGTCGTCGCGGTAGGTCACCGGCCAGGGTGGGTCGTCCAACGTGTCGAAGAACCGCCACACGGCCTCCTGGAGCCGGGGTGGCAGGACGTGCACGTGGACGTCGAGGTAGCCGGGCAGGCCCAGCGCCGCGACGAACGGAGCGCAGTCGTCGTCGTGCCGGGGGAAGGCCGACGCGGGCACGACCCCCGTGCTCGGTACCGCGGCTCGCTCCGACACGTCCCGCTCCAGGGAGGCACTGGCGTGGAGGCTACGCTGCGGGTGCCCGTGAGCGCGCACTCGGCGCGTGACGGCTCCCAGGGTCCACCGCCACCACCGAGGTCGATCGTGAGCGCTCCCGACGGGCAGGCTGCCCTGGACCTCGCCGACGACGGTCCGCGCGACGAGTGCGGGGTGGTCGGCATCTACGCCCCCGGCGAGGACGTCGCCACGCTGACCTACTTCGGACTGTTCGCGCTGCAGCACCGCGGACAGGAGTCGGCCGGTATCGCCGCTTCCGACGGGCGCCGCATCGTGGTCCACAAGGACATGGGTCTGGTCAACCAGGTGTTCGCCACCACCGGGTTGGCCGCGCTCCAGGGTGATCTGTCGATCGGCCACTGCCGCTACTCGACCACGGGTGCGTCCTCGTGGGTCAACGCTCAGCCGCAGTACCGCGAGACCTCGGCCGGCGGTGCCATCACGCTCGGCCACAACGGCAACCTGGTGAACACCGCCGAGCTGGCCGAGGAGCTGGGGGAGACCGGCAACGACTCGGAGGTCATGGCGGCGCTGCTCGCCCACGAGGCGGAGACCGGCACCGCTCTGGAGGACGCCATCCTCGCGACCGCCCCGCGGCTGATCGGTGCGTACTCGGCGGTCGTGATGGACCGCGAGCGGCTGTACGGGTTCCGTGACCCGCACGGCGTTCGCCCCCTGCAGATCGGCCGGCTGCCCAGCGGCGGGTGGGTGATCGCCTCGGAGAGCGCGGCGTTGGACATCACCGGTGCGGTGCTCGTCCGCGACGTCGAGCCCGGCGAACTGGTGGTCATCGACCAGGACGGCTTGCACAGCCGCCGGTTCGCGCCGGCCACGCGGCACTACTGCCTGTTCGAGTGGGTCTACCTCGCCCGGCCCGACCACCGCCAGGACGGCGGCAGCGTCCTCTACGCACGGCGGTCCATGGGACGACAGCTGGCGCGGGAAGCGCCGGTCGACGCGGACTTGGTGATCCCCGTGCCGGAAGCGGGTCGCGACGCGGCGGCGGGTTTCGCCGCGGAGGCGCAGCTGCCGTTCGCCGACGGGTTGGTCAAGAACCGCTACGTCGGCCGGACCTTCATCCAGCCCACCCAGTCGTTGCGGCAGCTGGGCATCCGCCTGAAGCTCTCGCCGGTGCGCGAGATCGTCGAGGACCGGCGGCTGGTCGTGGTGGATGACTCGATCGTCCGCGGCAACACCGCGCGACAGCTGGTGGAGATGCTGCGGTCCGCGGGGGCCGCCGAGGTGCACCTTCGGGTCACCTCGCCGCCCATCGCCCACCCGTGCTACTACGGCATCGACATGGCGAGCCGGGCCGAGCTGGTCGGGGCGGACCTGTCGGTGGAGGAGATCCGTGACTTCATCGGCGCGGACTCGCTGCACTACATCTCGTTGGACGGGTTGATCGACGCGACGCCGACCCCGCGGGACGAGCTGTGCACCGCCTGCTTCTCCGGCACCTACCCGATCCCGGTGCCCGCCGAGGACGCGCGGTTGGCGCAGACCCAGCTGGAGTTCGATCGTGTGCCGTGAGGCCGTGTCGGTCGGGCGGCGGCGAGGTGGATGAAGCCCGCGAGGCCCGCTCGACGTCCCGCTGCCAGCCGGCGCTCAGCGGCTGAGCTTCCCGGCGACGTGCGCGCGCAGGCGGTCGACGTTGACGTTGCGCTCGGCGCTGACCCACAGCACCTCGCCGCGTTCCACCCCGCAGCCGGCCGCCAGGTCACGCTTGCGGCGCTCGCGCTGTGAGGACTTCACCTTGTCGTGCTTGGTGGCGACGATCGTGAACGGGACGTCCATCTCCCGGAGCCAGGCGAGCACTTCCTTGTCCAGCGCGGTCGGCCCGACCTCGCCGTCGATCAGCAGCAGCACGTCGACCAGCGGCTCACGCTGCGCGAGGTACCGACCCAGGCGGCGCTTCCAGGCGGCCCGGTCGGTCGCGGAGACCTTGGCGTAGCCGTAGCCGGGCAGGTCGATCACGGTCGCGCCGGTCGGGGTGATGAAGCAGATCAGCTCCCGCGTCCGTCCCGGGGTCTTGGAGGTGCGCGCGAGCTTCCTGCTGCCCCCGATCGCGTTGACGATCGTGGACTTGCCCACGTTGGAGCGGCCGATGACGGCGACCTCCGCCGGGCTGTCGGGGAGGTCGCGGATGTCCTCCACGCCGCGGTGGAAGGTGAGGTCGATGGGGGGGATCATGGGCGCAGTGTCGCGCATGGAGCGGCGGGTCGTGTGCACCGCGGTGGTAGCCCGGCCCGTCGCGCTGGAGCGCCTCGGATCGCGACGGGCGCGGGCCGCCGTTCGGGACCGTGCCGTCGGTCCCCGGGGCTGCTAGCGGTCGGTGGCGTCGACCCGGTCGCAGCCGGCAGCGTCGGTGATGACGGTGACATCGCCGTCCGGGACCCCCGTGTCCTCACCGTCGACGGTGGTCTCTTCACCTGGCTCGACCAGCGCCTCGAAGGTGAACAGCTCGCCGGTCGATGGCCGGTACAGCGCCGGCGTCTCGTGGCCGTCGCAGGTCCAGTCACCGAACAGCAACTCGTCGCCATCGTCCGCCCCGAGGTCGAACCGGCGCTCGTCCCCGTCCTCCATCGGCACCGTCAGTTGCGCCCCGTTCCAGGTGACCGGGACGCTGCAACCGCGGCCCTCGACGTCGGCGAGGATCGCGTCCGCATCGGCCGGACCGGCCTCTTCGCACGGCTCGGCCGGCTGCCGCTCGCTGACCATGTCGTCCACCACCTCGGCGTCCCCGTCAGCGACCGGCTCGGGGGCCGCGGCGTCGTCGCCGAGCGTGAGCCACAGCACGACCACGATGGGGACGAGCACGATCAGCCCTGCGGCGGTGAGCGTCAACGGCCGCGGGATCCGTCGGGTCGTCTCCCCGGTGCGGGTGGCGGGGGCCGGTGGTGCCGGTCCGAACAGCTGCGTCGCTGCTCGGCCGCCATCGGTCGCGGGGCTCGGTGGCACGGGCGGGAGGTCCGGGACTCCGACCGGTTCAGCGGCCGTCGGTTGGGTCGTCGGCGGCTCGGGCTCGGGCTCGGAGGTGGGCGGTTCGCGGTGGGCGTCGAGGTGGTCGTCGTCGGCCCCTCGCCGTGCGGGCGAACCGTGGGAGGGTTCCCCACCGCGGTCGTGATCGTCGGCCTCGCCGAGCGCCGAGCCGACGACGCCGGCATCCATCGCCGCACGTTCGAGCTCCCGCCGGGCCTCATCGAGGGCGCCGGCGAGCTCCCCCGCGGACCGGGGGCGTCGATGCGGGTCGCGAGCGAGGGCGGCGTTGACCGCATCGGTGAGCGTCGCGGGCGCGTCGATCCGTGTCTGGAGGGGGACGTGCAGCCCCTGGTCCGCGGCGGCGACCGCGTGCTGCGGCGTCACGCCGGCGTACGGCGGGCTGCCGGTCAGCGCCTCGTAGAGCACGACGCCCAGCGCGTAGATGTCCGTGAGCGCATCCGGCGGCCGGCCGTCGACCGCGGTGGCCGGGTCCAGGTACTCGCCCGTCCCCACCAACTCGGTGGTCGTGCCGCGGACGCGGGCGGTCCCGAAGTCGCCGAGCATCGCCACCCCGTCGCCGTCGAACAGAACGTTCGCCGGCTTCACGTCGCGGTGGACCAGACCCGCGTCGTGGGCGGCGGCGAGCGCCGAGGCGATCCGTGCCCCGACCTCGGCGGCGAAGGCCGGAGGCAGCCCGCGCGGTGCCCTGGCCAGTCGCGCGGCCAGCGAGCCACCGGCGGCGTACGGCGTGACCAGGGCGACCCCGTCGTCGGTCGTGACCACGTCCAGCAGCCGGAGCACGTGCGGGTGGGCGAGCCGTCCCAGGGCATCGGCCTCACGGGTGACGCCCACGATCGCGCGGCGGTCGAGGTCGGCGCGGACGTGCTTGACGGCCAGCACCCGGCCGGGTCGGCCCGTCTGCTCGGCGCGCCACACCGTGCTCGTCGCGCCCCGTGCGATCGCGTCGCGCAACGCGTAGCCCGGTACCTGCTCGTCCATCGCCCCGCCGTCCCCGTCACACGACGTCGTGACCCTACCGCAGGTCCCGTCCACCGGCCCCGGTGGCGCCGTCAGACATGGCGTATCACGACAGGGTATGGTGTGGGCGGGAACGACGGGGAGGAAGCGATGGCCGCGGGAGGGTCGTGGCGGGCGCGCGCCGGGCTGCTGGCGTGGTGCCTGGCGCTGGCGGGCGGCACCGTACTGTTCCACCGCCTGGGTGACGGCCCGCTGGCGCCCCCGCCGCTGGCACCGGACGCCTGGGCGGCGTGGGCCGAGGGACGCGACCCGCTGGTCGCCACGGTCGCGGTGCTGCGGCTGGTGGTCCTCGGGTTGAGCTGGTACCTGGTCGGAGCGACCTCGATCGGCGTCCTGGCCCGGGCGTTGCGTGCGGCCCGGCTGATCCGGCTCGCGGACGTGTTGACCGTTGCCGCGCTCCGACGTCTGCTGCAGGCGGCCCTGGGTGCGTCCCTGGCGACGACGATGGTGGTCTCGGCCGCGACGCCGCGCGCGGACCTCGGCGTCGATGCGGGCTCATCCCCGAGCGTCGAGGTGGTGGACCCCGACGGGTCACCACAGCGTGACGGTGCGGTGACGTTCGCCGCCGACCGTCCGTGGACGGACGGGTCCGCCGACGCCCACCCGGATGGCGCGGACCCCGCTGGCCAGGTGCGCCTGACCGCGTCCGACGACGGGCTGGGCCAAGGCGAGAGCCAGGTGCGCCTGACCGCGTCCGACGACGAGTCCAGCCAGGTGACCATCACGGGGGTCGACGATGAGGACGCCACGGAGGGCCTGATGCGCCGGCCACCGGGCCTCGATCTGCTCGAGCCCGGCGCGATGTCGGGGATGGGTGGTCCCGACGGCATCGACGAGGGCGGTCCCGACGACGATGGCTCGCCCGACGTCGACGATGCTCACGAGCGGGCGGCCGCCGCCGATGGGGAGGCGTCGGGCCGCGGCCACACGGTGGCGACGGGCGAGTCGTTCTGGCGGATCGCCGACGGCGTGCTGGCCGACCACCTCGACCGTCCTCCCACCGACCGTGAGGTCGCCGCGTACGTCGAGCGGGTCGTGGAGCACAACCGGGGCCGGTTGGCGGATCCGGAGAACCCCGACCTGATCTTCCCCGGCCAGACGTTCGACCTGCCGCCCGTCGCATCGGTCGGTGACGCGTGACCTGGCGTCCCCCCGGGCCGGACCCGTACGTCGACCTCGCCGACGACGCGGCGTTGCGTGCGGCGGTCAGCGCCCGTCAGGAGGAGCGCCGCCGCCGCGAGATCGCCGCGGAGCTGGCGACGTGGACGGGGACGCTGCGCGATCTGGCCGAGCGGGAGATCCCCGTCGTGGTCCGGGTCGCCGGCGCGGAGACGCACCGAGGCGTGCTCGCTGCCGTCGGCGTCGACCACGTTGCCGTGCGCTTACACGTCGGGACGATCGCCCTGCTGCCCCTGGCCCTGGTGCGCACCGTGCGTCCCGAACCCGGCCAAGTGGCGCCGGTGGCCACCGGAGATCGTGAACGATCGCAGGATCGCACCCTGATCGAGGCGTTGGCACTGGCCGCCGAACGGCGACAATCGATCTCCGTGGCCTTCCGCGACGTGGACGAGC
>SKJX01000047.1 GCA_007121785.1 Nitriliruptoraceae bacterium
ACCCTCAACATCAGGCGTACCTTCCCCGCCGGCTGCAACCGGCGTCTCGGACTTGATGGTTTCGGGAGGGTACGCCGCCTACTTTTCACGACCTCTCATCCACAACTTCCAGGTATAGCTCCGCCGGAGCGCTGAAGGAGTGAAGGGCACCGACCTGATCGAGCCTGGGACGCCACACCGGCGGTTCAACCCGCTGACCGGAGCGTGGGTGGTGGTCTCCGCTGGACGGACCCGTCGGCCCTGGCAGGGTGCTGAGGAGACGCCACCGGTGGCGGCCTTGCCGGCCTACGACCCCGACTGCTACCTGTGCCCGGGCAACCAGCGCGCGGGCGGCACGACGAACCCGGACTACGAGCGCACGTTCGTCTTCACCAACGACGACCCGGCCCTGCGGCCGGACGTGGAGGAGCGGACCGAGGTTCGCACGCCGTTGCTGCAGGCACACACGATGCCGGGCACCTGTCGCGTGCTGTGCTTCGACCCGCGGCACGACCTCACGTTGGCGCTGATGCCGCTGGCCGACATCCGGCGGGTGGTCGACCTCTGGGCCTGCCAGGTGGAGGAGCTGGGCCGACGCTGGGCGTGGGTGCAGCTGTTCGAGAACCGTGGGGAGGCCATGGGTGCCTCCAACCCTCATCCGCACGGCCAGGTGTGGGCAAGCTCCACCGTGCCCCTGGAACCCGATCGCCAGGATCGCGCGCAACGCGACCACCGCACCGGTCACGGGGGCGTGCTGTTGGTCGAGTACGCCGGTCTGGAGATCGAGGAGCGTGCTCGGGTGGTCAGCGCGACCGATCACTGGGTCGTGGTCGTGCCCTACTGGGCCCTGTGGCCGTTCGAGACCCTCGTGATCCCACGAGGGCACGTCGAGCACCTGCCGGCCCTGCGCGACGACGAACGCGATGACCTCGCCGCCGTGCTCGGTGACCTGCTCGCCCGCTACGACCAACTGTTCGACCATCCCTTCCCGTACTCGATGGGCTGGCACGGCGCACCGCGGTCGGCCGGCGCCCACGACCATTGGCAGCTGCACGCTCACTTCTACCCGCCGCTGCTTCGCTCGGCGACGGTCCGCAAGTTCATGGTCGGCTACGAGATGCTCGCCAACCCCCAACGCGACCTGACCCCGGAGGAAGCTGCGGAGCGGCTGCGGTCGCTGCCCGGGCGACCGAGGGAGCCGCGTGGTTCGGTCAGTGGCTCCGGCGTCCCAGCCAGGTGACGGCACCGACGACCCCGACCGCGGGCAGGGCGAGCCACAGGTCGGCGTTGATCGCGACCAGGGCGAGGATCGCGCCGACGGCGGTGGCCGTCATCATGGCGACGAGTTCGGCGGGACGGGACACCGTGGGGCTCCGGGTCGGAAGGGCCGCTGGACGCCGCCCGGGGGACGGACCGGTCTCTTTGGGCAGTGTGCCGACGGCCCGACGGCCGTCACCCGTCCGGACGGCCCCTGCCAGGCGTCGGATCCGGGACATCGCCGCTGACGGGTGGAGGTCGTGCCGTACACTCCTCTGGTCCCGGAGGGGCACCACGGGCCCTTCGGTCCCCGACCCGCCAGGAGGCCAGTCGTGGCTCGCATCGGAGCGTCGTCGGGCGATGGTCCCGACCGTGATCACGACCAGCGTGCGGACACCGGCCAGGATGCCGCGGCCAGGTCCTCGGACGCCTTCGAGCAGCCGCTACCCGAACGAGAGCTTCGCGATCCGGACGAGATCGAGGATCCCGACGAGCTGCGCGGTGAGCTCAAGGTCATGCGCGAGGAGCTCGACCTGCTGCGTCGGCGGCTCGAGAGCGCGCCGACGCGGATCCGGGTGCTCGAAGAGCGGCTGCTCGAGACCAAGGGGCAGCTCCAGGGCGCGCTCACGCGGAACGCGAAGCTGACCGAGACCCTGCGCTCTGCGCGCGAACAACTCGATGGGTTGAAAGAGGAGGTGGAGCGCCTCTCCGCCCCACCGCAGACCTACGGGATCCTGCTGGCGGTCAGCGACGACGGCGAGACCGCCACCGTCAACGTCGGCGGGCGCAAGCTCGAGGTCGGCGCGAGCCCGGAAGTCGAGCTCGACCAGCTGGAGCCGGGGCAGCAGGTCCGGGTCAACGATGCGATGAACGTGGTGGCCGGTGCCGGCTTCGACGACCGCGGTGAGATCATGTCGATCGCGGAACTGCTGGACGATGGGCGGGTCCTCGTCCTCGGCCATACCGACGACGAACGCGTCGTCGCCCTCGCCACACCGCTGCACGAGCTGCCGCTGAAGGCCGGCGACTCCCTGCTGGTCGATCCGCGCTCCAACACCGCCATCGAGCGGGTCCCGAAAGCCGAGGTGGAGCAGCTGGTGCTCGAGGAGGTCCCCGACGTCACCTACGAACAGATCGGTGGGCTCGGGGACCAGGTCGAGGCGATCCGTGACGCGGTCGAGCTGCCCTACCTCCATGCCGACCTCTTCGTGGAACATGAGCTCCGCGCCCCGAAGGGCATCCTGCTCTACGGCCCGCCCGGCTGCGGCAAGACGATGATCGCCAAGGCGGTGGCCAACTCGCTGGCGCAACGCGTGGCGGAGAAGACCGGTCAGGAAGGGGTCCGCAGCTACTTCCTCAACGTCAAGGGACCGGAGCTGCTGAACAAGTACGTCGGCGAGACCGAGCGGCAGATCCGCCTGATCTTCCAGCGGGCGCGCGAGAAGTCCGCCGAGGGCTTCCCGGTCATCGTGTTCTTCGACGAGATGGAGTCGCTGTTCCGCACCCGTGGGTCGGGGGTCTCCTCCGACGTGGAGACCACGATCGTCCCGCAGCTGTTGGCGGAGATCGACGGTGTGGAGTCGCTCAAGGACGTCGTGGTCATCGGTGCGTCGAACCGCGAGGACATGATCGACCCCGCGATCCTGCGACCAGGTCGACTGGACGTGAAGATCAAGGTCGACCGGCCTGGGGCGGACGCTGCTCGCGAGATCTTCCGCATCTACCTGCACGAGCAGTTGCCGCTGTTCGACACCGAGGTGTCCGCTGCCGGCTCCGAGGCGGAAGCCGTCCGCCGCATGATCGACCGGACGGTCGAGAAGATGTACAGCGCGGACGAGGACAACGAGTTCCTCGAGGTCACCTACGCCAACGGCGAGAAGGAGACCCTGTACTTCAAGGACTTCAACTCCGGTGCGATGATCGAGAACGTGGTCGCGCGAGCGAAGAAGCTGGCGATCAAGCGGCTCATCGACGATGGTGACCGAGGGCTGCGCACCGACGATCTGATCACGGCCATCCGCGACGAGTTCCGCGAGAACGAGGACCTGCCGAACACGACGAACCCGGACGACTGGGCCCGGATCAGCGGCAAGAAGGGGGAGCGGATCGTCTACGTCCGGACGCTGATCAGTGGCGACGACGAACCGGGACGATCGATCGAGAACATCAACCCGGGGCAGTACCTCTAGCCGGTCGGGCGGCGGGTACCCGCCGCCCGGGCCGACGACGTGCGCCTACGACCCAGCGGAGCATGCGTGGCGACACCCAAGTACGTCGGGATCGAGACCGAGTACGGCATCGCCGTCGACGGTCCCACGGAGGTCAACCCGGTCCTGGCGTCCTCGCTGGTCGTCGGTGCCTACCGGGATGCCGGGGAGCGTGACGTCGTCTGGGACCACTCGGACGAGCACCCGTTGCGTGACGCCCGTGGCTACGAGGTGCCCGACCCCCACGAGCCCGTCGTCGACGACGAACTCGGGCTCGCCAACACCGTGCTGACCAACGGATCGCGGTTCTACGTCGACCACGCCCACCCCGAGTACTCCAGCCCCGAGTGCTCCAACGCCCGCGACCTGGTGATCTGGGACAAGGCCGGTGAGCGGATCCTGGAAGACGCTGCCGCCCGGGCAGCGACGACCCTGCCGCCCGGCAGCCGGGTGCTGGTGCACAAGAACAACACCGACGGCAAGGGTGCGGCCTACGGGACCCACGAGAACTACCTGGTGCCCCGGTCGGTGCCGTTCGGTCGGCTGACCCGCCAGCTCCTGCCGTTCTTCGTCAGCCGGACCGTGTTCGTCGGCGCGGGACGGCTCGGGAGCGAGCTGAGCGACGAGGTGCCCTTCCAGCTGTCGCAACGAGCGGACTTCTTCGAGGTCGAGGTGGGGCTGGAGACCACACTGAAGCGGCCGTTGATGAACACCCGCGACGAGCCGCACGCCGATCCGGAGCGGTACCGGCGGCTCCACGTCATCAACGGTGACGCCAACCTGTGCGAGGTGGCGACGTTCCTCAAGGTCGGCACGATGCTCCTGCTGCTCGACCTCATCGAGGACGACGCCCTGCCGGAGGTGCCCGCGCTCGCCGAGCCGGTGACGGCTTTCCACCAGGTCAGCCATGACCTGACCTGCGCCCGGCCGCTCCGCTTGGAGGACGGGTCGACCGCGACGGCGCTGGAGATCCAGGGCCAGTACCTGGAGGCCTGTCGCCGCTACGTGAAGGATCGTGACGCGGACCTCGACCCGGTCACCGCCCAGGTCCTGGAGCGATGGGAGGCGGTCCTGGCGCTCGCGGCCGACGATCCCCGCTCGTTGGCCGGTCAGGTCGACTGGGCGACCAAGCTCGAACTGATGGAGAGCTACCGCGGTCGCCATGGTCTGGGGTGGGAGAGCGACCGGTTGAAGATGGTCGACCTGCAGTACCACGACGTGCGTCGCGAGAAGGGCCTGTTCCACCGGCTGGTGTCGCGGGGCCGGATCGAGCGGTTGGTGGGCGAGGACGAGGTGATCGCAGCCATGCACGCCCCGCCGACCGACACCCGTGCGTGGTTCCGGGGCGAGTGCATCCGACGGTTCCGCCGCCAGATCGTCGCGGCGGGCTGGGACTCGTTGATCTTCGACGTCGGCGGGGAGGCGCTCCAGCGGGTCCCGATGATGGAGCCGGGCCGGGGCACGCGCGACGCGCTCGGTCCCCTGTTGGACGAGGTCGATGACGCTCAGCAGTTGCTCGAACGGCTCACCGGATGAGCGCGGCGGTACGCTGCACCGTCAGGTCCGAGCGAGGGACGGGACACAGAGGAACGGGACACACGTGAGCGACGGCGGGCAGGAACGCAAGGACGGTCGCACACGCGACGAGGAGCCTGAGGAGCAGGTCGAGACCGGCACGCAGGCGGATGACTCGACACAGGAGGTCCTCGACGACGTCGACGAACTGCTCGACGAGATCGACGACGTGCTCGAGGAGAACGCGGAGGAGTTCGTCCGCGGCTACGTCCAGAAGGGCGGCCAGTAGGACACCAGCTCCGCCGGGGTGCCAGGATGTGGCCGCTGCGGGCGATCCCAACGGTTCCGCGTCTCCCGACGTCGGTTCCTTGCGTCACCTGGCGCCATGGGGTCACCGTGAGCCAGATGGGTCGAGATCCCAGCATCTGTGGGCTCGTCAGGGGCGTTCTGGGGACTGGTCCCCAGCATCCAGGCCTTCTTGAGGGTGACCGGCGTCTGGGCACGAGGAAGCTGCCGCCGTCGAGCCAGGCAGCCGTTCGACCGAGGACGTGCAGCGGTACGACATAGCCCTCGACGCCGCTGAACCCGCCGGTCGCGAGGGCCGGTCCGAGCTTGCTGTTGTCGTGTACACCGGCGCTGAGGTGGCTGCGGACCGAGGGGTCGATACCTCAGCTCTGGAACTCCTTCGCTCGATACCCGACCGAGCCCCGGCCGGTGAACGGACCGACGGCCGTCGAAACGGTCGGTCGGTTCGTCGTGGTCCGTCCACGTGATGAGGCCCGTGACTGAGCCGTGTGCCCGGCTCGGTCGCTCGGATGGGTTCGCTCCTCGAGCATCGAGGCCGGACGTTCCCTCAGCAAGCATCCGCGGCCGGGTCACCCACTCCCAAGGGCAAGACCCCGTTGGGCCCTATTCGTGGGTGGGGGATCCGGGCGATACTGGGTGAACGGAGGCCGGTGGTTCAGGTCTCGACCTGGCAGGGAGGGCCGCGATGGCGTGCTCAGAAGCGTCGACACGTCCTCAGCCCCCCGGGCGGGACGGACGATCACAGGCTCCACGGCCGAACCGGCTGAAGTCCCTTCCTTCGTAGCGTTTCGAACGTCGCGTCTGCACGTAGCCCGCCGAGGTCTGCTGCAACCAGGGCGTCGGTACGGCGCCCCCTCCTGCGCGTGAAGCACCGAGAGGAGGTACATCATGCCCACAAGGGCAGAACACGACACGAAGGAACGCGAGGCAACAGCGATCCAGCGAGTCGCCCGGAGAAGGGCCCTCGTCGCACTGGCTGTGATCCTTCTGGGTCTGTTGTCGATCGGGACCACCGCATGCCTCGGCGCATTCCCATACGGCTCTGGCGCCGAAACGGTCGAGGGGAAACTCGTGTCGGTCCGATTCGCGATGCCATTCGACCCAGGGAGTGGTGCGTTGGAGGTCGTGGAGGTGACGGGACTGACCGTCGATACCGAGGACTACGGGATAGTCGAGGTCGAGATCAGCGACGAGGAAGCAGGGAGCCTTCCCGAGACGTTGAGCGAAGGCCAAGGTGTGACGATCGAGCGAACGGACGCCGATGGTCTGTGGCGGTTCGTATCTATCGAGCGATGACACCGCCGCCTCTCTGGAGCTTGGGCTACCGACCAGCGCAAAGCCGTGGCTTGCGTGAGGTGTACTTCGTCCGGGGCGTCCCCCGGGGCTGTGTCGCGGTCCACGTCCTCTCTGCTCTGTCGGCCCTGCGGATCGAGGACGCCGTGCTCGCCCCGATACACCTCAACGCGACCACGGACGAGTTCGGGTGGCGGGAGTGGACGAGCTTTCCTCGGGTGGCGACCGACCTGCTCCAGCAGCGGCGGCTCGTCGACGCTCCCCGCTCGAAGGCCAAGTCGGTCACTCCCACCGTCGAGGGAGCACGCCTCGCAAAGCAACGGTTCGCTGGGCCCTTCGGACCGAGCGGTGACAACGTCGGTGTCGGGGGGCTGACCTGGGCTGATGTTCGCCGTGGTGGGGGACTCGACACGACTGGCTTCCGTCGGGGCCCACGAGCCGGTGATGGGCATGAACGAGGATGCGATGCGCCGCATGACGGCCGACGTCGACCCTCGAGATCCTGCCCGGTGCGACGCACCTCTTCGAGGAGCCGGGCGCACTCGAGCGTCTCGCCGAGCCGGGCGCGGATCGCGTCCTTCCACCTGGGCGATGGGCAGCAGGCCGGGTAGACCCCCGGCTGCGGTGACGGAGACGACGGTCATGGGGTCGGCAGCCCGTGGCCGAGCGTTCCTCAGGCCCACCGCAGGGACAGCCGCCCCTCAGGGCTCTGCTCGACTCCCGTGCCGAAGGGCCGGCTGACCCGGTCGAGGACGCCGCCCAGCCAGTGGATGTCCTGCGGTGTGGTGTTGGCCAGTCGCATCCGGCGGGCCTGGAACGGCACCAGGCGCACGGCGGTCAACTCGCCGTTCCCGAGGCGGAGGGAGACCAGATAGGCGATTCGGAGGTCGTCGCGGTAGGCCTCGTGGCCCGATATCCCCTCGTAGTCGTTCACGAAATCCCCACACCCGTACAGCACGAGCCGGCCGCGGTAGACCTCGATGGGTCGGGGATGGTGGGACGAGTGCCCGTGGACGACGTCCACGCCCCCGTCGACCAGGGCGTGGGCGAATCGCGTCTGCTTGCGGGCGACCTCGTAGCCCCAGTTGGAACCCCAGTGGATCGAGACCACCACGAGGTCGCCCGGTCGTTTGTGTTCGGCGACCACCCGCACCACCTGGTCGGCGTGGTCGGTGTCGGCCTCGGGCAGTAGCGCCACCCCCGGCCGTGCCCGGCCGGCGGCCCAGTCCGCTGGCACGCCGCTGGAGCGCATCCCGACGGCGAGCACGACCACCCGCCCGCCGGCCGCCAACGGCACTGTCGCCGGCCGCCAGGCCTCGGCACGGTCGCGTCCGGCACCCGCTGCCGGCAGCCCGGCGCCCTCGAGCGCCCGGAGGGTGTCCTCGAGGCCGCGGTGACCGAAGTCCAGGAGGTGGTTGTTCGCCAGCACGCAGACGTCCGGTCGTGCGACCCGCAGCGCGGGAAGGTTCTCCGGCGTCATGCGGTAGTGGACGGCCTTGCCCGGCGCGAAGTCGTCAGAGCGCGTGACGGCGTTCTCGACGTTGATGATGCGGGCATCGATCGCCGCCGAGTCGAGCACCTCGAGCGCCTCGCCCCAGGGCCAGGCGACGTCCACCGGGCGAGGAACCGGCCCGTTGGCCCGCTCGGCCATCGTCACGTAGCTGCGGGCATCGGTGACGGAGGGCTCCCGCAGGGTGGGGTCGCCGGGGTGCGGCAGGATCTGGTCGATCCCACGGCCCAGCATGACGTCGCCGCAGAGGAAGAGGGTCACCTCATCGTCACGCACGGGGCCCGCTCCGGCGATTCGACGACTCGCTGTCTGCCACCTCAGGATACGTACCGTTTGGTCCGTCGCCGGCGTAGGCACGCGGTCGTCGCGACCCGGACGCTGTGCCCGATGGCGGGGGGATGACGTGCCGCGGGTGGCCGACGTCGTCGGGGCGCCAACGCAGCGCCTCGCCGATGTGGACCGGCTGGAGGACGGTGGGGTCCCCGCGACGCACCCGGTCGACGGTGTTGACGTGGACGTTGAGCCAGCCGACGACCTGCTGGTGTGTGAGGAGACGCATCGTTTCCTCCAAGACGGTTCGGTGGCGTACGGTGGCAGCGTGTGGCCGGGTTCGGACGTTCCCCATCGCCCGGGGGTCACCGGGGACCTTGTAGGTTTCAGCCGTTCTCTCGAGTGTCTGTGGTGGTCTACGTTCTCCGTCCGCGGCTACGTCCAGAAGGGCGGCCAGCAGGGCCGCAGCTCGGTTCCCGTGCCCGCGGCGATCCGGCCCGTCGCGATCGGCCGATCGGGGCTGCCCGGCCGGAGGGCGGCAGCCTGCCCCACCAAGGAGGGGTCGTGTGACCATCAGTGACGACCGAGGGTGGACCGGCTTGTCCACGCCGTTCGATCCGCAGGGCTCGTCGTTCTTCGAGACCCTCCGGCGGATGGCCCCGGACGCGGTGCCACCGGTGATGGCCACCGGCTCGATCCCGCCGGAGCTCCAGGCGCAACTGGTCGAGGGCACCACGGTGCTCGCGGTCGTCGCCCACGGGGGCGTGGTGATGGCGGGGGATCGGCGCGCGACCGCTGGCAACCAGATCTCGCGCGGGGACATGCGGAAGGTCTTCCCTGCGGACGACTCGTCGGCGATCGCGGTCTCCGGTGCGGCGGGCCCGGCCATGGAGCTCGCCAAGGTGTTCGCGACCGAACTCGAGCACTACGAGAAGGTCGAGGGCGAGCCACTCTCGTTGGAGGGTCGGTCGACCAAACTCGCTGGGATGGTCCGCGCCCACCTGCCCATGGCGATGCAGGGCCTGGTGGTGGTCCCGCTGTTCGCCGGTGTCGACCGACGTACCGGCGAAGGGCGGATCTTCGAGTACGACCCTGCTGGTGGCCGCTACGTCGCCACGGAGCAGGCGGCGACGGGCAGCGGTTCGCTCGCGGCTCGCGCGACGCTCAAACGGCTGGCCGACCCCGATGGCGACGTGGAGACGGCCGTCGGCACCGCGGTCGAAGCCCTCTACGACGCCGCGGAGGAGGACAGCGCGACCGGCGGCCCCGACCTGATCCGTCGCATCTACCCGATCGTCGCGGTGATCGATGGCGGCGGTTACCGCGAACTGGACAGTGACGAGGTGGCGACGCACGTCGACACCGTGGTCGCATCCCGGCAACGATGACCGGCATCGCCTCGGGCGGTCCCGATCGCTGGTAGCCGTGAGATGACGGCCGCCACGTAGCACCCACAGGAGCCAGCATGTCGGCGAACTTCTACGTCGCCCCCGAACAACTGATGAAGGACCGGGCCGAGTACGCCCGCAAGGGCATCGCCCGGGGTCGTGCGCTCGTCGCGGTCGAGTACGCCCAGGGGGTCATCTTCGCCAGCGAGAACCCGTCGGGCTCGTTGCACAAGACCTCCGAGATCTACGACCGCATCGGCTTCGCCGCGGTGGGGCGCTACAACGAGTTCGAGTCGCTGCGTGTCGCCGGGATCCGCCTGGCGGACGTCAAGGGTTACCAGTACGCCCGGGAGGATGTCAGCGCCAAACCGTTGGCCAACGCCTACTCGCAGGCGCTCGGCGCGAGCTTCATGGGTGACTCCAAGCCCTTCGAGGTCGAGCTGCTCATCGCGCAGGTCGGCGGTGACGGGCACCGTCCGGAGGGGGAGGAGGGTCCGCAGGGACCCGGTCTCGAGCTCTACCACATCCTCTACGACGGCTCGATCGTCGACGAGCAGCGGTTCGTGGCCATCGGCGGCGATACCGACCCGCTCACCCGGTCCCTGGAGCAGCGTTGGGAGCGCGGCCTTCCCCGCGACCGTGCGGTGGCCGTGGGCGTCGCGGCGCTCTCGGAGGCCGCCGGCCGGGAGTTGACCCCCGACGTGCTGGAGGTCTCGGGTCTGGACGCCACCCGCGCCCGCCGACGGTTCTTCCGGCTGCGCGGCGACGACCTGGCGGCCGCCATCGACGCCTGAGCCCGCACGACGCGGCGCCACGAGCGGGCTGGTTGGTGACCGCGTGCAGCCCCGGTGAGGGGTTGGTCGCTCGGTGACGGCGTGCACCCCCGGTGACGGCGTACGCTTGCCTCACGCTGCGGCCCGTTCGGGCCGACCGACGACGAGGTGCGCGTGCGTCGCAGGATCTTCGGCATCGAGAACGAGTACGGCGTCACCTGCACGTTCGAGGGCCAGCGCCGGCTCAGCCCGGACGAGGTCGCCCGCTACCTGTTCCGTCGCGTGGTGTCGTGGGGGCGGTCCTCGAACGTCTTCCTGGAGAACGGGGCGCGGCTCTACCTCGACGTCGGCTCCCACCCGGAGTACGCCACGCCGGAATGCGACTCTCCACACCAGGTCATCGTCCACGACCGCGCAGGCGAACGCATCGTCGAGGATCTGGTGCTGGCCGCGGAACAGCGATTGGCTGAGGAGGGCATCTCGGGCCGGATCAGCCTGTTCAAGAACAACACCGACTCGGCCGGCAACTCCTACGGCTGCCACGAGAACTACCTGGTGGCACGGGTGGGGGAGTTCCAGCGGCTCGCGGAGGCGCTGATCCCGTTCCTGGTGACACGGCAGGTGTTCGCCGGCGCCGGCAAGGTGCTGCAGACGCCCCGAGGCGCCATCTTCTCGCTAGCCCAGCGCGCGGAGCACATCTGGGAAGGGGTGTCCTCGGCGACGACACGGTCGCGGCCGATCATCAACACCCGCGACGAGCCGCACGCGGACGCGGAGCGGTTCCGACGCCTGCACGTGATCGTCGGCGACTCGAACATGAGCGAGTACACCTCGTGGCTGAAGGTCAGCACCTGCGATCTCGTGCTCCGCATGCTCGAGGAACAGGCCGTCATGCGCGACCTCACCCTCGACAACCCGATCCGGGCGATCCGCGAGATCAGCCACGATCTCACCGGCACCCGTCGGATCCGGTTGGCCAGCGGCCGCGAGATGAGCGCCTTGGAGATCCAGCAGGCCTACCTCGAGCGCGTCGAACGGTTCGTCGAGGGCACCCACGAGGCCGACGATGACGCCAAGCGGGTCGTCGCGGAGTGGCGCCACGTGCTCGAACACCTCGTGGACGACCCGATGGCGCTCGACCGGCAGCTCGACTGGGTGGCCAAGTACCGGATGATCGAGGCCTACCGGGCCCGGCACGAACTGCCGCTCGGTCATCCGCGCGTACAACTGCTCGACCTCTCCTACCACGACGTCGTCCGCGACCGCGGCCTGTACCACCTGCTCGTGCGGCAGGGCCGGATGCAACGGCTGCTCGATGACGACGACATCGAACGGGCGATGCGCGAGCCCCCGGCCGACACCCGTGCGGCGCTTCGTGGCCGGTTCATCCAGGCGGCCAAGGCCAACCGCCGCGACTACACGGTCGACTGGGTGCATCTCAAGCTCAACGACCAGGCCCAGCGCACGGTGCTGTGCAAGGACCCGTTCCGCTCCGAGGACGACCGCGTCGATCGACTGATCGACGCGATGTGACGCTGGCCTGATCGCCGCCCGGCGCCAGCGGGCGTGCGCGGCCGTGGCGGCGGAGGTGGCGTCTACGCTCACCGCGACCGGGGACAGGAGCAGGGGTGACGCCGAAGGTCGAACGGCTGGTCAACCTCACGGTCGCGTTGCTCGAAGCTCGCGTCCCGCTGACGTTGGCCGAACTCAAGCGGCGGACCGGCTACTACGCCTCTGGTGATCCGGCGTCGGCGCGACGGATGTTCGAGCGCGACAAGGACGAACTGCGGCGCCTGGGCGTGCCCGTCGAGACCCGACCGGTGCCACACAGCGACGAGCAGGGCTACCTGGTCCCGCGCGGCCGCTACGAGCTGCCGGACGTCGACCTCACCGGCGAGGAGGTCGCGGCCCTCGCGTTAGCGGTACGGCTGACCGGGACCCAGGGCACGCCGCTGGCCCTGGCCAAACTCGCCGCGCGGGCGCCCGATCCAGCCGACCTCGCGACGCGACCTACCACGCGCGTGGAACTTCGGGCCGACCCCGTCGATGCCGTGGCCGATGCGGTCGTGCAGCGGGTGCCCGTGCGTTTCACCTACCGACGGGCTGACGGGAGCGAAGCGACCCGCACGGTGGACCCCTACGGCGTCGTTCAACGTCGAGCCGCGTGGTACCTCGTCGCCCGCGACCACGACCGGGACGCCGTCCGCGCCTTCCGGTTGGACCGCATGCGTGACGTGCCGGTCGCGGTCGGTGACGTCGGTAGCTACGACCCGCCCGACGATCTGGACATCGCTGATGCGGTCAGCGGTCCCCAGGACCCGGGCGTCGAGGTGGAGCTCGCGGTCCAGCCGCGCGCGAGCTGGGCCCTGGCGATCCGGGGTGGGCAGGACACCGGGGAGCGGACCCCGGACGGCCGGGCGATCTGGACGCTGCCGGGCCTGCACCCGGTCCGTGACCGCTCGTTCCTGCTGGGGCTGGGGCCCGACGTGGAGGTCCGGGCTCCCGACACCCTTCGGCAGGCGGTCATCTCGGCGCTCGACGCCGTCGCAGCCGGGGCGGACGCGGAGGTCGCCCGGTGAGCGCTCCCGACGACGTGGCCCGGATGCTGACGCTCGTCCCGTGGATGCTGCAGCGTCCAGGCGCCAGCCATGCGGAGATCGCCGACGCGTTCGGGGTCGACGTCGCGACGGTCCGACGTGACCTCGAGCACCTCGACTTCTGCGGGCTGCCAGGGCTCGGTGGCGGCGACCTGTTCGAGGTGATGACCGTCGGAAACCGGGTGGTGCTGCGTATGGCCGACGAGCTGGCCCGGCCGCTGCGGCCCACCGCCCGGGAGGCGATGCGGCTGGTGTTGACCGTCGACGCCGTCGCCGACCTGCTGGACGAGGAGCTCCCTGCGCTGCGTTCGGCGGTCACGAAGGTCCGTGCAGCGCTCGATATCCCGGAGTCCACCGCCGACGTCGTCGGCTCGGACGGCCCCAGCACACGAAGCACGCTGCGCGACGCGGTCCGCGACGGTCGATGCGTGCGCCTGGCGTATCAGGGGCGCGCGGACGCCGAACCGGTGGACCGCGACGTCGATCCGTGGGGGCTGCACGTGGTGGACGGCAGCTGGTACCTGCAGGGGCACGACCATGGGGCGGGCGACCGCCGCACGTTCCGGCTCGACCGCATCGCCAACGTCGAGGTCACCGACGCGCCGTTGCGCGTGCCGGCTCCCGATCACCTCGAGCCGCCCCGCTACGTCCCCAGCGACGACGACCTCGCCGTGGTGCTGGACGTCAGCCCGCGTGGCCGGTGGCTGGAGGACGCGATCACGCTCGACGCCGTCGAGGAGCGCGATGACGGCAGCGCCCGGCTCGAACTACGGACCGACGCACCCGGGTGGCTCGCCCGGCTCGTCCTGATGGCCGCTGGCGAGGCGACGGTGCTCTCGCCGCACTCGCTCGCGGAGGAGGTAGCGGCCACGGCCCGGGCCGCGCTGGCCTGGTACGAGCCCGACGGGACCGTGGGGTAACGAGGCGGGACCATCCAGCGGATCCGGGACCTCCAGCACTTCAGTGAACCCTCAAGGTGGCCGACAGGAGGGAGGAGACGGCAAGGAGGCCGCGATGACTCGGATCCGCGCGAGCTGCCCCGACTGCGGGGAGGTTGAACTGCTGCCCGATGACGTCGTGCTGCACGTCGTCCGCGCCTCGGATGGCGACGTCAGTTCGGGCAGCAGCTACCGCTTCGACTGTCCGAGCTGCGAGGTCGCGGTCCAGAAGCCGGCGGACGACCGCATCGCGCAACTGTTGACCACCGGTGGGGTTGCGGTCGAGGAGAACCCGCCCCTCGACAAGCCCCCGCATCCGGAGGCACCCCGGGGTGGTCCCCCCCTGACCCATGACGACCTGCTGGATCTGCACCTGGCCATGCGCTCCGACGAGTGGCTCGATGCGTTGTTCGCCCCCGACAACCCCTGAGGCCTCCCCAGACCCGCGTCCGACCCTCTCCCTCCCTCGGGCGCGACCGATGGGGCCGTGCCGCGCCCCCGCCACCGGCGGGGGCGCGCCGCGTTGGGTGAGCGGTCCACCGATAGGCTCCCCCCATCGAACGCAAGGGAGGTCCTTGGCCACCCCAGCCCTCGTCGTGCTGGTCGTCGGCATCGCCGCGAGCGCGCTGCTGGTCGCCGGCGTGGTCCTCGTGACCGTGCAACGCGCGATCCGCGCCTACCGCGACGCGACCCGCAGCCTGGAACGCGTCCGGCCGTTGGTCGACGAGTTGGCCGACCATCAGGCCGTGACCCAACGCGAGCTGCAGCGCGTCGCCGACCAGCTCGAGGAGGCCCGCAGCGAACGAGACGCCCGCTAGCGGTCCGCTCCGTCGGGGGACGGCGGCACGGATCCGGCTCGCCGACCCGGACGGCCGGTCGTCGGTACACTCATCGGACGAGGACGATCAACGTCCGACATGAAGGAGCGCGACATGGGTGGCATCGGGGTGCCCGAGCTCGCCATCATCCTGGTGATCCTGTTGCTGCTCTTCGGCGGCAAGAAGCTCCCCGGCCTCGCCAGCTCCATCGGCACCTCCTTGAAGGAGTTCCGCAAGGCGACGGACGACGCCGAGCAGGACGACGCCGGGGAGGATGCGCCGTCGACGTCGGACCCCGACGCGGAGCGCTGACACCATCGCTGTAGAGGATCCCGCCGCGGGTAGGCGCATCGCGGGGGAGATGACCCTCTTCGAGCACCTCCGGGAGCTGCGGACCCGGTTGGTGCGGTCGCTGATCGCGTTGGGTCTGGGCGCGGCGATCGGCTACGCGGTCTTCCCGTACCTGCTCGAGCTGTTGATCGCGCCGTACTGCGCCGTCCCGAGCGCGATGCGCCCGGAGGACACCTGCTCGCTGGTGGCGCTGACGCCGCTCGAGCCGTTCAGCGTCCGCATCAAGACCGCCCTGGTGGTCGGGCTGTTCCTCGGCGGACCGGTGATCTTCTACCAGCTGTGGCGCTTCATCGTGCCCGGGCTGACCTCCAAGGAACGGCGCTACGCGCTGCCGTTCGTCCTGACGGCGCAGCTGCTCTTCGCCGCCGGGATCGGGTTCGCCTACCTGATCGTGCCGCGCGCGCTGGGGGTGCTGCTGCAGCTCGGCGGCCCCGGGATCGACGCCCTGCTGTCCGCGACCGACTACCTGTCGTTCTTCCTCGCGCTGTGCATCGCGTTCGGGCTGGTCTTCGAGCTGCCGCTCGTGCTGATCTCGCTCGTGCTGCTGCGGGTGTTGAAGGTCGAGGGGCTACGCCGGGCACGGCCCTACGCCATCCTCATCATGGCGATCTCCTCGGCCTTCATCACACCGACCACCGATGCGGTGACCCTGCTGTTCGTCGTCGGGCCCTCGTGGCTGTTCTACGAGCTGTCCATCGGCGTCGCGTGGTTCGTCGAGCGCCGTCGGCGGCGGGCAGCGGCGCGGGAGGGCGGCCCATGAGCACGGGACCGGGGACCGAGGCTCCCGGTGAGAGCGGGTCCGCCACCGCGGCAGAGGCCCGGCCGTCGAGGGCCACCGGGCCGAGCACCCGCTCAGCTGCGGTGGTCCTGCTCGCACGCCGGCAGCGGCTCGGTCTGCTCGCGGCCGTGGCGATCCTCGCGTTGCTGGTCGGAGCGGTCGTCGGCCGCGCGACCGCACCGGGCCCGGAGGCGGACGCCCGACGGGCGGTGGAGAGCACCGTCCTCCCGCTCGCGATGGACGCCGACGGGATCTGGACCTCCACCACCGACGATCGCGCGCCCGTCAGCGAGGCGTTGGTCCTGCTCCGTCGCGATGGTGACCCGCGGCTGGTGGATCGACACCTCGACGACTGGTTGGAGGCCTACGACACGGCGCTGGTGCGGCTGGCCGGTGAGGACCTGCCCCCCGCCGCGCGTCCGGTCCAGCGGCAGCTGATCTCCGGTGTCGCCCTGTCTCGCGACGCCGTGGAGGTCCTCGGGCACGCCGCGGAGGTGGACGACGAGGTGGCACGCCGCGACCTGACGACGGAGGTCGGGCGGTTACGGATGCGCTCGGAACAGCAGATCCAGAGCGCACGGGCGTCGACCACGGACCTGGACGGATCGCGCACCGACCTGTCACCCCCGCCGCCCGTACGAGACTTCGATGAGGGCCGGCGCGACTGACCGTGGTGGCCTTGCGCGAGCCACGGGGCGGACGCCGTAGCCTCGGGGGCGCCCCGAGCCCAAGAGCAGACGTGCCGCCACAGCCTGACGACCCACCTGGGCCAACCTCCCTCGACGAGGTGGTCGACCCCGTCCTGCACGTGTCGGAGGACGACCCGAAGGTCCCGTCCGTCGACGATCCGCGACTGGCAAGCTTCGTCGGGACCCTCGGGTTCACCCCCGACCCGTTCCAGCTGCGGGCGATGGCGGCCCTGGCCGACGGACGCTCGGTCCTCGTCGCCGCCCCGACCGGTGCCGGCAAGACGGTGGTGGGGGAGTTCGCCTGCGACGACGCCATCGCCCGAGGCGGCAAAGCGTTCTACACCACGCCGATCAAGGCGTTGTCGAACCAGAAGTACCGCGACCTGGTCACGCGCTACAGCGAGGAACAGGTCGGGCTGCTGACGGGCGACCGGTCGATCAACGGCGATGCCCCGGTGGTCGTGATGACCACCGAGGTGCTGCGCAACATGATCTACGAGTCGTCCCCGACGCTCAAAGGCTTGCGCCACGTGGTGCTCGACGAGGTGCACTACCTCGCTGACCGCTCGCGCGGGGCCGTGTGGGAGGAGGTCATCGTCCAGGTGCCCGCCTCCGTCCAACTGGCGGCGCTGTCCGCCACGGTCAGCAACGCGGAGGAGTTCGGCCGCTGGCTCGACCGGGTCCGCGGCGGTCCCGGAACCGTGGAGAGCGGCGACGGCGCGAGCGACCCGGAGCGCACGGGTGCGGGCTGCGACGTGATCATCGAGGAGGCCCGCCCGGTTCCGTTGCGTCACCACTACTTCGTCAACGAGACCGTGCACGACACCTTCCGGGCCGGCCGCAAAGGCGGCGCCAGCCGTGAGCACCGTGAACGCGCCGCGCAGGCGCTCGGTGGCGTACCCAACCCCGATGTGATCATGCTCGAGCGGCGCGCCCGTCAGCGCAACCGCGTGTCGAAGAAGGGACGACGTCAGGGCCCAGAGATCAAGCTGCGCTGGCCCTCTCGGCCGCAGGTGGTCGAGGAGCTCGCCTCGCGGCGCTGGCTGCCCGCCATCGTGTTCGTCTTCTCCCGGCAGGGATGCGAGGACGCGGTCGAGCAGCTCCGGCGAGCAGGGGTGCGGCTGACCTCGGCGAAGGAGCGGACCGAGATCGCTTCCATCGTCGACACGATGCTGGCCGAGCTGCCCGACCGTGACCTGCAGGTGCTCGGCTTCGAGAGCTTCCGTGCCGGCCTGATCGACGGGGTGGCGGCCCACCACGCGGGCATGGTGCCGGCGTTCAAGGAGTGCGTGGAGGTCCTGTTCCAGCGCAACCTGCTCAAGGTCGTGGTGGCGACCGAGACGCTGGCGCTCGGCATCAACATGCCGGCGCGCACGGTCGTGATCGAGCGGCTGGAGAAGTGGAACGGCGAGTCGCACGTCCTGCTGACCCCGGGGGAGTACACCCAGCTGACCGGCCGGGCCGGCCGTCGCGGGATCGATCAGGTCGGTCACGCCGTCGTGCTCTACCAGCGCGACCTGGACTTCCAGACCGTCGCCAGTCTGGTCGGGACCCGGACCTACCCGCTCCGCAGCTCGTTCGCGCCGTCGTACAACATGGCGGTGAACCTCCTGCGACGCCACGACCTCGAGCAGGCCGAAGCGCTGCTCGGTGCCTCCTTCGCCCAGTTCGAAGCGGACGAGTCGGTCAGCCGCAAGGTGGAGAAGCTCGCGGAGCTCGACCGCGCGCTGGACGGGTACCGAGCCCACCTCCGGTGCGACGCTGGGGACTGGGCGGGCTACTGGGCGATCCGCCAGGAGATCAGCCGCCGCGAGAAGGCGGAGGCCAAGGCCCGGCGGGACGCGAAGCGGGCCGACATGCGCGATGCGCTGGCCAGCCTCCAGCCCGGCGACGTGCTGCACCTACCGTTCCTGGGTCGGCGGGGGCTGGCGGCGGTGGTCGGCGTGCACGTCACCAACAAGGGAACGCCCCTCGCGCAGGTCGTCACCGACGACCGGACGCTGACCCGGGTCGGGCCCCGTGAGCTCGAGGCCCCGCCCAGCCCCGTCGAGCACATCCGACTGCCGCGTCACGGCAACCCACGCCAGAAGGAGTACCGACGCGACATCGCCGCCACGTTGCGCACCCTGGACCCACCGGCGATCGAGGAGCAAGCCACCGTCCCGGAGGAGGACGACGACCCTTCGGCCAGCGTCGCTGAGCTCCGTGAGGAGCTTCGCGCCCACCCGTGCCATGCCTGCCCGGAGCGGTCCGAGCACGAACGCTGGCAGCACCGCGCGGACGAGCTGGTCGGCAAGGCCGGTTCGCTGCGTCGGGAGATCGACACCGCCACCGGATCGCTGGTGCGGCAGCTCCACCGCATCCTCGAGGTCCTCACCGACCTCGGCTACGTGGACCAGACCCCGGCGCCGACCGACGCGGGGCTCCGGCTGGCCGGCGTGTACAGCGAAGCGGACCTGCTGGTCGCTGAGTCGATCCGTCGCGGCCTGCTCGACGGGCTGCAAGCCCCCGAGGTGGCGGGGATGGCCGCCCTGTTCCTGTACGAACCGCGCGGTGGCGAGCCCACCGAGCGCCCAGACATCCCGACGCTGGCGCTGCAGGAGGCGATCGACGAGGTCGAGGAGCTCGCCGACGAACTCCGACAACGCGAACGTGCCGCCGGACTCAAGCCCACGCCTGAGCTCGACGCCGGCTTCGTCGGGCCGGCCTACCGTTGGGCATCCGGTGCCGGACTGGACGAGGCCCTCGGGTCGCTCGAGCTGACCGGCGGTGACTTCGTCCGCAACATCAAGCAGGTCGCAGACCTGGTCGGCCAGCTGCGTTGGGTGGCTGGCCCGGGGTTCGCCAGCGAGGCTCGGGCCGCGGTCGACGCCTTGCGCCGCGGCATCGTCGAAGCATGATGGGTGCGATCCCACCGCACACCGTCGCCCCGCTCCGCCGTGCGGCAGGCCCGGTTCGGTGCGCAGGCGCGCCGAGCTCGGGCGTGGCCCGGCCGATCAGGAAGGACCCGAGGTGAACGAACCGGACCAGTTGCCGTTGGGTGTTCCGCTGTTGATCGCGAACCCGTCGGCCGGTGACGGTCGTGAGCAGGTGCTGGGGCGACTCATCCGCGCGCTGCGCGAGCTCGACGTGGAGCCCGACGTGGTCGTCACCGCCGCCGCGGGGCACGCCGGACGGCTGGCTTCGGAGGCCGCGGCCGAGGGCCGTCGCCTGATCGTCGCGGTCGGGGGTGACGGCACGGTGCACGAGGTGGTCAACGGG
Organism: Nitriliruptoraceae bacterium; assembly: GCA_007121785.1. Taxonomy (GTDB): domain Bacteria; phylum Actinomycetota; class Nitriliruptoria; order Nitriliruptorales; family Nitriliruptoraceae; genus SKTG01. The sequence continues at coordinate 19,931 of SKJX01000047.1, forward strand.
ATCATCGATCCGGCGACGGGACGTCCCGTCGCCGGCGATCCCGTCATCGGCGTGGTCAGCGCCGGCAGCGGGAGCGACCTGCTGCGGACCTTCGGGTTGGACCGACGACCGGAACTGCTCGCCGACCACCTGGTCACGGCCAACGTCCAGCCGATCGACCTCGGTCGGGTGCAGGTCGAGGGCCCCGCCGGGCCCCGTCAGCGCGTGTTCGTCAACCTGGCCGAGGCGGGCTACGGCGGCCGGGTCACCCAACTGGCCAACCGGATGCCTCGACGACTCGGGCGCCGCCGCTACGAGGCGGCGATCGTCGCCGCCGTGCTGAGCTTCCGGCGGGTGGAGACGACCGTGACCGTGGATGGTGGCACGGTGGTCGAGCCTCTCTGCAACGTGATCGTGGCCAACGGGCAGTTCTTCGGTGGGGGGCTGCACGTCGCGCCGAAAGCGCTGCCCGACGACGGGCGGTTCGACGTGCAGAGCTGGGGCGGCACGCCGATCGACGTGATACGCGCCCAGCCCCAGCTCCGGCGCGGTCACCACCTGCGGCGCGAGGACGTGCGCCAGTGGCGTTCGACGAAGGTGAGCGTCAGCGCGGTTCGGCCGCTGGTGGTGGAGGCCGACGGCGAGGTGCTCGGCACGACGCCCGCGAGCTTCGAGGTCCTGGCCGGTGCCCTCAGGCTGAAGGTCTGAACGTCCGGGGGACGCGCGTCGGGGACGCCGGGTGTGGACGGACGGGGCCTACGCTGCGACCACCACAGGTCCGCCCACCATCCGAGGAGCACTCCGCGATGCACGATGATCGGCTGGTCCGTACCCAGCAGGCCCTCCGCAGCCAGGGGTTGGACGCGTTGTTGGTGGGACCGTCGGCCGACCTGCGCTACCTCGTCGGCTACCACGCCCTGCCGCTCGAGCGGTTGACGCTGCTGGTCGTCCCCGTGGACGGCGAGCCGATCCTCGTCGCCCCGGAACTGGAGGCGGCCCGCGTGCGCGAGAGCGGCGCTGACCGGTTCGCCGACCCACGCACCTACGGCGAGCGGGACGACCCCGTCCGGCTGGTCGTCGACCACCTGCGCGCGTGCGGGGCGGCCTCGCACCTGGCCGTGCAGGACCGCCTATGGGCCAGTTTCACGCTCGCGCTGCAGGCGGCGTTGCCCGACGCGCGATGGGAGCCCGGTTCGCAGGTGATGCGCGAGCTGCGGCTGCACAAGACCGGGGACGAGATCGAGGCGTTGCGGGCCGTCGGTGCGGCGATCGACGAGGTGCACGCCCAGGTCCCGTCGCTGCTGCGACCGGGCCGCACGGAGGCCGAGGTCGGTCGGGACCTGCACGAGCTGATCCTGCAGGACCACGACGAGGTGAACTTCGTGATCGTCGCGTCGGGACCGAACGGCGCCTCGCCGCACCACGAGACTGGGGACCGGTCCCTGCAGGACGGGGACGCGATCGTGGTCGACATCGGCGGGACGCGGGACGGCTACTGCTCCGACATGACCCGCAACTACGTGGTCGGCCACGCACCCGAGGGCTACCCCGAGCTCCACGCCGTGCTCGAGGAGGCCCAGGACCTGGCCGTGGCCGCGGTCCGTCCGGGCGTCACCGCGGCGTCGATCGACGCCGCAGCCCGTGATCACATCACCGCCGCCGGGTTCGGTGAGCACTTCATCCACCGGACCGGTCACGGCATCGGCGTGGAAGAGCACGAGGAGCCCTGGATCGTCGGTGGCAACGAACAACCGCTGGCGCCCGGTATGGCCTTTTCGGTCGAACCGGGTATCTACATCCCCGACCGCTACGGCGCACGGATCGAGGACATCGTCGTCGTCACCGACGACGGGGTCGAACGGCTCAACCTCCGTCCGCGGGGGATCGTGGCTGGCGGCTGACCGACGTGCGCCGGTGTGCCGGCGAGCGACGGTCCGAAGACCACGGGCCACCGACGACAGGGAGCGGATGACGATGGAACAGGATGACCGGCCGGTCGAGGTACGACGGGCGCGCATCGAGGAGATCCGGTCGCTGGCGAGTGAGTACAAGCGCGAGCAGGACCACCGCTTCGGTCGTCCGACGGACCCGCCGCTACCGCAGGGCGGGATCTTCTGGCTGGCGACCGATCCGGATGAGGGCACGGCCCTCGGCTACGCCGCTGGCACCCTGCGGCCGACCGGCTGCACGATCGGGCCGGTGTTCACCCGCGAGCAGGCCCGCCGACGTGGCGTGGGGGAAGCGCTGCTGCGTGCCATCCAGGTCTGGGCCGAGGATACGAGGGTGCCGGTGGTCGAGATCTCGGTGGCCACGGAGAACGAGGAGGGCCAACGGTTCCTCGAGGCGCTCGGCTACGAACCCCGCCGGGTCCTGATGTCGATGGTGCCCACCAGCGCCCGGACGCGATCGACCGTCTAGGCACGCCGTTCTCCCCGAGCAACAGGAGCCTCCAGGTGCACGCGTTGAACGAGGACGAACGCTCGCTGATCGAGCTCACCCGTGGCTTCGTCGCGGCCGACGTCGCACCCAGCGCCGATGCGTACGAGCGCGCACACACCTTCCCCCGTGAGCTGTTCGATCAGTTGGCGGCCATGGATCTGACCGGACTGCCCTTCGGTGAGGACGTCGGCGGCTCCGCTCTCGCCCAGCGTGTCTCCCTGCTGGTCATCGAGGAGTTGTCGCGGTCGTTCCTCGTCCTGGGCATGGGGCTGTCGGTCCACACGCTGGCCACCTGGGCGATCGACACGTTCGGTACGGCCGAACAGCGCGAGCGCTTCGTCCCCGACCTCGTCGCTGGTCGGTCGCTCGGGGCGTACGCCCTGTCGGAGCCGGAGTCGGGGTCGGACGCCGCTGCCATGACCACCCGGGCCGTGCGGGACGGTGACCACTACCGCCTGTCCGGCACCAAGGCCTGGGTCACCCACGGTGGCGTGGCGGACCGGTACCTGGTCCTGGCGCGCACCGGGGAGGAGCGCTCACGAGGCATCAGCGCGTTCGTCATCGACGCGGACCAGCCCGGGATGACCGCCGCTGCCCCGGAGTCGAAGATGGGGCTGTGGGCGTCACCCACCGCGCAGTTGCTCTTCGACGACTGCCACGTGCCGGCCGACCGGCTGCTGGGCGGCGAGGAAGGGCGTGGCTACGTGATGGCGCTCGCGGCCCTCGACGGGGGGCGGCTGGGCATCGCCGCCTGTGCGGTCGGTCTCGCCCAGGGCGCGCTGGACCACGCGATCGCCTACGCACAGGAGCGCGAGCAGTTCGGCCGGCCGATCCTCGAGTTCCAAGGCGTCAGCTTCCTGCTCGCCGACATGGCGACCCGGACGGAGGCCGCACGAGCGCTCTACCGGCGAGCTGCGGAGCGACGGGATCACGCGGCCGGCCAGGGGATGTTCGCCAACCGCCCGGGTGCCGGTACCGGGTACTCGACCAGCGCTGCGGCCGCGATGGCGAAGCTGACCGCCACCGACGCGGCGATGCAGACCACCACCGACGCGGTCCAGGTCTTCGGCGGCGCGGGCTACACCACCGACCATCCCGTGGAGCGGTACCTGCGCGAGGCCAAGGTCCTGCAGATCCTGGAGGGCACCAACCAGATCCAGCGGCTGGTGATCGGCCGGCACCTCGCGGCGGGGACCGGACCGTGAGCGAGCCGCCGGACGATGGCCCCCCCGCCGGCGGTGCACCTTCGACACGGACGCTGACCGACCACGACCGTCGTCGGCTGCGGGTCGGTCAGCGCGTGGCACTCAGCGGTCTCGTGCTCGGGCTGGTCGCGGCCGCGGCCGTGGGCCTGTTGGGCGCGAGCGGCAGCGCCGGCCTCGCCGTCCTCCTCGTGCTCGGCTCGGCCGGGTGCGTCGTCGCGGCGTTCGTGACCGCCGTGTTGGCGATGGTCGACGAGTGGCGACGGGAACCGGTCGCCCGGCGTCGCGCCTGGGTGGCGCTCGGCTACGCGCTGCTTGGCGTGGGGCTGCTGGTCCTGTCGATGGGCGCCGTCGCGAGTGCCTGACGGGCGGCGTCGCGGCAGCGAGCGCCTGAAGCACGGTTACGGGGTCGGCCTGCCGGCCGCGACCGGCGCGACCAACTACCCTGCTCGTCGGCCGGCGGGCAGGCCCCGTCGGTCGTGAGACGCCGACCGGAGCGCGCGTGACCAGCACCCTGCCGGCCCCGACCAGGGCCGGCGTCCGACCGGGTCCCCGCGGGACCCTCCTCGTCGCTGACCGCGTCATCACCCTCGGTCACGCCCGCAAGGACGCCCGCGCGGTGCTGGTGCGCGGCAGTCGCGTGGTCTGGGTCGGCGACGATCCAGAGCAGGCGCCGCCACATCAGCAGCGGCACGAGCTACCAGGCTGCGTGATCGGCCCGGCCTTCGTCGATGCTCACGTCCACCTCACACCGACCGGGCTCGGGTTGATCGGCCTGGACCTCTCGGAGGTCCGGTCGGCGGCGGACCTGCGTCGCGCGGTCGCGAGCTACGCGGGTCAGCACACGGGCCGCGTGATCTGGGGGCACGGTCTCGACCCCGAACGGTTCGACGATCCGTTGCCGACCCCCGACGAGCTGTCACGGATCGCCGGCGAACGATCGGTCTACCTCTCACGCGTCGACGGCCACGCGGCCCTCGTCGACCGGTGGACGCTGAGTGCGGCACCGTTGGCGCGCGCCGACGGCGTCGAGGTCGGGCCCGGCGGGCCCACCGGCATGCTCAAGCGCGAGGCGAACCACATCGCCCGTCGCTGGGCCGTGGGCGCGATGGAGTCGGCCGAGCTCGCCGCCGCCCGACGGACCGCGGTCGCCACCGCAGCCAGCCGGGGGATCGCCTCGGTCCACGAGATGGGCGGCCCGGACATCATGGGGCTGGACGATTTCGACGCGTGGGCGACAGGTGAGTGGCCGATCGAAGTCGTGCCCTACTGGGGCGGCCTCGACGTCGGCGTCCCGATCGAACGGGAGCTGCGTCAGATCGGTGGGGACCTGCTGCTCGACGGCTCCCTGGGGTCTCACACCGCCGCGCTGTGCAGCCCGTACCACGACCGCCCGGAGGAGTCCGGGCACCTCGAACTGGACGACGAGACGCTCACCCAGTGGTTCCTGGAGGTCACCCACGCGGGGCTGCAGTCCGCCGTCCACGCCATCGGTGACGCCGCGATCCGTCAGGCGATCCGGTGCTGGGCCGACGTGGCCGAGCGGCTCGACCCTCACGGCGGCACCGACCTCGTACGGCGCGGCCGCCACCGAGTCGAGCACGGCGAGGTGCTCCCGCCCGAACTCCTGGACGAGTTCGCCGAGCTCGGGCTGGTGCTGTCCGCACAGCCGGCGTTCGAGGATCGGTGGGGCGGTCCGGGCGGGATGTACGCCCGACGGCTGGGCCCGACACGGGTCCGTTGGACCAACCCGTTCCGGGGGGTCGCCGACCTCGGGATCCATCTGGCGTTCGGCTCCGACGCCAACGTGACTGAGATCGACCCCTGGGGGGCGGTGTACGCCGCGCAGCATCGACCTGGCGGCGAGCACGAGGTCAGCCGGCTCGAGGCCGTGTCCATGTCGACGCTCGGTGGGCGCAGCGCCGCCCGTCAGGAGCGCTACGTCGGCGTGGTCCGTGCGGGGATGCGGGCTGATCTGGCCGCGTTCGAGGGGGATCCGTACGCCGCGGACGACCCACGGAGCGCCCGCGGGGTCCTGACGCTCGTCCACGGACGCGTGGCCCACGGCCAGGCGCCGCTACCGGATGCCCCGGGTCGCTGACCCCGGAAGAGCGCGCGCCGAGCGCAGGGCCTGCTCGCAGACCGGTGGGGCGTTTGACGGGTCGGGCCCCCCGCTGGTTGCGTACCGCCCGACAACAGCGACGGTCACGGACCTCCCGGGGGCGGACCGTCTCCCAGCCGGCCAGCGGCAGCGGGGTCGGGGTCGCCCCGCCGCTGACCGTCGGCCGGCGGTTCGGGGGCGGTGGAGCCGGGGCGTCCGTCGACCGATCGCGGGGGAGACCGGCTCAGTAGACAACGCGTCGGGCGCACCGTTCCGGCTCGCGCGGCCCCAACGGCTCGGACCTCCTCCGCCGCTCGCCGAGGCCCCGGGTTCCGACACCCGGGGCCTCACGGCGTCCCTGCGGCGTCGGCAGCGTTGGCTGCATCCGTGGGGAACGGACGATCGTGGCCTTGCCTCGCCTCTCGCGCTCTGGTATCAACCGCGCTCCTCGGCCGACCAGGCGCCCCTCAGACGTTGGCACACTGGTGACAGCAGCCCGCCTACCGTCCCGTGACGCGCCACCAGCCGCGTGCACCAGGAGTTCCCCGTGACACCGTCCGGACGCACCCAGCGAGAGGCAGACCCGGTCGACCCGGACCTGGAGGATGCCCTCGACCCCGACGACGACCCGGAGATCGAACCGGACGTCGAACCGGAGGCCGAGGGCGATGACCTCGGTGAGGGCGAGGACCTCGAGGGCGGCGAGGTCGCCACCGGGGACCCGACGCTCGACACCGACGACGTCGTCGACGACGAGGAGGCCCCGACGTCCGCGGTCGTGCCGCCAGAAGCGGAGTTCGACGACGGCGGGGAGGACCTCGTCACCGCGGTGACCGGCGAGGACGAAGACGAGCAGGACCCCATCGAGGGCGTCCGCGACGGGGAGTTCGTCTGCCGCACGTGCTTCATGGCGAAGCGGGACACGCAGCTCGCCGATGCCGAGCGCCTGCTCTGCCGGGACTGCGCCTGAACGTGCGAGCACAACTGCTGGCTCCGGCGCTCGCCGCACTCGCCGGGCTGGCCGGCCTCGCCGCCCATCCGCCGATGGGCTGGTGGCCGACGACGTTCCTCGCCCCGGGGTTGCTCGTGGCTGCGCTGTGGCTCGACGCCAACGCGAGAGCGGCGGACGGCAAGCGCCCGCGAGCTGCCCGCCTGGGCGCCGTCATGGGCGCGGTGACCTTCGCACCGATGCTCAGCTGGCTCATCCTGCCGGCTGACTACATCGGGTGGGGCCTGCTGGTGGCCGTGCAGGTCGCGTGGATGGCGCTGCTGGCGGCGCTGCTCACCCCGTTCCTCCAAGGACGCTGGCTGCCGTTGGTCGGCGCGGCGATCTGGACCGGGATCGACGCATGGCGTGCCATCTGGCCGCTCGGTGGCTTCGAGTGGGGGGCGATCGCCTACGCGCACGTCGACGGCTCCTGGATGATCCCCGTGGCACGCCTGGTCGGCGGGCGGGGGATCACGTTCCTCGTCGTGCTCATCTCCATCGCCGGTGCCATGGTGATCCGCCAGACTTGGGTGTCGGTCCGCGAACGCGGTGACACGTCGATGGAACAGGCCTTGGGTGCCACGACGTGGCCCATCGCCTGGCTGGTCGGGGGCCTCGTGGTCTCCGTGCTCGCGGTCGTCGACCCGCCGGCGGAGGACGGTGAGCTCGACATCCTCGCGGTCCAAGGCAACGACCGACGGCACTGGGAGGATCCCTCGCCCGATCCGGATCCACCCTTGCGTATCACCACGGCGATGCGCGACGAGACCCTGGCGGCTATCGACCGGGACGGTGCCCCCGACCTGACGGTGTGGCCCGAGTCGAGCATCGACCGGGATCCCTACAGCGACCGGGGCGCGGAGCTCGGCGAGCTCGCGGGAGAAGCGGCCGGATCGGCGGGAACGCTGGTGAGCGGGGTCACCCTCGACGGTCCCGACCCGCAGGCCAACCGCTACGTCGCGGCGATCGTGCTGGAAGACGGCTTCGAGGAGACCGACCGCTACGTCAAGCGTCGCCTCGTGCCGTTCGGGGAGTACGTCCCGGCGCGTCCCCTGCTGGACTGGTTCCCGCCCCTCGACCAGGTCCCACGGGACGCGATCCCCGGCGACGGGCCACAGACGATCGAGGTCGGCGACGACGACACCCCGGTCGCGATCATCATCTGCTTCGAGACGAAGTTCCAGTCGCTGACCCGCGACAACGTGCTCGGTGGCGATGAGGCCGGCCCCACCGAGCTGCTCCTGACGTTGACCAACGACGCCTCCTTCGGTGATTCCGCGGAACCGGATCAGCACCTCGCCCAGAGCCAGCTACGAGCCATCGAGACCGGCCGGCACGTGGTGCACGCCGCGCTGACCGGTTCGTCGGCCTTCGTCGACCCCGACGGTGGGGTCGAGCAGGCCACGGAGCTGTTCACCGTCGACTCGATCCGGGCCGAGGTCCCCCTGGTGAAGGACCTCACGCCGTACCTGGTGATCGGTGACGTCATCGGGTGGCTGACGCGGGCCGGTGTCGTCGCTGCCGGGGGACTGCTGCTGTGGGCCGCGATCGTGCGTCGGCGTCCCGACTCGTTGACCATCGCCGATGACCGCTAGCCTGCCCGCCGGTCGGCTTCCCGCCGGCCCATGCCCCCGTCGTCCAGCGGCCTAGGATCCCACCCTTTCAAGGTGGTGACGCCGGTTCGAATCCGGTCGGGGGTACCAACCACTTGGGGGGACCGAGCCACTCGGGGCAACCAACCACGAGACCAGGGCAGCAGCCCCGCGAGGCATCGGGGCTCCAGAGGTGCTCATCGTCCTCCGGATGCTCGCGTTGGACGTCGCGCATCGCGTCGGTCCGGCGCAGCTACACGGCCGCAGCCGGCGCGGGTGGGTCGGACAGCTCGAGCGACGACCGGTAGCATCCCCGCAGATCCTCTCCGTGGGCCGTCGGGCAGCGTCCAGATCGGCCACATCACGGCCAGGGACGCCACCACCGGGCGAAAAGCCCCGTACCCTGGTCCGCCCGCGTGACACGGGGACGAGTTGCCCATGCCCGCCAGTCCCTGGTCGCCGGCCCCACCGACCAGGCGGTCGTCCACCCCGTCTCGCCCACGTCCGACGCCGGCGACCGCGCCTGCGCGCACGCGCGGTGCCACACCCGACCCACAGGAGGTACCGGTGGCCACCAAGATCGAGGTCCAGGTCCCCGTCGAGCGGCAGAAGGCCGCACAGGCCGCAGGCAACTTCGAACTCGAGGACCTGCCGGGACGCCTGAGCGAGCCCGACGCCGCCGTCCGGCTCGGCAAGACCGCCAAGCAGGACAAGCCTCTCAAGGCGGTCCGTTCCCTCAACGGCATCACCAAGCTCACCCCGGGCCAGGTCATCGCGAACTACGGCCGCTCGGAGTCACGCTGGGCGACCGCGTACCAGAAGCGGCGTGCCGGCGGCGCGGAGTTCCACGAACTGCTGAGCTACGCCCGGCAGATCATCGGGCTCGACGACGAGGGACAGCTGCGAATCTGCCTGATGGGGCACGCCGGGCAGGGTCCGTGCATCCCGTTGTGGGTCCCACGTGACGAGGTCACCCTCACCGTCCAACCCAACGACATCATCCTGCGCTTCGATGGCATGACGTTCGACTGGTGAACGGCCCCTCGGTGTCGGCGACGCGTTGGCGTGATGCCGCCAACGACCTCGCCGATCTCGCCGATCGGCTGACGCTCGCGGCCTTCCGCCACCACCTCGACGTCCGGACCAAGGCCGACGGCACCTGGGTGACCGCGGTCGACGAGGCCGTGGAGCGGACGCTGCGCGAACGCATCGGAGCGTGGTTCCCCGAGCACGCCGTGCTGGGGGAGGAGGACGGCCGGCAGGGTCCGGTGGACGCGGCGACCTGGGTCATCGACCCGATCGACGGGACCACCAACTTCGTCAAGGGCAACCCGATCTTCGCGACGCTGATCGCGGTCCAGGTCGAGGGCCAGGAGGTCGCCGCGGTGGTGTCCGCACCCGCGCTCGCGACCCGGTGGGACGGGGTGGCCGGCGGCCCGGCTCGCCAGGATGGCCGTCCGGTCGGGGTCAGCGACGTCGCCCGCCTGGAGGACGCCGAGGTGGCGCTCGGAGGCCTCGACACGTTCGTCGCCGGGGACCGGCTCGACCTGGCTACCTCGCTGGCCGGACGCGCCGCTCGTGTGCGCGGCTACGGCGACTTCTGGCAGCACTGCCTGGTCGCGGCCGGCAGCACCGACGTCGCCGCGGAGGCGACGGTTGCCCTCTGGGATCTGGCTGCGGTCAAGTGCGTCGTGGAGGCGGCCGGCGGCCGCTTCACCGACCTGGCCGGGCGACGGACCGCCGACGGGGGCAGCGCGCTGAGCACCAATGGACACCTCCACGACGAGGTGCTCGCGATCGCGGCCGGGTGATCCACCCGCACCGGGACCGCGTGGGCGCGGGGACCGGTCGGGGGTCTACGCTCGCCGGCATGTCCAACGGATCCGCTCAGACACCGACCGAGTCGCCGGCCGAAACCCCGGTCGACCCTGACGGCGCCCTGCGCCTGCTCGACGTCGAGGGCGCACCGCCTGGCACCTTCGGGGAGTTCGAGCCCACCAGCCCGCCGCTGCTGGATGCTCGGGGACGGGTCCGCCTGTCGTTCAGCCGGGTCGATACCTACCGCAACTGCCCTCGCAAGTTCCGGTACGCCTACATCGACCGCCTCCCGACCGAGCCCAGTCCCCACCTGTCGTTCGGTTCGTCGATCCACGCCGCTCTCGAGGCCTTCTACGACCGCAAGCTCCCCTCGTGTCCGTCGGAGGACGACCTGTTGGGGTTCCTCTACGAGGTCTGGGACAGCAGCGGCTTCCGGGACCTGCCGCGTGACGAACAACTCAGCTACTACCGCCACGCGCAGGACGTGCTGCGACGCTTCCACCGTCGCGAGGCGCCCACCTACCGCCTACCGGCGGCGACGGAAGCGTGGTTCGAGCTGCCGGTCGGCGACGCGGCCGTGGTCGTGGGCTCGATCGATCGGGTCGACGCCGACGACGACGGCCGACTCCACGTGATCGATTACAAGACCAACCGCAAGGTCCAGGACCGCCAGCGCGTCTCCCGATCCCTGCAGCTGGCCATCTATGCGCTGGCGTGCCAGCACCTCTACGGCCGCTTGCCGGTACAGGTCTCGCTGGACTTCGTCGTCCCCGGCGTGATGGTCACCGTGGACCTGGACGAGCTGGACCTCGAGCGTGCGCGAGCGGCGGTGCTGGATACCGCCACCAAGGTGCGCGAGGAGGCGTTCACCCCCACGCCGAACCGGCTCTGTGGTTGGTGCGACTTCCGTTCGGTGTGCCCAGCCTGGGACGGCGATGGGCCGCAGGTGCTCGGGCCGGCGGTCGACCAGGCCGTCGAGATGCGACGACGGCTGCGACGCGAGGTCCGCGAGCTACGCGAACTCGAGGACGGCGTCACGCGGCTCGCCGACGAGTTGGACGGCAGCTGACGCCGATGGGACCTCGAGCAGCCGCAGCGCGGCGCCCGCGTCGGTCCCTGGGTCCGAACTGCCCCGATCCGAACCGCCGGGCGGGGGCTCGCTGGCGTGGGGCTAGCATCGGGAACCCGCAGGAGGGGCTGAGCGGATGTCACCGACGGCCCCGTGGTGAACCGTGGACGAGGAGGTCGAGGTGGGACAGCGCGTCGAGGATCGCACGTCGGTCGCTGCGTCCATGGACGTGGTGTGGGAGACGATCACCGACATCGCGGCCTACCCCGAGTGGGCCGAGGGCGTCACCGAGACGTCCGTGCTCGAGGAGAACGAGGACGGCTCGCCGCATCAGGCGTGGTTCCGGGTGGATGCGAAGGTCTCGGAGATCACCTACACGATCGAGTACGCCTACGAGGACTACGACATCAGCTGGCACCTGGTCGAGGGGGAGACGCTGTCGCAGCTCGACGGGCGGTACTCGCTCTCCGAGGACGGTGACGGCACGTGGGTGCACTACGACCTCGAGGTCGGGATCGACCTGCCGTTGCCGGCGTTCATGAAGAAGCGGGCCGCTCGGACCATCCTCGACCAGGGGCTCCGCGGGCTCAAGGTCCGCGCCGAGGAACAGGCGTAAGCCCGTGCCGCGCGACGAGACCGAGGCCGCCTACTTCGCGCTGCTGCGTGCGCGCGAGGAGGTGACCTCGCTGCACCGCTACGGCGAGTACCTGGAGGCGGAGGCCCAACGCCTGCGTCGGACGACCAAGGAGGCCGCGGCGCTGCTCGGACAGGTCGATCGACGCCTGGCCCGTGCCCTGCGTCACACCGACGGACCGCTCCAGGAGGCGGTGGATGCCCGCTTGCGTGCGATCGACGACGAGCGCGAGCGCTTGCCGGAACGGATCCGCGCGGCCGAAGCCTACGTCGAGGACTGCGAGCGCGAGCACGCCGCGCTGCGATTCGGTGGGTGAACGGATGTACCGCGACGACCCCTTGGACGACGAGGCGGAGCTTCGCGCGATCGTGGGCGACGAACCCGTCGACACGCTCCTCGACGCCACCCCGGCGGATGGTCGCGAACCCCTCGAGGCTGCCCTGGACGTCCTGCGGGTCCTACAAGGTTGGGTGGAGGACGACGCGGCCGGTCGGTGGTTCACGACCCCGCAGGGACGACTGGACCGCCGGACGCCGATCGATGCGCTGGCGGCCGGGCATCAGGAGGAGGTCGAGGACGCCGCACGGGCGTGGGTCGCCGCCCAGGGCTGATCCCTGGTCCACGGCGTCCGCGAGGGCGGCCGCGAACCGCTACGCTTGGTGCCCGATGCGCACGCGTGCCCCGCGTGCGCCCTTCCATGAGCGCCCGCCGGCCCCTGGGCGCGTCTCATCCCAGCACCTCGAGGTCAGCGCCTTATGCCCACCGGACACGTCAAGGTCTTCCACCCGGACCGCAGCTTCGGCTTCATCGTCTCCGAGGACGGTCGCCAGGTCTACGTCCCCGCATCGGCGATCACCGGGGACGGTCTGCGTTCCGGGGACGAGGTCGAGTTCGAGGTCGCGGAGGCCGAGGACGGTCGCACGGCGGCCGCCAACGTGACGGTCACGAAGGCGGCACCGGCCAACAACCCGGTCGGCCGCACGATGATGGCACCGCCCACCTGGGACGAGCTCGAGGAGCGCGAGCGCCAGCGCCGCATGGCAAGGCGTCGCCGCCGCTGAGCGGAGCGAGGCGCCGGCGCGGGTAGGTGAGCCGCCGCTGAGCGGAGCGAGGCGCCGGCGCGGGTAGGTGAGCCGCCGCTGAGCGGAGCGAGGCGCCGGCGCGGGTAGGTGAGCCGCCGCTGAGCATCACGCGGTCGGCGGGTACGGTGGCGCTCGCGGTGAGAGGCGGAGGTGATCACCCGTGGCGCAGGTCGCTGGTGCCAGCCCGACACCGGTCCGTGAGGAGCGAACGGACACGCTGACCGAACCGAACACGGATCGGCCGTGGGACGTGATCGTGTGGGACGATCCGGTCAACCTGATGTCGTACGTGGTGTTCGTGTTCCGGCGGGTGTTCTCCTACTCCGAGGACGTAGCCAGGAAGCTCATGCTCGAGGTCCACACCCAGGGCAAGGCGCTGGTGGCCAGCGAACCCCGGGAACAGGCGGAGCTGTACGTGCAGCAACTCCACGGCTACGGCTTGCATGCGACGATGCAGCGGTCCTCATGACCCGGACCTTCCGGCGTCACGGCGACGCGATCCGGGTCACGCTACGTGACGCCGAGGTGGAGTTGTTGCGTAGCGTCCAGCAGGAGCTTCGGGCCACCCTCGAGTCGATGGAACAGGAGGACCCCGTCATCCAGCGGTTGTTCCCGGCGCCGGTGCTCGGCGACGAGGAGACCGCGGAGGAGGTCCGCGACCTGGTGACCGAGGACCTGCTGCACCGTCGGCTGGAGCAACTCGACGAGCTGTTGACGATGCTCGACCGTGGGGAGGCCTGGCGCGGAGGCATCCGGGTGGACCTCGTCGAGGACGAGCCGCTGCTGGTGCTCGGCGTCCTCAACGACCTACGTTTGGGTATCGGCGCCAGGATCGACGTGATGGCCATCGACCGCGATCAGGTGGATCGTGACCACCCGTACGCGTACCCGCTGGCTGTGATGGACCACTTCGGATGGTGGCAGGAGCAGCTTCTGGCGATCATCGACCCGCCGTCGGTGCGCCACGCGAGCGAAGGCTGGTTCGACGATGACCCGTCGGCCGGCGGGATGAAAGGTGAGCGGTGAAGCTCGGGATCGGGGTCAGCGAGGACGTCCCCGTCGCGGTCCAACAGCGGATCGCCACGGACGTGGAGGCGGCGGACTTCGCTTCGCTGTGGACCAACGAGGCCAGCGGTCGCGACGCCCTGCTGCTGTGCCAGGCGTGGGCAGCGGCCACCACCTCGCTCCAGGTGGGCATCGGCGTCGTCCCGATCTGGACCCGGTCGCCAGCGCAGCTCGCCATGGCCGCAGCGACGCTCCAGGAGGCATCGGGCGGGCGGTTCCTGCTCGGGCTCGGCGTCAGCCACGGGGCGACGATGGGTCCCTGGCACGGCGCGGAGGTGCGGCGACCGTTGACCGCAGCTCGGGAGCTGCTCGAGATTCTGGAGCAGCTGGAGGCGGGGGAACGGTCCTCGGTCGATGGCGAGGTGCTCTCGAGCCGGAAGTTCCAGCTCGCGATCTCACCCCGGCCGCCTGCGACCCGCCGCTACCTGGCAGCGATGGGGCCGAAGATGCTGGCGCTGGCCGGCGCGGCCGCGGACGGAACGTTGCTCAACTGGGCGAGTCCCGCCGAGGTGGAGCGAGCTCGCGCCATCGTCCGCGAGGGCGCCGTCGAGGCAGGTCGCCGAGCGGAGGACGTCGAGGTGGCCGCCTACGTCCGGGTTGCGGTGGCTGATGATGCGCTCGAAGCACGCGGTGCGCTCGCGACCCAGATCGTGCAGTACGGGCGCCTTCCCGCCTACGCGGACCACTTCGGTCGACAGGGCTTCGGTGACGCGCTCGACCGTGCGAACCAGGCACGCGAGCAGGGGGCGAGCCCGTCGGAGCTGGCTGACGCGCTGGGAGACGACGCGATGGACGCCCTGGGATGGTCGGGGACGCCCGTGGACGATCCGGCGCCGATGCTGGAACGGTTCCGTGAGGCTGGCCTGGACCACCTGGTCCTGCGGGTCGTCACCGTGGGGCCCGAGCCGGTGGACGCCGTGCACGCGGTCACGCGCGCGTTCGACCGGTTCACCGGCCCGTCGCGGGACTGACCGCCGTGGCGGTGTGCCCAACGGACCGGACGGGCCCGTGTGCGCAGCCGCCTGGGCGGGGCGGTGGACGCAGCGGATCGGGCGGGGCGGGGCGGTGTGCGCAGCGGATCGGGCTGGGCGCTCGGATCGGGGGCGCGAAGACCGCCGGTGGTCAACGCCGACGCCGTGCGGCGTCGACCAGCGACCGTGCCTCCGGGACCCTGAGCGTCCAGCAGACGCCGACGTAGACGCCGCCACCGAGCCCGCCGATGACGATGAGGTCCACGACGGCCGGCAGGTCGGGCAGGACCCGGATCAGTACCAGGATCACCAAGGCAGCGAGCACCCCCGCGGCCAGTAGCCGCGGCAGCGTCCCACCGGCGAGCCGCACGTCCGCGAAGCGCCCACGCACCGACCGTCGGAGCAGCACGTACTCGATCCAGGCCCCGACGGCTGATCCGGCGGCCAACCCGAGGGCGCCGAGACGCAGCTGGTTGGTCGCGGCGTCGCGGAGGCCCTCATCGACGGGGCGCAGGGTCGGTACGACACCGTCGTCGGCCAGGCGGAACCCGAACGGTTCGGCCAGGTCGACGACGAACTGGTCCAGGTTGAACATCAGGGGAACACCGATGGCCAACGCCACCGCGACGCGCACGATCGCAACCGTCGCCGGGGTCCTCGCATCGTCGGACGCGTAGAGCACCGACTGCAGCAGCCGGCTCCCGGTCGCGGCGAGCAGACCGAAGCTGTAGACGCCGAGCACGATCCCGACCTGCATGGTCGTCGCCGCGTCGAACTCCCCTCGGCCGTAGATGGCTCGGACGATGTGACCACCGAGGAGGACGAAGCCGACCGTGGTCCCGAGCACGAAGAACGAGCTGCGTCCGAGCCCGGTGTCCAAGCGGGAGGTCAGCGCCTCCCGCGCCTCCGGGTCGCGTGTCGACAGGCTGGGCAGTTCGGCCGCGGCCACGCTCATGCCGAACAGCGCGATGGGCAGCAGGTACAGCGTCTGGGCGTAGCCGAGCACCGCGACGGCACCGACGGCCAGCAACGAGGCCACCACCAGATCGAGCAGCGCTGCCACCTGGACGACCCCGCGTCCGAGCACGATCGGCCCGAAGGCCCGCAGGACCTGACGGACCCCCGGCAGGTGGATATCGAGCGAGGGGCGCAGGCTCCCGCGCAGGACCCGTCGGACGGACGGCACCTGGACCGCGACCTGCAGCAGCCCACCGAGAACGACGCCGGCCCCGGCCGCCAAGGCGGGTTCGAGCACGGCGGTCGCCCCGAGCCCGAACAGCACCGCGAGGATGCCGACGTTCCACAGCACCGGCGCCACGTAGGAGAGGAAGAACCGCCGATGGGAGTTCAGCACCCCCAGGCACCATGCGGAGATGACCAGCACACCGATGCCCGGGAACATGATGCGCACGAGCGTGACGGTCAACTCGAGACGGTCGCCGGCGAAGCCGGGCGTGAGCACGATCGTCAACGGCCGAGCGAAGGCGACCCCGAGCAGCACCAGCACACCAGCGAGCATCGCCAGCAAGCCGAGGACCGCTCCGGCGACCCGGCCGGCATCCTCCTCCCGGCCCTCTTCGAGCAGGCGCGCGTAGGTCGGGATGAACGACGCGGACAGCACCCCCTCACCGAGCAGGTTCTGCAGGAAGTTGGGGATGCGCAACGCTGCACGGAACGCGTCCGCGCCGACGTTGGCGCCGAGGAAGAACGCGAGCGCGGCGTCCCGGACCAGCCCGGACAGACGGGACAGGCCGATGCCGGCGGCGACCAGCGAGGAGTGCCGGCGCATCTCGGACGGGGTGTCGCTCACACGTGGGTGTTCCCGCAGCGGGCAGGGGATGGGGGCGGCCACACCCTAGGGGTGGTCACTCCCGCCATCGGTGCGGTCGGTCACGCAGCCGGTCAGCCCCCACCTGATCGCACCAGTCGAGGAAGCGCTGCCGCGGCACACCGTCCCACGCGAGGCCGGGTAGATCGACACCCGGATCCAGCGAGGTGTCGAGCGTGGCGAGCTCGCGGTAGAGCTCCACGTCGGCACGCCGTTCGGCGAGCACGGCGGCGAGCCGGGCCGCGCCGCGCACCGTCGGCTCCCACCGTTCGGGCGCCTCCGGGATCGCTTCGATCCGGCCGTAGGCGGCGAGCAGCTGCGCCGCGGTCTTCGCCCCGAACCCGGGGAGCCCGGGGATCCCGTCGGCGGTGTCACCGACCAGCGCGAGCAGATCCGGGATCGAGCAGGGTCCGACACCGAACCGCTCGACGACCGCCGCTTCGTCCCGCTCGGTCTCACGTGAACGGTCGACCTGCACCACCCGGTCGGCGCAGACCACCTGCGCGAGGTCCTTGTCGGGGGTGAGGATCCGCACCTGATCGACGTCGTCGCGGAACCTGGTCGCGGCAGCCGCCAGGACGTCGTCGGCTTCGTGGTCATCGCAGGACCACACGTGCACGCCGAGGGAGCACACGGCCGCTTCCGCACCGTCGAACTGTGCGAGCAGGTCCGCATCGACGCCCTCGGAGTCCTTATAGCCATCGAACCGGTCGTTGCGCCAGCTCTCGATGGGGTTGTCGAACGCGACGCCGATGTGGGACACCGCCTCATCGGTGTCGGCCAGCAGCCCGAGCAGGCTGGAGACCAGCCCGACGGTGGCCTTGACGTCCCGCCCGTCCGGCGCCTGGCGGCTGGGCCGCTTGGAGTAGTGCGCCCGGAACAGCTCGTAGGTCCCGTCGACCAGATGCAGACGCACGGCGCGGCTCCTGTCCTCCGGCGGTGCACGGTAGCGCCAGCCGGCGCGGAGGCTACGGTGCGGTCGAGCGGCATCGGTCGCCGGACGAGACACCAGGGACCGCGGTGGAGCGAGAACGAGGCGTACACGCAGGCTCGCGGCGCCGGGTCGGGCGCCGCCCGCACCCGCTGGAGCCCGGGCTCGCCCGAGCTCCACGTCCGCTCCCGCCGTCAGCCTGGCAGCTCCCGGATCCCGACGAGGCCGACGAGGACGGGGTCGTGGGCATCGGGGCGGACCTCGGTCCGGCGACCCTCGTGGACGCCTACCGTCGGGGCATCTTCCCGTGGCCACATCCCGGGGTCCCGCTGCCGTGGTTCTCGCCGGATCCGCGGGGTGTCCTCGAGCTCGACCAGGTCCACCGCTCGCGCAGCCTGCAGCGCCGGCTCCGTCGGGTCTCGTGGAGCACCACGGTCGACGCGGCGTTCGACGAGGTGGTGGCGGCCTGCGCCAGCGGTCGGGGGGGGATCGGGACCTGGATCACGGGGTCCATGGCGCGTGCCTACGGACGCCTCCACGAGCTCGGCTGGGCCCACAGCGTGGAGGTGTGGGATGCGGAGCGGCTCGTCGGGGGCATCTACGGGGTCCAGGTCGGCGGTGTCTTCACGGGCGAGTCGATGTTCCACCGCGAGCCGGACGCGTCCAAGGTCGCCCTGCTGGAGCTGGTGGCCAGGTTCGCCGAGGCGGGCGGGGAACTGCTCGACGTCCAGCTCACAACCGACCATCTGCGGAGCCTCGGTGCGACGGATCTGCCTCGACAGACCTTCCTGCGACGCCTGCAGGAACAGCGCGACCGCGACGTCCGCCTGGCCACCGGTCAGCGGCCGGTCGGGCACCTCGCCGACGGCTGACCTTCGCCGGGCATCTCCCCGACGCTCGCTCGCCGGGCACCTCGTCGACGCCCGGCCGCGCGGGTCGACGTCGCGTGCCGGCCTGGGCGGCCGCTGACCGCGAGGTCAGCCAGGGGATGCCGCGGCTCCGAACGTCGGGCACACTGCTCGTCGAGGCAGCCGAGTCCGGCTCCACCTCGAACGACGTACCCGGATCGTGACGCATCGGCGCAGGTGAGCCCGGTCGCACCGAGACCGGTCATGCCGCGTCCGGTCGGACCCAGACCGGTCCGGCCGGGGTCTGGCGGATGTCCGCCGACCCACCGGCCGCGCGGGCGTCCATCCCGGCTCGTCGGAGCCGACATCGACACCTCCCAGCACCAGGAGCCTTCAACGTGACCGAGCGCACCGCCAGCGACCTGGCCTTCCCGAGCACGACGCCCGTCGCACCCGACGCCGCGGAGCAGCCCGTCGGGACGCCACCGGCGACGATCGACCGGCGTTACCTCGACGAGGACTTCGAGGTCGCCGACCTCGGGTTGGCCGAGTGGGGTCGCAAGGAGATCCGGCTGGCCGAGCGTGAGATGCCGGGCCTGATGACGTTGCGTGAGCGCTACGCCCACGAACAGCCGCTCGCCGGGGCGCGCATCGCCGGGTGCCTGCACATGACGGTCCAGACCGCCGTGCTCATCGAGACGCTCCAAGCCCTCGGCGCGTCGGTCCGGTGGTCCTCCTGCAACATCTTCTCGACCCAGGACGAAGCGGCGGCCGCCGTCGCCGCGGCAGGGACGGCGGTGTTCGCGTGGAAGGGCGAGACCGAGGACGAGTACGTCTGGTGCATTGAGCAGTCGTTGCGCTGGCCCGACGGTTCCGGCCCGAACCTGCTGCTCGATGACGGTGGGGATCTCACCGCTCTCGTGCACGAGCAGCACCCGGACCTCCTCGGGCAGGTCCTCGGCGTGTCCGAGGAGACGACGACGGGGGTCAAGGCGCTCCGTCGGATGCAGCGCGACGGCCAGCTCGGCATGCCCGCCATCAACGTCAACGACTCGGTGACCAAGTCCAAGTTCGACAACCTCTACGGTTGCCGGGAATCGCTGATCGACGGCATCAAGCGGGGCACCGACGTCATGATCGCTGGCAAGGTGGCGGTCGTGGCCGGCTACGGCGACGTCGGCAAGGGCTGCGCACAGGCGCTGGACGGCATGGGTGCGACCGTGTTCGTGACCGAGATCGACCCGATCAACGCGCTACAGGCCGCCATGGAAGGGTTCCGCGTCGTCACGATGGACGAGGTCGTCGAGCAGGCGGACATCGTTGTGACGGCGACGGGCAACATGAGCGTGGTCACCCACGACCACGTGCTGCGGATGAAGGACCACGCGATCCTGTGCAACATCGGTCACTTCGACACGGAGATCGAGACCGAGGCACTCCGCGCCTACGAGTGGACCAACATCAAGCCGCAGGTGGACCTCGTTCACCTGCCGAACGGTCGCAGCGTGCTGCTGCTGGCCGAAGGACGACTGGTCAACCTCGGCAACGCCACCGGGCACAGTTCGTTCGTGATGTCCACGTCGTTCACCAACCAGGTCCTCGCGCAGATCGAACTGTGGCGCAACCACGCCCGCTACGACCGCGACGTCTACGTGCTACCGAAGCACCTCGACGAGGAGGTCGCCCGCCTCCACCTGGAGAAGATCGGTGCGCACCTGACGGAACTGTCCCCGGAGCAGGCCCGGTACCTGGCGATCGACCGGTCGGGGCCGTACAAGGACGACGCCTACCGGTACTGACCGCCCCCGTCGCTCGGCGGGCGGGGTACAGGTCGCCGGCCGCCCGCGAGCTCTGGTCGCTCGACGGCCTCGGCGCCGCTCCGAGTCGAGCGTTTCGCTCGAGGCTCACGTGCTCTAGCGTTGCTGCTGTGATGCGCGCGCACGCGTGGCCGGATCCGGGGCTCACGTTCTGGGGATGACGTGCCGATACCTCAGCACGTGGCGGCCGACGCCTGACGTCGTCACGACCAGGAGGCAGACCGTGGGATCGACCGTCCGCACCGACGGGACCGCGTGGTCCGCTGGCGCCCGCGTACGGGTCTGGCCACGCGTGGCACGACGATCCACCCTGGCGGCGGTGCTCGTCGTCGGTGTGATCGGCGGGACCGCTGCCCTGGCGCAGTCGGGCACCGCCGACGCCGGGCCCACGCCCAGCGAACTGCTGGCCGACCTCGACGACATCGAACAGCGGCTCCCCGAGGACGGGCCCGTCAGCGGCGTCGAGCTGTTCGCCACGGAGACGTGGGGAAGCCTCGAAGGCGACGCCACCAGCGCCCGCGCGGAACTGGACACCGTCGAACCCGACCTGCGCGCGTTGTTCATCGATGCCGACGCCTCCGAAGGGGACGTCGCCGACGCGGTCGCCCAGATCGCGCGAGGCTGGTTGGACCTGTGGCTCGCGGCGGACGCCATCAGTGCGGCCGAGGCCCACGACCTCGCCTTCCCGATCGATACGACCGACGCCGACGACGTCGCGACCGGCGCCGATGAACTGCGCGGCTCGATCGAGATCGGCGTCGAACTGGTCGTCGATGGCCGCGAGCGGCTCTTCGAGGGGTACACCGAGCTCCGCGAGCTCGGGGAAGCCGAGCCCGACGCCCAGACACGCTTGGACGGACGCGCCGACGCGGCCGAGGTCTACGACGCGGAGGTACGTCCTCGGCTGGTGCTGCTGCGCTCACAGCCGACCAGCACCGTGGCGATCCCGGTGGAGCGGTTCGTCACCGACGCGCCGGGGGCCGATCCCCGCGCGACCTCGCTCGAGGTCATCTGCGTCGACCGGGAGGAGCTCGAGGAGCTCGGCAACGTCGCCTCCGAGGAGGTCCTCACCGAGCTTGAGGAGATCGAACGGGTCGATTGCCCCGGCCTGCCGCCGGAGCTCGCCGACTGATCCTGACGCTGCCGCGGACTCAGCGAGCGAACAGCTGCGCGATGCGGTCGATGCCCTCGGCGAGGTCGTCATCGCCCAACGCGTACGACAGCCGGGCGTAGCCGGGCGCACCGAAGGCCTCACCGGGGACGACCGCCACCTTGGCCTGCTCGAGCAGCACCTCGGCGAGCTGCAGGGTGTCCTCCACGCGCCGGCCTGCGAGCTCGCGACCCAGCACGCCCTCGAACGACGGGAACACGTAGAAGGCACCCTCTGGCTCAGCCAGCCGCACCCCGTCGATCGCGGCGAGCTTGCTGACGGCGGTGCGTCGCCGGCGGTCGAACGCCTCGCGCATCGCCGCCACCTCGTCCTGCGGGCCGGTCACCGCCGCGAGCGCTGCGACCTGCGCCACGTTGCAGACGTTGGAGGTGAGCTGGCTCTGGAGCTTGGCCATCCCGGCGGCGAGCTCCGCCGGTGCCACGGCCCAACCGACGCGCCAGCCGGTCATGGCGTAGGTCTTGGCTACACCGGAGGTGAAGATGGTCCAGGGTGCGACCTCGGGTGCGGCCGCCGCGATCGAGGTGAAGCTGGCCGACCCGTAGACCAGGTGCTGGTAGATCTCGTCGGTGATGACCCAGATCCCGTGCTCCGCCGCCCAGATCCCGATCTCCCGCATCGCCTCCCGCGGGTACACGGCGCCCGTGGGGTTCGAGGGCGAGACGAACACCAGGGCCTTGGTCCGCTCGGTCCGCGCCGCCTCGAGTTGTTCGACGCTGACCTGGAACCCCCCGTCGGTCGTGGTCGGCAGGACGACCGGTACGGCGTCGGCGAGCTTGATCTGCTCCGGGTAGCTGACCCAGTACGGCGCGGGCAGCAGCACCTCGACACCGGGATCGAGCAGGGACATGAAGATCGAGTAGAGGGCGTGCTTGCCGCCGTTGGTCACCACCACCTGGTCCGCGGTGATCTCCATACCGCTCGTGCTGCTGGTGTCGGCCGCGATCGCCGCACGCAACTCCGGGAGCCCGGCGCCGGGGGAGTAGCGGTGGTGGACCGGGTCGCTCGCCGCACGCTGCGCCGCCTCGACGATGTGCGCTGGCGTGGGGAAGTCCGGCTCCCCCGCGCCGAACCCGATCACAGGCTCGCCAGCAGCACGCATGGCCTTCGCCTTGGCGGTGACCGCCAGGGTGGGGGATTCCTCCATGTCGCGGATGCGTGTCGCGAGGCTCACGGCGGGCTCGATTCCTTCGGGGACGGTCGACAGGTGACGAGGTGGTCGCTGATCGCTGACGGACTCTACCGGTGGACCGGCGGGCACTCGTTCCGACGCGATCGGAGGAACGGGGACCGGACCGCGACGCCTCCACGGCCGTCGAAGGAGCATCCATCGGCGCCAGTGAGGGGGTCGCGGCACCTTGAGCCCGAGCCTGCCGTGGGTGGTCGACGTCCGGTCAGGGCCAGGGTGCCCTTGGGTGTGGACCCTTCGACCCGTGCGCCAGCACCACACCCCCGCGACCATGTGCGGTGCACGGCCTCGGTGCGAGTGCAGGTCTGGAACGCTTGCCACGTGCTCCTACGGTCGGCATAGTAGGACAGTACGTCGTGTAGCTTCGATTGAAGCGGTCCCGGATGGTCCCACCCGGGCACCCATCGCGCGACGACGTCTATCCCAACCCATCACCGCACGAGCCCCCGGCTACGGCGCTCCGACGCCGACGGTGGGCAGGAGGAACGATCCATATGAGGATGAGGCCCAGCCGCGCGCTTGCGGTCGCCCTTGCGGGAGCGCTCGTGCTCGCCGCATGTGCCGACGCTCCCGACGAAGAAGTCGTCGACGAGGAGCCTGAAGAGGAGGTCGAGGAGGAGCCTGAAGAGGAGGTCGACGAGGACGCGGTCGAGGAGGACGAGCCGGAAGAGGAGGTCGAGGAGGCCGACTTCCTGGCCTGCCAGATCACCGACACCGGCGGGGTCGACGACCGATCCTTCAACCAGACCGTGTGGGAGGGCTTCCAACAGGCGGAGGAGGAGCTCGGCATCGAGATCGCCGTGCTCGAGTCCGAGTCGGAAGCTGACTTCGACCCGAACATCCGCGCCTTCATCGACCGTGGCTGCGACCTGATCGTCACCGTCGGGTTCCTGCTCGGTGACGCCACGGCGGAAGCCGCGGAAGCCAACCCCGACCAGCTCTTCGCGATCGTCGACTTCGCGTTCGAGGACGAGACCTACGACAACGTGCGTGAGATCCTCTTCGAGACCGACGAGGCGGGCTTCCTGGCCGGCTACGTCGCGGCCGGGACGTCCGAGTCGGGCATCATCGGCACCTACGGTGGGATCAACATCCCGACCGTGTCGATCTTCATGGACGGCTACCTGGCTGGCGCTGAGTACTACAACGAGGAGCACGGCGCCGACGTCGTCGTCGAAGGCTGGGACGGCCAGGACGGCCTGTTCACCGGCGACTTCGAGTCGCAGGACGAGGGCCGTCGCGTGACCGACTCGCTGCTCGAGCAGGGCGCGGACGTCATCATGCCCGTCGCCGGCCCGGTCGGCCTGGGCACCGCCACCGCGCTCGAGGACTTCGGTGAAGGCCTGATGATCTGGGTCGACACCGACGGCTACGTGTCGGCCCCGGAGTTCGGCGACCTGATGCTGACCTCCGTGCTCAAGCGGATGGACGTCGCCTCGTTCACCGTGATCGAGGAGGTCATCAACGACGAGTTCGAGGGTGGGCTGTTCCTCGGTGACCTCGAGAACGAAGGCGTCGGCATCGCACCGTTCCACGACCACGAGGACACCGTCCCCGACGAGGTCAAGGACGCGATCGACGACCTGCGTCAGGGCATCATCGACGGTGAGATCTCGGTCGACCCGGCCGACTACTGATCGAACCGTTCGACGGCAAGGATCGACGGTAAGGACGGAGCCGGGGCGTTCAGGCAACGACTGGACGCCCCGGCCCCTTTGAGCCGGTAGGGTCCACCTGGCTTCGGCCAGCGGTCATCTTCGGAGGGTGCGGCGTGCGGTTGGAACTCGAGGGGATCACCAAGCGCTTTCCGGGTGTCGTGGCCAACGACCATGTCGACCTCGTCGTCGAGGAAGGCGAGGTCCACGGGCTCCTCGGCGAGAACGGCGCCGGCAAGTCCACGCTGATGAACATCCTCTACGGCCTGTACGGTGCCGACGAGGGCGAGATCCGCATCGACGGCCAGCCGGTGGTGTTCAACGACCCGGGCGAGGCGATCGACGCTGGCATCGGCATGGTCCACCAGCACTTCATGCTCGTGCCGGTGTTCACCGTCGCGGAGAACATCGTGCTCGGGGTGGAGCAGGTGTCCGGCCTGGGCAAGCTTGACCGCGCCCGTGCGTCGGAACAGGTCCGCGAGCTCGCGGAGCGCAGCGGCCTCCCGGTGGATCCGGATGCCAAGGTCGAGGACCTTCCCGTCGGTATCCAGCAGCGCGTGGAGATCCTCAAGGCGCTGTACCGGGATGCCAACCTGCTGATCCTGGACGAGCCCACCGCCGTGCTGACCCCCCAGGAGACCGACGATCTGTTCGAGGCCATCGCGTCGTTCCGTGACGAGGGCCGCTCGGTGGTGTTCATCTCCCACAAGCTGCGTGAGCACCGCGCCGTGGCCGACCGCATCAGCGTGCTGCGTCGCGGCAGCATCGTCGGCACGGCCGACCCCAACGAGGCCAGCGAACAGGATCTGGCCAACCTGATGGTCGGTCGCCCGGTGGCACTGGTGGTCGACAAACCACCGGCCAACCGGCAGGAGGCCGTCCTCGAGCTCGAGGGGCTCCACGTGGCCAACGCCCTCGGTGCGACGGTGGTCCACGACATCGATCTGCAGGTCGACCGCGGTGAGATCGTCGCCGTGGCCGGCGTCGAAGGCAACGGTCAGTCACCACTGGTCGAGGCGATCACGGGGCTCCGTGAGATCCAACACGGGACCGTCTCGATCGGGGGGCGTTCGATCGCTGAGCTGACGCGCAAGCAGGTCCTGCGTGGGGGCGTCGGGCACGTCCCGGAGGACCGTGGTCGCGATGGGCTCATCGCCCAGTTCTCCATCGCGGAGAACCTGGTGATCAACCAGTGGGACATGGAACCGTTCGCCAAACGCCGCAGCCTGCAGTTCAAGGCCATCAGCGAGCACGCGAAGCGGCTGGTGGACCTCTACGACATCCGGACGCCATCGATCACCACCCCTGCGTCGTCGCTGTCGGGCGGCAACCAGCAGAAGCTGGTCATCGCCCGGGAGTTCGACCAGCCGATCGACCTGCTGGTCGCCTCGCAGCCGACCCGGGGGATCGATGTCGGCTCGATCGAGTTCATCCACAAGCAGCTGATTGCCAAACGTGACGAGGGCACCGCCGTCGTCCTCGTGTCCTCCGAACTGGACGAGATCCTCGCGATCGCCGACCGCGTCGTCGTGATGTTCCAGGGACGCGCGGTCGGGCCGTTCGACATGCCGGTCAGCAAGGAGGCGCTGGGACTGATGATGGCCGGCGCGGATCCGGCCGAGGCGATGGCGAAGGGGGCTTGACCATGTCCGACGACACGCCCCGCCCGGAGGACGAACCCTCCTCCGAGGGTGCGTCCGGACCCGAGCAGTCGGGCACATCGGACAGCCCTGAGAGGCTGGAGACGGCCACATCGACGCTCGAAGCCGACGAGATCGAAGACGAGGAGGTCAGGGCGGCTCGTGAACGAGAACGCCAGGAGGTCTCGGTCGAGCTCGGTGCCACGGTCGGGCAGCGGTTCGTTCAAGCCGTCACCGGCAAGAGCCTGGTCGTAACGTTGCTGTCCATCTTCTCGGCCCTGGTCATCGGTGCGCTGATCATCGCGTTCTCCGATGAGCCGACCCGCGAAGCGCTCGCCTACCTCACCGCCCGTCCCAGCGACACCCTGGTCAGCGCCTGGGCGGCGATCAGCGGCGCGTACGCCTCGATGTTCCGGGGCGCGTTCGCTGGCCCCGGTCCGATCTCGGAGACGCTGGTCGCCGCGACCCCGTTGATCCTGACCGGTCTGGCCGTCGCGGTCCCGCTTCGGACCGGCCTGTTCAACATCGGTGGTGAAGGTCAGATGGTCGCCGGCGGCACCGTCGCCGGTTTCCTCGGGTTCTGGCTCGTGGGACTGCCCTTCGTCATCCACCTCCCACTCGCGCTGCTGGCGGGCGCCCTCGCGGGCGCGCTGTACGGGTGGATCCCGGGCATCCTCAAGGCACGCACGGGAGCCCATGAGGTCATCTCGACCATCATGCTCAACAACATCGCCCTGCTGGTGCTGACCTTCGCGCTCTCCACGGAGCTGTTCCGACGGGTGGACCGTGTCGACCCCATCTCCAAGAGCATCCAGGACTCGGCGATGCTGCCGCAGTTCGCGGAGGGGTTCCGGGTCAACGTCGGGCTTCTGCTCGCGTTGGCGCTCGCTGCGGTGATCTTCTGGATGATGGAACGGTCCACGGTCGGGTTCGAACTCAACGCCGTGGGACTCAACCCCAACGCCGCAGCGACCGCGGGTATGAGCCCGGGACGCAGCATCGTGACCGCGATGACCACCGGTGGGATGTTGGCCGGCGTCGCCGGAGCGACGGTGGTCCTTGGCGTCCAAGGGCGCATCACCGACGGCTTCTCCGCCGGGTTGGGCTTCGAAGGCATCACGGTCGCCCTGCTCGGCCGTGGTGGCGTTGGTGGCACCGTGGCCGCAGGCTTGCTGTTCGGCTCGATGCGTTCCGGTGGCCGCCTCATGCAGGCGGAGACCGGGATCGCGCTCGATCTGGTCCTGGTGCTCCAGGGCCTGATCATCGTCTTCATCGCCGCACCGGGTCTCGTGCGAGCGATCTATCGGATCAAGACCGACGGCCTCGCTGGCCAGATCTCCAAGGGGTGACGACCGTGAGCGCTGTCACGCTGCAAGCACCGGAGGAGTTGGCCCGCCGCAACCGCCGGTTCGGGATCTTCTCCCTAGCGTGTGCCGCCGTGATGCTCGGCGTCTTCGCGACCGTCCCGGCCGGTTCTCAGGCCACGTTCATCCTCAACGACGCCCGCGGTCAGGCCATCGACATTCCGTTGCTGGTCGTCTCGGTCACGCCCGCGGTGATCGTCATGGCGGTCATCGTCCTGGCGATCGCCGGTGTGCAGTTCACCCGTGGTTTCGGCCGACGCTCGGTCGTCATGACCGGCGTGGTCGCGATGTTGCTCGTCGCGGCCTTCCTGACCTGGGCCGCGACGGACTCGGCCGTGTCCCTCATCGCGCTGCTGCGCGGCACGATCCGCAGTGCGACCCCGATCGCGTTCGGCGCGATGGCGGGCGTGCTGGGCGAACGTGCCGGGGTCATCAACATCGCGATCGAGGGGCAGTTGGTCTCCGGCGCGTTCGCCGCCGCCCTCACCTCCACGCTGTTCGCCAGCGCGTGGATCGGGCTCGGAGGCGGGATCCTGGCCGGGATGCTCATCGGCGCGATGCTCGCGGTGCTCACGATCAAGTTCCGAGCCGATCAGATCGTCTCCGGCGTGGTCCTGTGGGTGCTCGCGGTCGGGACAACCTCGTTCCTCACGACCCAGGTCCTCGGCCGTGACGCCGCGGCGTACAACACCCCGGTGCGGTTCCCGTCGTTGGAGATCCCGCTCCTGTCGCAGATCCCGATCATCGGGCCGGTGCTGTTCCGCCACACCATCATCGGCTTCCTGATGTTCATCGGCGTCGGTGCGCTCAGCTACGCGCTGTTCCAGACCCGGTGGGGCCTGCGGCTGCGGTCGGTCGGTGAGCATCCGCGGGCGGCGGACACGGTTGGGATCAACGTCCTGGCGACCCGCTACAAGGCGGTGATCCTGGGCGGTGCGTTCGCCGGGGTCGGGGGTGCGTGGTTCACGCTCGACGCGACGGGACAGTTCTCACGCGAGATGAGCGGTGGACGAGGGTTCATCGCGCTGGCGGCGATGCTGGTCGGTCGACACAGCCCGATCGGCGCCTTCGGTGCTGCGTTGCTGTTCGGGTTCGCCACCGGGCTGGCGACCACGGTCCAGCGGCTGCCGGTCCCGATCCCCTCGACGCTGATGCTCACCGCCCCCTACGTGATCACGATCCTGGTGGTCGCTGGTCTGGTCGGGCGGCTGCGGCCACCGGCGGCCGTCGGCAAGCCCTACATCAAGGAGTGATCGACCTCCCTCGGCGGCGATCACGGTCACCGCAGGCGAGGACGGTGCGCGCAGCTCGGCGCCTGCGTCGCGGCCCCGCGGGCCTCGGCGCGCGCGACGGCGCCGGGTCGCGGACCGATGCCCGGCCACGAGGGCAGGTCTCGGACGGCTGGTGCCCCGGCGCCGGGTCGGCCGCCGGTGGACCGCTTTGGCGTCAGCGGGTGTGGCACGGTTGACTGCCGGCGACGACCGGCGGCCCACCGACGGCCCGCCGACTCCACCCGCACCGCGACCTCTCGGAGGCCTTCCGTGTCCGACCTCGTCATCCCACCCGATCTCCTGCCGGAGGACGGCCGGTTCGGCTGTGGCCCGAGCAAGGTGCGGCCCGAGGCGATGGCGCGGCTCGCGGAGGTCGCTGACGGTCTCCTCGGCACCTCGCACCGACAGCCACCGGTGCGTGATCAGGTCCGGCGCCTGCAGGACGGGATCCGGACGCTGTTCCGGGCGCCGAGCGACTACGAGGTGCTGGTGAGCGTCGGCGGAGCGACCGCGTTCTGGGACGCGGCGGCGTTCGGGCTCGTCGAGCAGCGATCGCGCCACTACGTGTTCGGCGAGTTCAGCGGGAAGTTCGCGACGGCCACCGACGCTGCACCGTGGCTGGAGGAACCGGATCTGGTCGAGGCGGCGTTCGGCTCGCGACCGACCCCCGGCTCGGCCCCGGGATGCGACGTGCAGGCGTTCACCCACAACGAGACCTCCACCGGTGTCATGCAGGATCCGGTCCGTGCGGACGACGCCTTGGTGCTCGTCGACGCGACCTCCGGTGCCGGAGGCCTGCCGGTCGACATCACGCAGGTCGATGCCTACTACTTCAGCCTCCAGAAGGGCTTCGCGTCCGAAGGTGGGTTCACGGTCGCCCTGCTCTCGCCGGCCGCCGTCGAACGGATCGAGCGGATCGCGGCGAGCGATCGCTACATCCCGACGTTCCTGGATCTGGCGACGGCCTTGGGCAACAGCCGCAAGCACCAGACCTACAACACCCCGGCGGTCAGTTCGGTGTTCCTCGCGGCGGAACAGGTCGAGTGGCTGCTCGCGACCCACCACGACCTGGACGGCGTCGTCGGCGCGCAGCAGGCGAAGGCGGACCACGTCTACGGCTGGGCGCAGGAGCGTCCGTTCGCGAGCCCGTTCGTCGACGATCCGGCCGCTCGGTCCCTGGTCGTGGCGACCGTCGACCTGGACGAGACGGTGAGCGCGACGGAGGTCAACGCCGTGCTCCGCGCGAACGGAGTGCTGGACACCGACGCCTACCGGAAGCTCGGCCGCAACCAGCTCCGGGTCGGGATGTTCCCCGCGATCGACGCGGCCGACCTCGCGGCCTACACCGCCTGCGTCGACTGGATCGTCGAGCAGCTCACCCCCTGAGCCGTCGCTGCGGTCGGTCAGCGGGACTCGGCGCGAGGCCAGGACCGGTCGCGGAGCCCTGCGCGCGTCGAGCGGCACGATGCGCGGTTGCGCTCAGGGTCGGTAGCCGACGACTGAGCGGCACGACGACCGCGCCGGTCAGCGAGATGGAAGCGCGAACAGGTCGGGAAGCCGGTCGGGGTCGATGAAGGCCTCGACGCCGGTGACGGTCAGGACGGCCACGGTGACCGACCACACCGCCAGGCTCGAGCCGAACCAGACCAACGAGCGGCGGTTGGTCGCACCGGTGGCCATCGCCCCGAGCGCGGCGACGTGTACGCCGGTCAGCAACGGTCCGAGCATAGCCAGGCCCGGAAGCCCGTAGGTGGCGGCCAAACGCCTCGCTCGCTGACCGCGTCGCGAGGCGGCAGGCTCGTCCGGGGCCCGACCCCGCCGCACCCGCCACCAGCCACGTAGCCGTTCCCCCGCGACCAACAGGGGGACGAGCGTCGAGAGGTTGCCGATCGCTGCGACGATGGTCACCGGCAGTGGCGGCAGACCGGCGACGATCGCGGCGGGGATCACGAACAGGATCTCCACGGCCGGTGTCGCGGCTGCCAGGAAGACGATGACGTAGGCCCACAACTCGCTCACGGTCGCACCTCCGACGCCACCTAGTGGGCGGTGCCCGTTACGGGAGCAACCTGCGGACCTCGGAGGCCGCCTCGTTGCCGAAGACCCCGCCGAACCGTTCGGCGAACTCGTCCGCGTCGATCGAGTACTCCTGGGTCCCGACGTGCTCGAGTACGTAGGTGGCGACCATCGACCCGATCTGTGCGCTGCGTTCCAACGAGCAGCGCCAGGATAGCCCCGCCAGGAAGCCGGCCCGGAAGGCATCGCCGACACCGGTCGGGTCCGTGCGTTGCTGCTCCGGTGCGGCGGGGACCTCGGTGACCACGCCATCCTGGCTGTCGATGATGCAGCCCTTGGCACCCAGGGTGGTGATGCGGTGCCCGACACGGGAGAGGACCTCCTCGGCGGACCAACCGGTCTTCGACTCCAGGAGGGTGCGTTCGTAGTCGTTGGTGATCAGGAACGTCGCGTCGTCGACGAGCTTGCGGACCTGCTCGCCGTCCATCCGGGCCAACTGCTGGCCGGGATCAGCCATGAACGGCACCCCGATCTGGCGACACTCCTCGGTGTGGCGGATCATCGCTTCGGGGTCGTTTGGGGAGATGACGGCCAGGTCGATCCTGCCGCTGCGTTCCGCGATGGGTGCCAGCTCGATGAACCTGGCCTCCTCCATCGCGCCGGTGTAGAACGACGCCATCTGGTTCTGGTCGAGGTCGGTGGTGCAGAGGAACCTCGCGGTGTGCCGCAGCTCCGAGACGCGCACCCCCGAGGTATCCACACCGTGCCGCTTGAGCCACGCTCGGTAGTCGGTGTTGAAGTCCTCACCGACCGCACCGACCAGGACGGGGGAGAGCCCGAGCTGACCGAGGCCGAACGCCACGTTCGCCGCGACCCCACCGCGGCGTACCTCCAGTTCGTCGACCAGGAACGACAGGCTGACGCGGTCGAGCTGGTCGGGGACCAGTTGCTCGGAGAAGCGACCAGGGAACGTCATCAGGTAGTCGGTTGCGATCGAACCGGTGACGGCGATGCGCACGGGGCCCTCCGGGGTTCGTGGGGCGAGCAGCGTAGTCGGGGCCATCCGGTGCGGTGTGCGGCCATCGGCCAGTGACGGATGGCGCTGGCCGACCCCGTCCGGCGCCACCTAGGTTCCTCGAGGCGGCCCGATCTGGGCTGCGAGCGCAACCGTTGGAGGAACGACATGGTCGAGTCAGGGCAGGCCGAGATGCCCGCCGGCGCGGTGCCATCGACGACCGCCGTCTCGGACGAACCCGGCGAAGGCAGGGACATCCTCGCGTCGCTGTCGCGGCACCTGCTGGTCGACGGCTACGACCTGGTCCTCGACCTCGACCGCAGCCAGGGCACGTACCTGATCGACGCACGCTCCGGGGCCAGCTACCTCGACCTGTTCACCTTCTTCGCCTCGAACGCGCTCGGCATGAACCACCCCGCGCTGGTCGACACCGACGTGCAGCGCCGCCTGGCACGGGCGGCGACCAACAAGCCGTCGAACTCCGACGTCTACACCCACGAGCTCGAAGCGTTCGTCACGACCTTCCAACGGGTACTCGGCGATCCGGCCCTGCCGCACCTGTTCCTGGTCGAAGGTGGTGCACTCGCGGTCGAGAACGCGCTCAAGACGGCCTTCGACTTCAAATCCCGGCACAACGAAGCCGCCGGCCGTGACCCGTCGCTGGGAGGGCAGGCGCTGCACCTGACCGGTGCGTTCCACGGTCGCAGCGGCTACACGATGAGCCTGACCAACACCGACCCGAACAAGACGGCGAGGTTCCCCCGTTTCGACTGGCCGCGGATCGACACCCCGGCGCTGACCTTCCCACTGGACGTGAACGAGGCGACGAACCGCGCCGCGGAGGACCACGCGCTGTCGCAGGCGCGCGCCGCGTTGGAGGCCGCGCCACACGACATCGCCTGCATCATCGCCGAGCCGATCCAGGGCGAAGGGGGCGATCGTCACCTCTCGGGCCGGTTCCTCGCCGGACTCCAGGCGCTCGCCCACGAGTGGGACGCCCTGTTCGTCCTCGACGAGGTCCAGACCGGTGTCGGCATGACGGGCACGCCCTGGGCCTACCAAGCGTTGGGCCTGCAGCCGGATGTGGTCGCGTTCGGCAAGAAGACGCACGTCTGCGGCATCATGGCCGGCGGTCGGCTCGACACCATCGACGACCACGTCTTCCGAACCTCGTCGCGGCTGAACTCGACGTTCGGTGGCAGCCTGGTCGACATGGTGCGGGCCACCGTGATCCTCGAGACGATCGAGCGCGACCGGCTCATCGAGCGGGCGGCGATCCTCGGCGCCGGCCTGCTCACGGATCTGCACGGGCTGGCCGACCGCGTGCCGGCGGTCACCCAACCGCGCGGACGCGGCCTGATGTGCGCGGTCGACCTGCCGGACGCGAGCACGCGCGACGAGGTCCTCGGCCGGCTGTTCAGCGTCGAGCAGGTGATGCTGCTCGGCTGCGGGCCACGCTCGATCCGCTTCCGTCCGCCGTTGACGGTGCACGCCGACGAGCTGACCCGTGCCGTCTCCGCGCTCGAACGCTCCATCACCGATGTCCTGGGCTGAACCCGCCAAGGAGGCTGCGATGTCCGAGATCCGGGAACTGTCGTCTTCGCTGGACGGATCACCGGTCGACGCCGGGAACGATCCGGTCGAGTTGACCAATCCCGCCGACCGCGACGATGTGGTCAGCCGCGTCCGCCTGGGCGACGCGGACACCTTCGCCGAGGCCGCCGCACGCGCGTCGGCGCAGCAGGCCGACTGGGCGACGGTGCCGGCACCGGTGCGGGGTGTCGCGATCCACGACCTCGCCAACATCCTCACCGCCAACAAGGACGCGCTCGCCCGGATCGTCACGCGAGAGATCGGCAAGCCGTACGGCGAAGCCCTGGGTGAGGTCCAGGAAGCGATCGACACCTGCATCTACTTCGCGGCGGAGGGCCGTCGCCTCCACGGCATGACCGTGCCTTCGGAGATGCCGGACAAGCAGCTGTTCACCTATCGCAAGCCGGTGGGGACCATGGCCGTGATCACCGCCGGCAACTTCCCTATCGCGGTGCCGTCGTGGTACCTGGTGCCGGCGCTGCTCGCGGGCAACGCGGTCGTCTGGAAACCGGCCGAGTACGCGCCGGCCATCGCGGACGCGTTCGTCCAGTGCATCCGTGCGGCCGGCATCCCCCCGTCCGCGGTGCAGTTGGTGCTCTGCAACGGACCCGACACCTCGACGGGGTTGGAGACCGCGTTGGAGGCCGGCCACCTACACAAGGTCGGCTTCACCGGATCGTCGGAGGTCGGTCGGTCCATCGCTGCACGGTGCGGACGACACCTGGTGTCACCGACGCTGGAGCTGGGGGGCAAGAACCCGCTGGTCGTCATGCCCGATGCGGAGCTCGACCTGGCGGTCGAAGGGGCGTTGTTCTCCGGGTTCGGGACGGCGGGCCAGCGCTGCACCTCGCTCGGGGTGACGGTCGTGCACCGCTCGATCCACGAGGAGTTCCTGTCGCGCTTCACCGCCGCCGTCGAGGACGCAGCGATCGGCGACCCGATGCAGGACGTGCTCTACGGCCCCATGATCGATGCGCGGTTCGACGAGCGCTTCAACGGCTGGCTCGAGGAGATCCAGCCACATCACCGCACGTCCGGGTCCTCGGCGGTCGGCCCGATCACCAGCGCATCGCCGCGCAAGGGCTTCATCGGCGACCCCGATCTCGGCCGCTACCAGCACCCGGTCATCGTCGATGGCGTCACCCCGGACGACTCGCTGTACCGCGAGGAGACCTTCGGTCCGATCGTGCCCGTGACCACCTTCGATTCGTTCGATGAGGCCATCGCGTTGGCCAACGGGCACGGCTACGGGCTGTCCGCATCGATCTACACCACCCGGCCGGACCAGGCGTTCGCGTTCCGTGAGGGCGTCACCGCCGGGATGGTCAGCGTCAACAACTCGACGTCCGGCGCTGAAGCGCACCTGCCGTTCGGCGGCAACGGCCGCTCGGGGACCGGTGGCCGGCTCTCCGGCGCGTGGGTGCTCGAACAGGTCACGACGTGGCAATCGATGAACTGGGACCTCTCCGGCAAGCTCCAGAAGGCCCAGATGGATGTGGGCACGGTCGAGACCGATCACGACTTCCGCATCTGAGCCACGCGCGGTGGCAACGTGGCCCGCAGGGGATGGGGCCGTGGACGGCCGCGGGCCGTGGACGGCCGCCGACGGCGAGTCGTGCCCGGTCGTGAGCCCTGGGCAACCCGTCGCGGGCCGTGGACGGCCGCCGACGGCGGACGACCGCGCCACCGATCGCCGTCGTTACTCCGAGCGTCCCTGCAGGAAACGTTCGATCTCCGCCGCGAGGTCGTCGGCTGACGGGACCTGTTCCTCGGTGATCGAACGCTCGGCGCCGGGATCAGGGGAGTGCCGTTCGGCCTCGGCCTCCGCGTCGTACATCCGCTCGAGTTGATCGACGTGCTCTCGCACGTCGTCCGAGCCTTGAGCAGCGACATCGAGCCGTGCACGGTTCGCGGCGATGTCGTCATCGAAGATGCTCAGGTCGACGGGCGTGCCGAGGTAGGCCGAGAACTGCTCCAGCAAGGCCCGCGACGCCTCCGGGTACTCCCCGGCCACGTAATGGGGGATACGGGCCCACAGACCGAGGGTCTGGACACCGGCGTCGCGGAGCGATGCTTCCAACGCGACCTGGCAGGACGACGGAACGATGACCTGTTCGTGCGGGCGGCCGATGCGTTCGGCCAGGTCCGGATCCGACGAGGTGCTGATGACCTGCACGGGCCGGGTGTGCGGCAGCGGACCGGGCACGCTGCCGAGACCGACGTAGCGTTCCGCGCCGGCACGCCAGGCGAGTTCGACCACGTCCGCAGCGATCGTCCGCCACTTGAGATCGGGCTCCGGGCCAACCAACAGCAACAGCGGAGGACCGGACGGCGGCGTCAGCAGCTCCAAGCGCACCTCGGGCCAGTCCGGCGTTCCGAGCTCACCACCGTCGATCGACAGGGCGGGCCGTCGATCGCGGTAGTCGAACAGCTCATCCGACGGGAAGGTGCCGATCCGGGACGGTTCGTAGGTGTCGCGTAGCACCTGCGCGGCGGTCGTGCCGCCTTCACCGGCATCGGTCCAGCCGTCGAACGCGACGATCAACACCGGGTCGGACCCGATGCCATCGAGAGGTTGGTCGAGGCGCAAGAGTTCCATGCATCGAACGGTACCTGCCGGGCGGGTCAGCCCCTATGTACCCCGCCACGAACCGGCTCAGGCTGCTTGCGTCGTCACCCGAGCCGGCTCGTGGATCGCGACCTCAGAGGTCGCTGGGCCGAACCGTGCCACGGTTGTTGTCCTTGGCACGCTGCGTCGCGCGGTCGATCAACTCCTGGACCTCGGCGTTGAGCGCCTCGGGGAAATCGCTCGACATGCGGACGTCCTGGTTCTTGACGGCGTCCTTGACCTTGGACGCGACGACGACGTTGCCCGCCGAACTGGCCGAGGCGGTCGTCTTGCGCGTGCTCTTCTTGGCCGTCTTCTTGGACGTCTTCTTGCCCGACGCCTTCTTCGCCGCCTTCTTCGCGGTCTTCTTCGCAGCGGTCTTCTTGGCCGGCGCTTTCTTGGCCGGAGCCTTCTTCGCCGCCGCCTTCTTCGCGGTCTTCTTCGCGGTCTTCTTCGCGGCTGCCATGGTTTCTCCTGCGTCCGCAGATCTGATGTGCCTCCGCCGAGCGGCGGCCGGTCGAGGCGAACTCTAGGGAAATCACCACCCAGGTACCAGGACCCGCAGCACGACCGGTCGGTCGGTGTCACCGCTGCGATCGCGTGAGAGGGGGTTGGCGACCTCACCCGAGCACGCGTGTGTCACCCTTCACCCACGTCCGGACCGACCGACCAGGAGCCGGCCATCGACCTCCAGCTGCACGCCGCCACCTGGCTCGTCCAGCCACACGGGTTGGACGTCGTCGAGGCCATGGTCGCTGCACTCGATGATGGAGCCGACACGCTCGCCATCGCCTCGCGGTGGCGGTCCGAACTCGCCGATCCGCAGCTGGCATCGACGGCGCTCACCGCCGCGGTGGCACGACGGCGTGCTCGTGCCCGGTGGCCGGAGGCGGAGCGGATGCTCTTCACCCGCCACGGCCTGGAACAAGCCAGCGATCCGACGGTCGCGAGCTGGCGCGCACGACGCTTGGCCGCGACCGATGGCGACGGCTCCGTCGAGGTGTGGGACGTGACCGCCGGCCTCGGCGCGGACGCGATCGCCGTCGCACGCGCCGGCGCAGAGGTGGTCGCGGTCGAGCACGACCCGGCCCGCGCGATCCTGCTCGAACACAACCTCCGGGTTGCCGAGGTGACCGCCTCGGTCGTGGTCGACGACGCGCTCGAGGTCCGGGTGCCGCCGGGGGCCCGCGTGCACGCGGATCCGGCCCGGCGTCCCGACGGGGACCGGACGCACCACCTCGACGACCATCAGCCGCCGGTCAGCCGGATCGTCCAACGGTTCGCGGCTCGGTCGGGCCTGGCGATCACGCTGGCGCCGGGGGTCGATCGCGACGATCCGGCGCTGGGCGGCGAGATGGAGGTCGAGTACCTCCAGCGGGGCGAGCAGTTGCTGGAAGCGACCGTGTGGGACGATCCGCTCCGCGCGCCCGGCGCGTTGGCCAGCGCGACGCTGCTCCCCAACGGCGAGCACCGGGTGCGGACCGGCGCGGCCGGTGAGCTCGCCGTCGGCCCCCCCGGGGACCACCTGGTCGAGGTGGTCCCTGCCGCCGTGCGGGCACGGCTCCACGACGAGCTGGGGGAGGAGTTCGGTGGCTGGCGACTGGCTCGTCACCGGGCCCTGCTCTCGGTGGACGGGCGACCACCCGAGTCGCCGTGGTACCGGTCACGGCCGATCCTGGCGGTGCTGCCGGCCAAGCCCGCGCCGATCCGTCGCTGGCTCGCCGATCGCGATGCGCCCCCGATCGAGATCGTGCTGCACGGCATCACCGGGGACCCGACGCGCTGGTGGCGGGAGATCGGGCGGCCACCTCGCGGTCCGCAGGGATGGCGGGTGGAGCTGATCCGCCGCGACGACGATGCGGTCGCGCTGGTCACCGATGCCGGCGGGCCTCCGACGGGCGAGCTGGACGCGGACGACGAGCCCGGCCGCTGAGCGCCCTACCTGCGTCCAACCGGGTGAAGGTCGCTCCTTCGCCCGCCCGAGCGCGGTACGCTTCCCCCATGAGTGATATGAACCCCTCCGGATCCACCGCCGTCGCCGAGGTCAGCCCTCGGCGCTCCTGCACGCGCTGCGATGGCGAGCAGACGCTCGTCGGTGAGGCGTCAGGCTTCGGCAAGTACCAGTGCGAGCAGTGCGAGCTGGTGATCGGCTTCGACCTGGAGTCGGAGCCGGCCGAGTTCCTGCTCGACCGGGGTCACCCCGGCCGGTACTCCAAGGACCAGTTCGGCAGCCAGCTCACGCCCAGCGAGCGCCGCCTGCCCTGAACGTGAGGTCACGGACCCACGGTCCGTGACGCGTCGCGTCCGGATCACGTGAGGTCCGCTGCCATGGCCGAGCCGCTGACGTGTGCCGACTGCGGCGCGGGCTTCACTCCGCCGGCGTCGCTGCTCGAGCGCTATCCGGGCTGGACGCCCCGCCGGTGCCGTTCGTGCCACACCGGATCGGGCAAGGGCCATCGTGCTCGTCAAGGCGGCAGCCGCTCCGGGGGCGTCGGGCGGTCCGGAGGTAACGGGCGGTCCGCTCGCGCGCCGAGCCTGGAGGAACACCTCACGCTCGCGCAGGTGCTGGAGCGCTACCACGACGGGCCGCAGACCGGCGTCTTCACCGACGGCTCGTCGATCCCCAACCCCGGACCAGGCGGGTGGGGGGCGGTGTACGTCGTGGACGGCGAGGTGGTGGCCCAGGACTTCGGCTACGAGCCGCAGACCACCAACAACCGCATGGAGCTCACGGCCCTGCTGGCGGGCGTTGAGCTGGTCCCCGACGGCACGCCGACGACGGTGTACACCGACTCGAACCTGGCAGTGCGCACGGTCAACGAGTGGGCCGCCGGCTGGGCCCGCAACGGGTGGAAGCGCAAACGGGGGCCGGTGGAGAACCTCGATCTGGTCCGCCCTCTGTACGAACGCCTCCAGCAACGTCCGGAGCTGGAGGTGGTGTGGATCAAGGCCCACACCGGCTACCGCTGGAACGAGTACGCCGATGCGCTGGCCACCGCTTGGGCGCGCGAGACGCTCTGACGTCCACCTCGCTGCCCGGCGCCATCGAGCGGCGGGTGCTGCCAGCTGCCCGGTGCCATCGAGCGGCGGGTGCTGCCAGCTGCCCGGCGCCATCGAGCGGCGGGTGCTGCCAGCTGCCCGGCGCCATCGAGCGGACGTAGCGGCGCGACGGACGGGGCGGGCTCGGCGATCGCCCGGGAACCGTCAGCCGATCCCGGCGAGCCGCAACAGCGCGGTCACCCCGGCACCGACCAGCACGACGACCGCGAACGGCGCCCGGAAGAGCAACGCGACGCCCGCCGCAGCCACACCGAGCAGACGGGCGTCGAGCACCAGCCGTTGGCCGTCGGTGAACGTCTGCGTCGCCACCAACGCCGCCAACATGGCAGCGGGCAGCAGGTTGGCGAGCCGACCGAGCAGCGGCGGGAGCTCACGGCCGGCTGCGGCGAACGGACCGACCGCTTTGAGCAGGTAGGTGCCGACGGCCAGCGCGGCCAACGCCAGGATGATCACGTGGGCTCCTTCCCGGTCACCTGCATCGCGACGATCGCGCCCAACCCGGCCGCGAGGATCGGGATCCCGGGCGGCGCGACGGGGGTGAGTGCCAGCGCCAGCAGCACACCGACCGCAGCGGCGACCCGCCCGGCTCGATGCCGCAGCCACGGAGCGAGCAGCGCGAGGAACCCGGCCGGGAACGCCGCGTCCAGACCGAACCGCTCGGGGTCGCCGAGGATCTGCCCCCCGTAGGCCCCCACGGCGGTCGCCCCGATCCAGGCGATGACGACCCCCAACCCGACCCGTCGGTAGCGATCGGCGACGGTCAGCGTGGGCGTCAGCGCTTCGGTGGCGGCATCCGTCGGGGCACGGTCATCGGCCGTCACCGAACCGTCGTCGGCCGTCACCGAGACGTCATCGGCCGTCCCCGAGATGTCATCGGCCGTCACGCCCCCGCCGGGGCGCTGGGTACGTCGCCGCGCG
The DNA here is from genome assembly GCA_007121785.1 of Nitriliruptoraceae bacterium. Lineage (GTDB taxonomy): Bacteria > Actinomycetota > Nitriliruptoria > Nitriliruptorales > Nitriliruptoraceae > SKTG01. Next base: position 59,792 of record SKJX01000047.1, read on the forward strand.
GTTCGCCGTTGACGGCCTCCTCCGAGCGCCAACGCGACGGACTCGTCGACCAGCAGGTAGCTGTCGAGCGCCCGCCGCCACCAAGGCCCGCGCGACAGGTGTGGCGCGATCGCCAACCCGAACGCGAGGTATCGCAGGTTGAGCAGCAGACCACCGAGCGCACCGGTCAACGGATGGCCGCCGGCCGCGAGCACCCCGACGAACGCGAACTGCGAGCCTCCAGCCAGCACCACCACGCTCGACAGCGTCGCCAGCGCGGGGGAGAGGCCCGCGGCGGTGGCTAGTACCCCGTAGGACAGGCCGTACGCACCAACCGCGAGGCTGATCGGCACCACCTGGCCGACGACGTACTGACGACCCGGCCCCCGCAGCCCCGAGCCCGACCCCCGCAGCCCCGAGCGCGACCCCCGCAGCCCCGAGCGCGACCCCCGCAGCCCCGAGCGCGGCGCACGCTTGCTCCGGCCGGCGGGATCTGCCGCTGCCACCGCGTCGGCCGCCTCCGGGCGGCCGGAGGTGATCGGTGACGTTCGGTGGAAGGGACGCATCGTGCGGTAACCTGTACCACGATGCCGGCGAGACGTCCATCTGACCGTCCGCCGCGTCCGGAGAACCGATCGAACCCGCTCGTCGACAGGAACGCGACCGTGCCGGAGGCGACCCCCGACCCGGACGTCGATGACACCGGCCAGTTACGCGAACGCATCGCGACATCCGTGCGGGAGTTCCGTGCCCGCTCGGGCCGCAGCCTCGCCGACGTCGCTGCCGCCGCCGGCATCGGGAAGTCGACGTTGCACGCGATCGAAGCCGGCGACGCCAACCCGGGCATCGAGACCCTCTGGGCCCTGGCGCGCGCCCTGCGGGTGCCCTTCGGCACGTTGCTGGACGAGCCGACCCCGGCCGTGCGTGTGGTCCGAGCGGGCGAGGGGCCGACGGTCGTCAGCGAGGCGAGCACGATGCAGGCCCACCTGCTGGCGTCGACCGGTCACGCCTGCCGTGCCGAGCTCTACCATCTGAGCCTGCAACCGGGCCCGGTCCGCGACGCCGACGCGCACACCGCCGGCACCGTCGAGCACGTGCTGGTCACCGCCGGACGGCTACGGGTCGGACCCTCGGGGGGCGCCGTCGACCTCGACCCGGGCGATCTCGCCACGTTCCCGGGCGATCTCGGCCACCGCTACGAAGCCCTCACCGACGGTACGACCGCGGTCCTGTTGCTCGAGTACCGCTAGGTGGGGCTGGCCCCGTCCGCTCTGCGTCGTCCTCGCCCCGCCCATCCGCACGATCCGTCGAGCCCGCGCGGCGTCCCGGCGCCACCACCTCGACTCGCCTCCGGCCGAGACCGCCCCGGCCGACCGCCCTTTCGCATCCGACCGACCGTCCCGCCATCGCCACCGTGTCCGAAGGCTCTTCCGTGTCCGCCGTCACCGTCTCGCAGGTCCGCAAACGTTTCGGGCAGACCGAAGCGCTCGCCGGCGTCGATCTCACCGTCGACGAAGGCGAGGTGGTCGGGCTGCTCGGGCCGAACGGGGCGGGCAAGACCACGCTGGTGCGGGTGCTGGCGACGTTGCTGCCGCCGGATTCCGGGCAGGCGCGCATCTTCGGGCTCGACGTGGTCGATGATGCGAACGCGGTGCGTCGCTCGATCGGGCTGACCGGGCAGCACGCCGCGGTCGACGAGTTGCTGACCGGACGTGAGAACCTCCGGATGTTCGGTGAGCTGTTCCACCTCTCGGGCCGTCGCGCCCGCGAACGCGCGGACGACCTGCTGGAGCGGTTCGACCTCGCTGACGCCGCCGACCGTCCCGCACGGACCTACTCAGGTGGGATGCGTCGACGCCTCGACCTGGCCTCCAGCCTGCTGGTACGGCCGCGACTGTTGTTCCTCGACGAGCCGACGACCGGATTGGATCCACGGTCGCGCAACGCGATCTGGGAGGTCACCCGGGAGCTGGTCGACGGGGGCACCACGCTGCTGTTGACCACCCAGTACCTGGAGGAGGCCGACCAGCTGGCGGACCGCATCGCCGTGATCGATCACGGCGACATCATCGCGGAAGGCACCGGCGACGACCTCAAGGACGCCATCGGTGGCCAGGTCGTGGATGTCGTGCTGCTCGCCGCCGCGGACCGGACCCGCGCCCTCGAGGTGGTACCCGACGCCGAAGCGTTGCACGACCCGCGGCGGTTCCGGGTCCCGGTGGCCGAGGACAGCGCGCTCGGGGTGCTCGGGACCGTGGCGGACACGTTGCGGCGCATCGGCATCGAGGTCCACGACCTCGGGTTGCGTCGGCCCACCCTCGACGATGTGTTCCTGGAGCTGACCGGGGACGTGTCGCCGGCTGCGTCAGCCGGTGCCGGCCAGGCCGGCTCGGGCGCGCCCGGCACCGCGGACGACGGCGGAAACGCGCCTGGGGGCGACGACGAGGAGGCGGTTCTATGAGTCCCTCCACAACCCCGAGCCGCGCGACCCCTGGCCGCCCTGCCCGGAGCGATGCGGGCGCCGTGCCCGCGCCGACCCACCTGGGTAGCCGCATCTACTGGCAGGGCCGGGATACCTGGACGGTGACCAAGCGCAACCTGCGGCACTTCGTGCGTCAGCCGCGGCTGCTGGTGTTCTCCACCATCCAGCCCATGATGTTCGTCGTGCTGTTCGCCTTCGTGTTCGGCGGCGTTGCCGAGGTCGCGCTGCCCGAAGGTGTGACCTACATCGACTTCCTGCTGCCAGGACTGTTCGTCCACTCGGCCGCGTTCCGCTCGACTCAGACCGCGGTCGGGCTCGCCGAGGACCTCGAACGTGGCGTCGTCGACCGGTTCCGCTCGCTGCCGATGTCCCGGGCCGCGGTACTGTCTGGTCGGACCTTGGCCGATCTGGTCCGATCGCTGGCGGTCGTCGGGCTGATGATCGGCGTCGGCTACGCCCTCGGCTTCCGTTTCACCGAAGGGCTCCTGGCCGCGATCGGCGCGGTGTTGGTCATCTCGCTGTTCTCGTTCATGATGAGCTGGCTGTTCTGCACGCTGGCGCTGTGGGTTCCCGGTGCGGAGGCGGCGCAGACCGCCGGGTTCGTGTTCATCTTCCCGCTGGTGTTCGGCAGTTCCATCTTCGTGCCCATCGAAACGATGCCCGACTGGCTGGCGCTGTTCGCTGCCAACAGCCCGCTCACCCACGCGGCCGATGCGGCCCGGGCGCTGTCGATCGGCGGCGAGGCGCTGCGTCCGATCCTGTTGTCGACCGCCTGGTCCATCGGCGTGCTCGCGGTCATCATCCCCCTGGCGGTCCGTCGTTACCGCCGGATCGCGTGAGGTCGGGAATGCGAGCAGGGAGGCATCTGCGAGGCTCGGCCAGTGGACCGCGCCCCGTCACCGCGGTCCGTGGGACGTCGATGGCGGTCGCAGCCCTGGCCGCAGCCGCCCTGCCGGTGTTCCTCACCGGGGCCTTGCAGGGCCGCATCGCCGAGGACCTGGGCATCGGCACCGGCGCGATCGGGACCGCGATCGCCGCGTTCTTCATCGCCGGCGCGGCGACCTCGATCCCCGGGGGGCGACTGGTGGATCGGCTCGGCGCGCCGCTGGCACTGCGGCTGGGGATGCTGGTCGCGACCCTCGCCGCGGTCGGCATCGCGCTCGGCGCCGATGACCGGTGGAAGCTGACGCTCGGGCTCGGTATCGCCGGCATGGCCCTGGCGCTGGTCGACCCGGGTGGCGCCCGGGCGCTGACCGCATCGGTGCCACGCCAGCGGCTTGGGTTCGCCTTCGGGGCCAAGGAAGCGAGCATCCCGCTCGCCTCGCTACTGGCGGGGCTGGTCCTGCCGCTGCTCGGCGCGCAACTGGGCTGGCGTCCCGCGTTCTACCTCGGCGCGGTGATCGCGGTGGGGACCGCGCTGCTGATCCCGAGCGCGCTGGATCCGTCCGTGCGCCCGAGCCGGGGGCGTCCCACCGTCGGTCCCTCGTCCCGGGCGACGACCGCAACCTCGCCGAAGGCGGTCGATGACGACGCGTCCGGGGACGTGGTCGCCCACGTGACGGCGGGGGACCGGATCCCCGACCCCGCAGCCGGCAACGAGGCCGGCGATGACGCTGCCAGGGGCTCGGCCCCCGCTCCGGCCGCGAGGGTTGCCACGTCGACAGGAACCGCCCCGCTGCTGGCGGGGTTGGCGGCCACCGCGGCCTTGGCCGGGGGAGTCGCCGCAGCCGTCGCCGCGTTCCTGGTCCCGACCGCGCAGGTCGCGGGACTCCAGCCCGGCGCCGCCGGCCTGCTGCTGTCGGTCGCCTCGCTGGCCAGCGTCGCGATGCGGCTCGCCTCGGGCTTGCTGGTCGACCGGCACCAGGGCAGCGAACTCCGGATGATGGCGTGGCTGACCGGTGTCGGAGCCCTGGGCGTCGGGTTGCTGGCGGCCCTCACCGGCCCGGTGGCGGGCGGTGCCGCCGGCACCACCGACGTGCCCACGGGCCTGGCGGTCACGGCGCTGATCACGGCGGGCATCGCCGCGATGGGCGGGGGATGGGGCTGGACGGGCCTGGTGTTCCTCGCGGCCGTCCGGCTCGAACCGAGCCGGCCGGCGCGTGCGGCGGGTGCGGTGCTCGCCGGCCTCGGCGTCGGGGGTTCGTTCGGCCCCGCGATCCTCGGATCGGCGGCCGAACGCGTCGGGTTCGCCGGCACCTGGGCCGCCGGGGCGGTCGCGATGGCGATCGGCTGTGTGGGCGTCGTGCTCCTTCGCCGTCGGATGCCCCGACGGGGCGGTTGAACGGTTGACCCGCGGGGGAGGGCCAGACGGTCGGCGCGACCGCGGCCGAACGCTGGCATCATCCGGCCGTCGTGTCCGAACCTGCGTCAGGACCAGACGTGGACCCGCTGGGTGAGCCAGGTGCCACGGTGACGGTCGGTGCAGGCGTGCGTGATCCGGCTCACCTCGGCAGAAGATACCGGCGTGCCGGGCGGTTCAGGCGCCGCGCTTGAGCCCGCCGTCCGCGAGCGCGTCGGCCGCTTCGCCGATCCGAAGACCTACCACGTCCAACCGCCGCAGGAGCTCGCGTCGCTTCAGCGTGTGACCGTCGAACCGGGCATCGAAGAGCTCGGCGAGCCCGAGCTGGTAGCTCGCACGGACCTCGTTGACGAGCTTCTTGGTCCGCAACGAGCCTTCGAGGGCTCGCTCCGGCTGCTCCGCGAGAGCGGTCACCGCGCCGCGCATCTCGGCGAGGGCGCCGCCGATCGCGTCCAGCGACGGGTGCAGCAGTTCGCTGCCGACATCGGAGCCGAACAGGTCGAGCTCCCGGGCGAAGTCGCGCAGGTTGTCGAGCACGTCGTCGATGGAGCGGGAGAGCCGGAACAGGTCCTCACGATCGATCGGCGTGACGAGGGTTCGGGAGAGGCGGGTCACCACCTCCGCTCGGTGGCGATCGCCGGTGCTCTCGAGCTCACCCATACGGGTGCGCGCCTGCGCCGTCGGTACCCGGCCGTCGGTGGCTTTGCGGGCCAGCAGCACCGCTTCGATCGCAGCGTCGACCTGCCCGGTGAGGGAGTCGACCAGCTCGCTCTGGCTCCGTCCGGACAGATCGGACACCACGTCACGGAAGGCTCGCATCAGCCTCACGACAGCCCTCCCAGTGCCAGAGCGACGACCGCGCCCACAACGAACGCGGCCGGCAACGTTACCGCCCACGCGATGGCGATCCGGGTGGCGACCTGCCAGCGCACCCTCCGTGCTGTGACCCCGACGCCCGATCCGATCAGCCCCGCGGTCACCGCCTGGGTCAGACTCACCGGCGAGCCGAAGGCGCCGCTGATCAGCACCGCGCTCGCGGACGTCGTCTGGGCGATGCCGGACTGCTCGGTGCGCACCGGCAACACCCCGCCGCTGAGCGTCGGGCCGAGCCTGGCGACCCCGAGCAGGGTGCCGACGGCGAAGGCTGTCACGGTGCCCAGCCAGAGGTGGAACGGGACCTCCGCGACGCTTGACGACACACCGACGACCGCCAGGACCGCGAGGATCTTCTGACCATCGTTGCCGCCGTACGCCAGGCACTGGAGCAGGTACCCGATGCGCAGCAAACCGCCACGCAACCATCGGATCGGACCGAGGAACGGCCGTAGTGCCCGCTGCAGGAGGAAGGCACCGACGAAGCCGACCGCCGGGGCGATCGCCGCGACGAGCAGCACGAACCCGACGAGCCCCCAGTCGACCGGAAGCCGTGACGCGGTTCCAGCCCCTGCGATCGCACCGACCAAGCCCAGCGTCAGGCTGGTCGGCAACCCTTGAGCGGTCAGGACCCACACCACGAGCAAGGTCGCCACCACCGCCGCGATCAGCGTCAGCCGTCCGCCGTCGCCCTCGAACCCGACCAGGCGCTCGGCCAACGTCTGTGCGACCCGCGTGCTCAACAGGGGCACCGTCGCCAGCGCCCCGACCAACATCACGATCGGCAACCAGGGATGCTTCGAGCTCGTGCGTAGACCGGCGACGACGACCGTGCCGCCGTCGTTCACCCCGTTGACCAGGGCGAACACGACGACCACCACGACGGCGATCACCTGATCGATCATCGGGACCACCTGGTCGACGCACGGACCCCAGATATGGTCGTCATGGGTGTCCTCCGAACGCCGCGGTGCTCCAGTCGGCAATGGGCCGGATCGAGCCGGACGATGTCTGACTCCGCCCGGACGCGGGCCAACGGGGCTGGGGTTGGGTGCGGAGGCCTCATGGCGATCCCGGCGGAACCAGATCCCCGGTTCGCGCCCGAGCCGAACGGTGCCGCGCAGGGTCGGCGGCCGCCATGATCGGTCCGTGGACCTGCCGTGCGAGGCGATCCCTCGGCATCAGCGCATCGACACAGCCTACTCAGTTGCGCCGCCACGGCAGGTGCAGGAGTAGTTCGAGCGGTCCCTGCCGGAAACGTCGTCGCCAGAGGCTCGAGACGACCAGTGACGCGAGGGCGAAGACCCCGAGGATCCCGATCGCGGGGATGACCTCATCAGCGGTCGATGCGTCGGGCGCGCTGTGGAGGACCAGGAGGTGACCGACGTAGACCGTCAGCGCGAGTTGGCCGGTCACGACCAGCGGTCGTGTCGCCCGCGGGAACGCATCGGCGATGAACAGGAACGGCGCCAGCCAGGTGATCAGCGGGTACGGGCCGGAGAGGAGGAGCCCATGCACGATCTCCGTGGCCGGGTCGGAGATCGCGACCACCCCGCGGTCGAACACCTCTGGCGCGACGAGCCGGCCCTGGAGGAAGCCGACGCTGCCGATCGGCAGCACGAGACCGACCAAGCCGAGCAACCACCGGCCCGGCGAGGCCAGCACCACCGCGGCGACCACGAACAGCGCCGCGTAGTCCTGCAGGATGACCGCAGCACCGTGGTCCAGATCCTGCAGAACGAGACCGAGCGATAGCAACAACACGGCCCGCCACAACAGCTTGCTCCGCGTCTGGATCCTGGAACCGCGGCGACCTGGTGAGCAGCGACACGCCGATACCCGCGACGATCACGAAGAGCAGCGACGCCCGTCCATGAGGCAGGCGGTACAGCACACCGAGCGGCCCATCGGCGTCCGTTGGGCCGATGTGGACCGCGAACATCCCGAAGATCGCCAGGCAGCGTGCGAGAGCGATCCCCGTGATCCGGCTGGCCGTCGTACCCGACGTGCTCCCGGTCGCCGACGGCGTTGGCTCGGACGGTGTCGAGGCGTCCATCGGCACCCGCTCATCGGCTCCTGCGTCGTCGTCCCCGAACGAGCGCATGCGCACTCCGTGGCGGCCGTCGTCCGCTGCTCGCGATGGCGTCCCGCGGCCAACGACCCGTTCAGGAGGCCGTGGTAGGAGGACCTCGTCGCAACCGCCGGCTCAACCAGCCCCTCTCACCCACCTCCCACGAACCCCATAAGGAACATTACGTAAACTACCGCTGGAACGCCTGCACCACGACCGTGCAGCGGAGCGCTCCCCCTCGGTTTCTCGCTCGGGACCGAGGACGAACGGAGCCACCGCGGGACCGTCGAGGGGCCTGCTACTGACCAGCGCCGGCTCGAGCAGCGACGAGCGACCGTCAGGGCCAGGTTCTGCGACGAGCGAGTGCGCCCGACGTCAGGCCGGCAAGGCGGTTGGGGCACCGCCCACCGCCAGAGCCGTCCGCGCGCATCGATCCACCTCACAGCTGACGACACCCACCCGGACTCAGGCCGCATCGAAGGGCAGCGGAACATCGCCGAGGGCGTGCGTGTCCGACTCTCCCGCTGTCGACGTGCCGCGGTGTGCGCCGTGACGACCCGGTGGCCCACCCGAGCTCGGCGGCGGATCCGCCCCGCCACCACCTCGACCCGGTGGATCACCACCATGACTCGGTGAGCTACCACTTCGACGCGGTGAGCCACCACCTGAACCCGAAGCACCGCCACCACCCGGCGGCGGCCGCGGATCCTCACGTTCGTAGACGACGGCGCCCTGCTGCACGGTCATCCGCCAGCCGCCGGCGTCGAACCGACGGTGGTGGCGGCTGCACAGAAGGGCGGCGTTGTCCGGCTTCAGCCGGCCCTCGTGGCGGTACGCGACGTTGCCGTGGGCGACCTGGCACCAACCAGGGGGTGCGTCGCATGCTTCCCACGAGCATCCGCGGTCCCTGGCGACGACCGTTCGCCAGAGCCCGGCCGGCACCGTGCGGACCTTCTCGCCGGCCTCGAGCGGCACCGAGTCCGGGCCGAGCACGACCCGGCTGAAGCTGGCGTCGACCAGGAGCGGCCGGACCTCCTCGAGCGTGACCGGCCCGGTGAAGCCGAGTTCGGCGATACCGGCCATCTGGGCCAGTGCCGACCACTCCACGATCACCAGGACGTGCGGCCGTTCGCCGTGCTGGGTCGGGGCTTCGCTGACCTTGAGGGCGGCGTCGGCCATCGCCTCGATCGCGTCAGCGCCTCGCTGCCCGGGGGTGCGCGACTCCTCGTGTGCGTCGGGCCGACGGAACGCGTGGAAGGCGGCCATGAGCTTCTCGCCCTGCACCCCGAACAGACGGCCGGACAGACGCACCGCACCATCGTCGGTCTGGGTCACGCTGGCGTACCGGCGCCGATGTTGGTTCTTCTCCCGCTCGCGGGCGCGTTCCGGGTCCGCTTCGGCCAGCAGCCGCCGGGCGATGCGGCCGAGGGAGACCGGGTCGTTGGTGCGGGCGGCGTCGAGGAGCGTGCGCTCGACCTCCTCGCGGATCTCCTCCGGGAGCTGGTGCAGCACGTCGGTGATGACGGCGGCGTGGCCCTCGCTGATATCGCCGCGCTCGAAGGCCTTCCGTGTCTCGCTCGAAGCCGTGCCGGACCCCGAGTCGGACCCCGAGTCGGACCCCGCGTCGGAACCCGAGCCCTGCCCATCCCCCGCACCCGATCCCGATCCAGACCCCGAACCACCGTCGCGAAGCCGCTTGCCGGTCTCCGCGCTGCGCTTGGTCTCTCCGGGCGGGAGGCCCATCTCGCCCCCGAGCCCCTGGCGTGCGCCCTGCTGCGCGGCGTTCTCACGCCCCGGCGGCGCCTCCTCGATCGCGCGGGCTTCGAACTCCGCGGAGGCCAACGCGCGGATGGACGTCAGGCGGTTGATCCGCCGTTGGGTCCGACGCAACAGCGACCGGAGCTCGTCCTTGTCGAGCTCGGCCAGGTCGATCGCGGCGAGCTGCTCGAGCCCCGCGTCCAGCGTTGCGAACGCCACACGCGCCGCGTTCGAGACGTCCGAGCCAGCGTCTGGTGCTCCATCCCGCGCCGGCCCCCCGTCCGTCGATCCGCCCCGGGTCGAGCCGGCCTCATACGCACCCGATCGCTCGCGCACGAGCGCCGGGCCGTCGGCGCGGCCCCTTCCAACAGCGTCCCCGCCGACGCGGCCCGGTCGTCCCGTCGCGTCGGCACCGGCCAACGGCTCCCCCGGCGTGCACGCATCCGACCGACCCCGCCACCACCTCGACATATGTCCAGTCCGATGGCCAGGGAAGCCGGTCCTCCGCTCCGTCAACGCGAGGAAGCAAGCGGATGATGCGGCGACCATCGCAGAACCTCCCCGTCAGCTGATGTGATGTGAGAGGGAAGGTAACACCCGAACACACGTTCGGTCAAGCATCGTCCACAGCTGATCCAGACCCGGATGAAGCCCCCTCCCGCAGCGAAGCGACCACCACCTCGAGGTTCTCTCCCAGGCCGAGCCGCGCGACGGCGGTCACGAACGCCGAGCGGTTGAGCCCACAGGCGATCGCCTGGTCGTCCAACTCGTCGC